>NZ_BAEB01000036.1:0-155462 GCF_000241225.1 Acinetobacter sp. NBRC 100985 | reverse complement strand
CTCAAGGTGATGTCACAAACTTACGTACAGACTTAACGAGCACTCAAGGTGACGTGACGAATCTCCGTACCGACTTAACCAGCACTCAAGGCGATGTCACAAACTTACGTACAGATTTAACCAGTACTCAAGGTGATGTCACGAATCTCCGTACAGATTTGACCAGTACCCAAGGCGATGTGACGAATCTCCGTACAGATTTGACCAGTACCCAAGGCGATGTGACGAATCTCCGTACCGATTTAACGAGCACTCAAGGTGACGTCACGAATCTTCGTACTGATTTGACCAGTACCCAAGGTGATGTCACAAACTTACGTACGGACTTAAACCTTACGCAAAGTGATCTAAATATTTTAGATGGTCGAGTAGGTCAAAATGAGGCTGAAATTGGTAATTTAAGAACTGATCTAACATTTATAGAAGATCGTACTTCACAAAATGAGCAAGCAATTATTGGTTCAATCAATCGAATTACGAATGCGGAATCAGCCATTGCAACATCAGCTATTAGCTTAACAGGAATGTTAGGGGGAGGGTCTTCGTTTAATAATGGTGTGTTTACTGCACCAACCTATAGCATCCAAGGCAATAACTATAATGACGTTGGGAGTGCCTTTGCCGCTGTGGATAGTAAATTATCTTCTTTAGATACACGTTTAACAACAGCTGAAAATATTGGTACAGGTCAGAATGGTAAGAGTGCCTATGATATAGCCCAAGATAATGGTTTTACAGGTAGTGAAACAGATTGGCTTTCGTCATTGAAAGGTGACAAAGGAGATACTGGCTTAACAGGTGCAACTGGCGCGAAAGGAGATAAGGGTGATACTGGTCTTACAGGTGCAGTTGGTACAGATGGTGTAAATGGTAAAGATGGCTTAGATGGTTTGAAGGGAGACAAAGGAGATACAGGTTTAACGGGTGCAACTGGAGCGAAAGGAGATAAGGGTGATACTGGCCTTACAGGTGCAGCTGGTACAGATGGTGTAAATGGTAAAGATGGCTTAGATGGTTTGAAGGGGGACAAAGGAGATACAGGTTTAACAGGTGCAACTGGAGCGAAAGGAGATAAGGGTGATACTGGCCTTACAGGAGCTGCTGGAAAAGACGGTCTAAATGGTTTAGATGGTTTGAAAGGTGACAAGGGCGATCGGGGATTAAGTGCTTTTGAAGTTGCGGTTGAAAATGGCTTTGTAGGTACTGAACAAGAGTGGCTATCTTCTCAGAAAAATCCGTATATTGATGTAAACCAAGCTAGTAATAATCCGAATGCTGCTCAGGCATCAGGTTCGGGTGCAATCGCAATCGGTGATAGTGCTGTTGCGAATGGAAGCCAATCAACTGCAATAGGAGAAGGAACACAAGTATCTGGCAATCAGTCAACAGCTGTTGGTAAAGGAAATATCGTTTCAGGTGATCGTTCAGGTGCATTTGGTGATCCAAATACAGTGAGTGGAAATGGTAGTTATGCTGTTGGGAATGACAATACAGTGAAAGGTGATAATACCTTTGTACTTGGTAATAATGTAGATACTGAAGCTAAAAATGCGGTTGTTTTAGGCAATAATTCAACTAATGATCGTGACAATACCGTTTCTGTCGGTTCAGCAAATAATTTACGCCAGATCACAAATGTGGCAGCTGGGACTCAAGATACTGACGCTGTAAATGTTGCCCAGATGAAGCAAGGTAATGCAGAGACATTAGCAAATGCCAAGTCATATACCGATACTCGTGTTAATAGTCTAGAAAGTAGTTTTAAAGACTATCGACTAGAAACGGACCGTCGATTCCAAGAGGTTGACAAGCGCTTTGACCGTCAAGGTGCAATGAGTGCGGCAATGATGAATATGGCTGTGAGTACATCCGGTTTACAAGGGCGTAATCGTATTGGTGTTGGGGCTGGATTCCAAGGAGATGAAAAAGCGATTGCCGTTGGTTATCAACGCATGGTGAATCAAAATACGAGCTTAAGTATAAGTGGAGCAATGACAGAAGAGGAAAAATCAGGCGGTGTTGGTGTTGGTTTTAGCTGGTAATATTTATCGTTAAATTAATCAGACTATTTCTATAAATAGCAGTAGTCTGATTATTTGTATGATGATTAAGTTTTTAATATTAAACATTTAAAAATTTATTTTTACGATTAAGATGAATTAAAAATTTTGAGCTACTCAATGAAAAACAGACTCTTCGCAGAGTCTGTTTTTGAGTTAAACATCATAAAATGAAATTATGATGCTAGTCTGCATAATTTTATCGAGTTTCTTATCAATCTGATCGAGATAGAGGTGAGGTAAAATATGTGAAATTTTTGCAAAAAAAAGTGCTTGGAATAATCATAAATTCAGATGAAAAATGTCGTCATTGATTTCTTTACATGCATTTCAAACAAGCATGCTTCTACCTAGTTGCTTTAAACAGCAGAAATGAAGAACCGTTTCTTGTTCTTCATTTCAATTTACCTAAAAGGTGGTCTTAGACCACCGCATCATTTTGCAAAAGCGTATCGCCGTATTGTGCACGAAGCTCTGCTTTGACAATTTTCCCTGTTCCGTTGACTGGAAGTGCATCGACAAAGATGACTGCATCTGGAATCTGCCAGCGAGCGATTTTATTTTCAAAGTATGCAAGTATATCTGCTTCCGTTATTGATGCATTTTCTTGTTTGACTGCAATTAAAATAGGTCGTTCATCCCATTTTGGATGTTTTGCTGCAATTGCAGCAGCCATACGAATGTCAGGATGACCTACAGCAATATTTTCTATTTCGACCGAAGAAATCCATTCGCCACCCGATTTGATGAGGTCTTTTGCCCGATCACAAATAGTCATATAGCCATCAGAATTGATCGTTGCAATATCGCCCGTATCAAACCAACCATCGACTGTTAAAGAGCTTTTTTCTTGATTAAAGTAGTGATCAACAACCCATGGACCACGAACTTGTAGGTTTCCTTGTGTTTGACCATCATTTTCAAGAGGGATCGTACTGTCGCCATCTACAATACGTAATTCAATACCAAAAGGTGGGCGGCCTTGTGTGAGACGTAATTGTTCAAACTCTTCAGTATTTAAAGCAAAATGTTTGGCTTTGGGTTGGTTCGCTGTCCCAAGTGGGCTAGTTTCAGACATACCCCAAGCATGAATCGTGTCGCAATCATAATTATATTTAAAGTCTCGAATAATTGATGGAGGACAAGCAGCGCCACCAACAACATTACGAACCATACTTTCTAAACGTGTACCTTTTTTCTTTGCAGCGGCCAACAGGCCTTGCCAAATTGTAGGAACACCTAATGCTACCGTAACTTTATAGTCATCAATTAAGTTAACGAGGCTATCACCATCTAAGTTCGGACCAGGTAATACAATCGAACTACCAACCATCGCCGTTGCATATGGAATTCCCCACGCATTTACATGGAACATTGGAACAACAGGCATCACAATATCTTTAGCCGATAAGTTCAGAGAATCAGGTAACGAGATCGCCATGGTATGAAGTAAGGTAGAGCGATGGCTGTATAACACGCCTTTTGGATTACCTGTTGTACCTGATGTATAACATAAAGAGCTTGGGGTGTTTTCATCTAACTGAGGCCAATCAAATGTTGTTGATTGATCCTGAATCAACTCATCATAAAAAATAACTTCAGGGAGTGCCGCAGCAACTTTTTCGTCAAAAGCACTGAGACAAATAAATCTTTCAACAGTAGGAACTTTGTCTTTGATTGCATTAATTAATGGTAAAAATGTTGTGTCAAAGAAAATGGCTTTGTCTTGAGCATCATTGATAATGAAAATCAACTGTTCAGGAAACAGGCGAGGATTAATGGTATGACAGACCAAACCACTACCTGAAATGGCATACCAAGACTCTAAGTGGCGATGGTTATTCCATGCGATGGTTGCTAGACGATCACCCTCATTCAAATTAAATGTTTTAAAAGCATTTGCTAAGCGTTTGGTATTTTGTTGAACCTGCTGCCAATTGGTTGTGGTGATTTGCCCACTTACTTCTCGTGAAATAATTGAAGTATCAGCATGATATTTTGCTGCATGCTCGATCAAGTTACTAATTAACAAAGACTGATGCATCATTTTGCCAAACATTTTATTCATCCTTGTTCGCTGTTCTATAAAATTATGAAAGAACTTTTAGCCTAAGCTATAAAGTTCTTATAGTTTTATTTGTTGTATCTCATTTCTGCACCCAGTTTTATGTAACGAGGTATGTTTTTCGCGGTTAGGGGTATAAAACTGAACAGATTTATCAGCCTTTTTTTGAACAAGAAAATCTAAAATCTGAGTTGATCAAGCAGTGGTTAGATAATTTAGAATGTAACCCATATTTATCCCGTAAAGAGAAAATAAAAAAATTTGCCTAATGATAAGTACGTTATTTGAGCCAATAATATTTTAAACAAGGTAGCTTAAGGTCTATAGCTAATTTTATCATTGTGCCGAGTTTTTAAGAACTGAGTACATTTTTTATTACTCAGATTTAAGATTGTATTCAGCACTGTTTGGTCAAATTAGATTGTTTTCTTATCGGAATACAATATGATCAATGATAAAAATACAGAGCAAATCCTCAGTAAAGTGCCAGAAGTAACACTACTCTTTTGGATCATAAAAATTGCTGCAACGACTTTAGGTGAAACCGCTGGCGATGCATTTTCAATGTCACTCAATCTAGGTTATCTAATTAGTACAGCAATTTTCGCAGTATTCTTCATCGTGCTTGTGGTCTTTCAGATTAGAGCAAAGGGTTATCATCCATTCTTTTATTGGGCAACGATTATTGCCACCACCACATTAGGAACAACTATTGCAGATTTTGTTGATCGTTCTTTGGGTATTGGATATTTAGGCGGAAGTCTCATTTTATCTGCTTTACTTGCTGCATCTTTGTTTATTTGGAATCTCAGTTGCGGTTCGATCGCAGTCAATACGATTCAATCTCCGAAAAATGAAGCATTTTATTGGTTGACCATTATGTTTTCACAAACGCTCGGAACAGCATTGGGAGATTGGACAGCAGATACTCAGGGACTTGGTTATACAGGGGCAATGCTGATTTTTGGTGGTCTTCTTGTATTTTTGATTATTCTTTATTTTGGTACAAAAGCTTCAAGAACAATGCTTTTTTGGGCTGCATTTATTTTAACTCGACCATTAGGTGCTGTTTTAGGTGATTTTCTGGATAAACCAATCGCTCAAGGTGGTTTGGATTTAAGTCGGGCAGGTGCTTCAATTGTGCTATTCACTTTTATCATTTTAAGTTTAATTATTTTTAAACCTAAAGCAGCAAAAGCATTGCATTAAAATAAATCGGATGAAAGTTTCACTTCATATAAAGTGTAGAATAAAGGTAAAAAGAGATGAAAAATAACTATCCCAAACCAATCATCATCTTGCATTGGCTGACATTATGCCTTGTATTGATTGCTTATTTTAGTAGTGGCAATCCACTACACGAAAAGATTTGGGGACAGGTTCATGTGATGAGTGGCTTATTGGTATTCGCTATTTCGATTGCCAGAGTTACAACCGTATATTGCTATAGAAAGCAACTCCCACACAATAAGATAATTAGTCGCTATCAAGAAATGTTGTTTAAGTTGGTTCGATTGGTTTTATATTTATCATTATTTGTTGTACCCGTGATGGGCTGGCTGGCACTTTCTAGTATGACTACCCAATTCGACTTATATTCGATGCAACTTCCTTTAGCAGGGCTGACAACTTCAAATCATTTGATTGGCGAAGCTCATCAGTTTCTGGGAAATATGTTTGTTTTCTTTGTGGGTTTACATGCTGCCGCAGCTTTGGCACACCATTTTATATTTAAAGATGGTGTGCTCAAAAGTATGCTTGCGAAGAATGATAAATAGATATTGTGAGCAAGATTCGATTTTCTGAAGATCTTATTTGGTCATCTATTTATTTCTAAAGCTTGTCCCTGACAATTTAAAAATAATTGTGATTGATGCCAAGCCAACTGTCCTGAAACGATTGTTGTATCTACGTTATAGCGGAAAGTTTTATTTACAAAAGGACTCCAATTACAGCGCATATAGTTGTGTTGGTCTTTAACAGAGAGCTGTTGTGTATTTTCTCTGAGGAAGACTAAATCTGCCCAATAGCCTTCACGAATATAGCCTCGATCTTTGATTTTAAATAGATCAGCGACTTGATGAGAGGTTTTTCGAACCATTGTTGTGATATCTAGTTTTTGATCTGCAACCAATTCCATTAGTGCGGGGATTGCATGTTGCACTAAGGGGAGGCCTGCGGGTGCATCTAAATAGCTTTGTTGCTTTTCATCCCACGTATGCGGAGCGTGGTCAGTACCTATAATGTCCAAACGATTGCTTTCAGCAATTGCATTAATCAGTGCTTGTTTGTCCTGTTGGGTTTTTATTGCAGGATTACATTTAATTAAATGTCCAAGATCCGCATAATCTGATTCATCAAAGCTCAAATGATGAATACATACCTCAGCAGTAATATGTTTTCGGTTTAAAGGTAAGTCTTTAAATAAACACAGTTCTTTTGCAGTCGTAATATGTAAGACATGCAACTGCGTGCCATACTTTTCTGCAAGTAAAACAGCTAGTTTGGAACTTTCAAAACAAGCATGTTTATCTCGAATTTTGGGATGCATTGCTGCTGGAATATTTCTTCCATATTTTTCTAAAAACAGCTTTTCTCTGGCTTTGATGCGGGGTGTATATTCGCAATGGGTGAGTAAAATAGTCGGGACATTGGCAAATAAACGTTCCAAAACTTTAGGATCATCCACCAGCATGTTGCCCGTGGATGCGCCCATGAACACCTTTACACCACTTACCAGTTTTGGATCAAGTCGTTCCACAACCTCTAAATTATCTGCACTCACACCAAAATGAAAAGCATAATTTGCCATGCTATGTTGTGCTGCAATTTGCTTCTTGTGCATCAACGTCTTTAGATCGAGTGTCGCTGGATTGGTATTGGGCATATCCATATAACTGGTAATGCCACCAATCACCGCAGCAGAGGACTCAGATGCAATACTTCCTTTTTGCGGTGAGCCAGGATCTCGAAAGTGAACTTGATCATCAATCATGCCAGGGATGAGCCAATTGCCATCAGCTTCAATACTTTTTGCATGAACAATACCTGTTATATTGGATTGAATTTTTTCAATCCGCCCATGACGAATCAGCACATCACTGATTTGTTGCTGCCCTTCATTCACGATATTGGCATTGCGAATGATAATGTCTGGAGAATTTCTAAAACTCATTGTGCAGTGCCTTGTAGCCTTTGACCAATTCAATATTGGTCGTAACCACACTTTCAGAAAACTCACTGATGGAAATGTCGATTGGCGGATAAAGCGCTAAATCTGTTTGAGGGTTGATATAGCTCATGGCAGGTACATAAAAATGATCAGGTAAATCACGACCATCTACCACGGCATTGTGTCGAATCGCACTATGATTTCCAATTTTGCAGTTGAATAACACACTGTTAAAACCGACAAAAACATGATGTCCAATACTGCAAGGGCCATGAATAATAGAACGATGCGCGATAGATGAGCTCTCGCCAATGATTACGGCTGCACCAGCTTTTGAATGAATCACAACGCCGTCTTGGATATTAGAGTTTGCGCCAATTACGATGGGTTCCATCTCACCATTTTCATTCGTTTCATCTGCTCGAATCACGGCATAAGGACCAATAAAAACATTGGCTTGGACAATCACTTTGCCGCAGATAATCGCAGTTTGATCAACATAGGCTGATTCATCTATAACGGGAAGATGTCCAGAAGGATTTTTACGAAGCATAGAAAGTCTACATCCATTAAATTAAAGTGTTGATTCGCTAAGAATGGTAATTTGATGATTGCCGATTCCGAGATAAAAACAGCTTGGACGATTGGTATGACAAGCAGGGCCATGTTGAAGCACCAGAAACAAAATGCTATCACCATCGCAATCGAGTCTGGCTTCAACCAAAAATTGCCGATGTCCTGAACTTTCGCCTTTACGCCATAAACATTGACGTGAACGAGACCAATAGCAAACTTGTTGCTGGGTTAGTGTTTCTGTTAAGGCTTCGGTATTAACCCAAGCCAGCATCAGTACTTCTTTGCTGGTACTATCTTGTGTGATTGCAGGAATGAGCCCATCTTGATTCCATTTGATCTGCGAAAATACATTATCAAAATCAAATTTTTGCCCTATAAAACCCTGTTCCATATGTTTAAAAATACATGCATCTACCATTGCCATGAACCTTGAGCAACTGCATCATGCGCATGTAAGCTTTCTGCATGAATGACTTTGAAATTGAAGCCATTTATATATTGATGATGAATAAATGTGCTGTATAAACGTCTTAAAGCATCTTCACAAAACATTAGATTTTGTCCATTAGCGATTGCAAAAGCTTGCTCATCGATGCGTTTAACCGCCGTTTGAACAGGTGTCATGAGGGCTTGTTCCGCCTGATTAATAAATAAAATCAGTGGAATATGCTTGATCTCTTGGTTTAGTTTAAATTTCAAAATGGCAAAACTTCTTTGACTGTGTGGTGTTGCAGCAATCGCATCAGTGGTGCTTAACCAATTCAAAATTTCTTGTTGATCTAGCTGTATCTCTTGGTTTTGTAATGCAGAGTTAAAGCGTTGCTGAATAATATTGCGTGATAGTGCAGCAGAGCATGGGCAAGTAGATGAATAAGGAATTTCAACTTTTAACTCGGTGGTAAATTGATCTTTGATTAGCTGACAGGTCAACACAAAAGGGTAGCTTTTCCAACCTGATAACTTACTGATTAGCGCAGGGCGTTCGATATAAAGTTCACTATGGATCTCAATTTTTGCATTCGTTGATAATCCAGTATGACTCGCTAAAAAATCTTGTAGAGCAACTTTAATATCTAGCAAATTTAGGTTTTTAATCGTGCTTAATTCTAAAAGGCGTGTGTATAAACGAGACATATGAATGCCTTTGGCTAAAGGATCATCCAAGCTGACGTAGGCATTTATTTGGCTTTGGCATTGGGTCTGTTCTATATAAAGTGGCAGTGCAATGTTCTCCATGCCAACCCAATCTAAAGCATGGTTATGGTCTTTTAGTTGTATCGATTCAGCGGAAATATCTGGGAGCAGTGCAAGATTCATTTGTAAAGAGTGCTTAAGTTGTAATGCATATTGTTATGTTATAACATAACAATATGCATCGGCAAGTTCGGTGCATGCCAAAATTATTGTTCACGTATAACTGAGTAGAAATGAATAGAGTTTGTGTCTTTGGGCTGAGTTTGTGTTTATCCGCTTGTCACCAAGCGAGTGTTTATTCGACACAAAAAGCGCATTCGAGTCAGCAGTTGCAGCGATCAGACATTCAACAACAAACGATTTATAAAACTCAAAAAGCTGTTTCACCAAGTTATTTAATTTGGAGAAATGCGCCTTTACATCAACAGCAAATCTATAAATATAAGCATTTCTTAAAAAGCCAAGGGTTGAATTTATATATTCCTGATGCCGAATTTTTTCAGACAGCGAGGGATTGGCAAAAATGTAACTATCCAGAATATGAGGTTCCGCCACAGGAACTTTGGAACAACATCATTCCAACGTTAAATATTCTTCATCAGTTGGTTGATCGAAAGATCGTGACTGATTTTTCAGTCACTTCGGTGTATCGAAATTATGCATTAAATCAATGTGCTGGCGGAGCAGGTTCATCAAAGCATGTGTTCAATGCTGCATTGGATTTTCGTATTGGTGCTGAAAATCCAGATATTGCAGAGCAACAGTCTATTCAAGAAACAAAAGCAAAGTTATGCCAGTTTTGGCTTGATCATGGTGAAGCGCTAAGCATGGGCTTAGGCGTGTATGAGTCAGGCCAAATTCATATTGATAGTGCAGGTTATCGAACGTGGGGTGTAGATCATCGCTACACCTCATCGCCTTGCATGAAAGACTCTTTAAATCATCAGCATCAATCGCCAGCTTAAAACGGTGTATGGCTCAGCAATCAATATGAGTCAATTTAATGATGCTGGTGGATGCATTAATTTACCAAGATGAAATCTAATTCCGTTAAAAAGTGAGAAAGCCAATGAATCATTCTTTAGCCACTCCCGAAAAACTACCAGTAACAGTGCTTTCTGGTTTTTTAGGTGCAGGTAAAACGACTTTACTGAACCATATTTTGAATAATCGTGAAGGTAGAAAAATTGCGGTAATCGTCAACGATATGTCTGATGTCAATATTGATGCGGCATTGGTCAGAGATGGAGGAGCAGAGCTATCTCGAACAGATGAAAAGCTGGTAGAAATGAGCAATGGCTGTATTTGCTGTACTTTAAGAGAGGATCTTTTGATTGAAGTACGCCGTTTAGCGCAAGATCAGCGCTTTGATCAACTGGTGATCGAGTCTACAGGGATTTCAGAACCATTGCCTGTTGCTGAAACATTTACTTTTGAAGATGAAAATGGTGTTTCACTCAATGAGTTCGCGCGCCTAGATACTATGGTGACAGTGGTAGATGCCTTTAACTTTTTAAAAGACTATAGCTCAATCGATAGTTTACAAATGCGTGGTGAGTCATTGGGTGATGAGGATCAAAGAAATGTTGTTGATCTATTGATTGATCAAATCGAATTTTGTGATGTGATTATATTGAATAAAGTTGATCTGATTAATGAAGATGAAAAACAAAAGCTGTTTGGAATACTACATTCATTGAATCCACGGGCGAAAATAGAAGTCTCTGAGTTTGGTCAAGTAAATTTGGATCGCGTCTTAAATACTAATTTATTTGATTTTAATGCGGCTGCCCAAGCGCCAGGTTGGCTCAAAGAGTTGCGCGGTGAACATACACCTGAAACAGAGGAATATGGAATCCAAAGCTTTGTGTATCGGGCGAGAAGGCCTTTTCATCCGCAGCGTTTTTTTGATTTTATCAACTCAGAATGGAAAGGGGTAATCCGCTCAAAAGGATTTTTCTGGTTAGCATCTGATCCTGAGTTTGCAGGTTCTTGGTCTCAAGCTGGAGCAATGGCTCGGCATGGTGTCGCAGGTTATTGGTGGGCTGCCGTGCCAGACGAACATTGGCCTGAAGACCCACAGAGTCGAGAAGCGATTCAGAAAAATTGGAATGATCAGACAGGTGATGCGAGACAAGAAATTGTTTTAATCGGTATGGAAATGGATCAAGAGGATTTAATACAACGATTTGATGCTTGTTTGCTGGATGACAATGAAATGTTACTGGGCGTAGAAACTTGGCAGAATTTTGAGAATCCATTTCACGGTTGGACAGATATGATTGTGAATTAAGATATTTTTAATACCTAGGCATTTTATTAATTATTGTAGAAACATTCTAAAATCAAAGTTTGGAATGTTTCTGTCCACCATTTTCCGACAAATTAACCTTTTGAGGGATATTCTCGTCAAATCTTTCTGTGATCATTAGTTTTAATATATATTAAAATAATTTTATTAAACATCTGTTTTATCTATTAAAAATTGAGTATCTGAATTATAAAATATAGTTTCATCTCGATGGGGTTGTGTAATATTTAGTAGCTAAGTCAAATATTAAAAAAACAAACTGTACAATAAAAATTCACTCTTTTTTCACTTATTCACCTCTAAGTTCAAACGTGTAGTAATTCAAATAAATTAATTTTCCTTAGTTCAAGTTGAAAGCAAAGGAGCAACTATGACTCTATTATTGATATTGCTTAGCTTGTTGATTCAGTTTGTAATGTTGTGGGCTGTATTTTATTTCGAACTCAATCGAACAATTGGTAGTATTGTTTCCATCGTTATCGCTATTTTATGTAGTGTATTGATCACGCCGTGGAGTTTATTGGTCGGTATACCGATTATTTTAATGAGTGTGATTTTATTAATCCCTGCATTGCGTGAAGCACTGATTAGCCGACCTGCGTTTGATCTGTTATCCAAAGCCATGCCGAGCATGAGTAGCACTGAAAGGGAAGCTTTGGATGCGGGTACCAGTTGGTGGGAAAAAGAGTTATTTATGGGAGCACCAGACTGGCACAAGTTTGATGAATATCCCTATCCAAAACTTTCTGAAGAAGAACAATCCTTTTTAGATAATGAAGTACAACAACTATGTTCAATGCTGGATGAATGGAAAATTCATCATCAAGATAAAGATTTACCGCCAGAAGTTTGGCAATTTATTAAAGATAACGGCTTTTTAGGCTTAATTATTCCAAAGTCATTTGGTGGTAAAGAGTTTACGCCTTTTGCACAAAGTCGCATTATGAGCAAAATTGCATCACGCTCTTTAACTGCTGCTGTGAGTTGTATGGTGCCGAACTCATTAGGGCCAGGTGAGTTGTTATTGCACTATGGAACAACCGAACAAAAGCAACGCTATTTGCCGGGTTTGGCAGATGGAACGGAGATTCCGTGCTTTGGTTTAACCAGCCCAGAAGCGGGTTCGGATGCAGGGGCAATCCCTGATACAGGCGTCGTCTGTTACGGGAACTATCAAGGTCAAGAGGTCCTTGGTTTGAAAATGAATTTCTCGAAACGCTGGATTACGCTTGCGCCTATCGCGACGGTGATTGGTTTGGCATTCAAACTTTATGATCCTGATGGCTTATTGGGTGATAAAAGTAAATATGAATATGGCATTACCTGTGCATTGATTCCATCAAGCCACGAAGGTATCAAAATTGGCGCTCGACATAATCCGGGTGCACCGTTCATGAATGGTACAGTTGAAGGTAATGACGTCTTCATTCCGATAGATTGGATTATTGGTGGACAGGAGAATGCGGGTAAAGGTTGGCGCATGTTGATGGAGTGTCTGGGTATTGGTCGTGGGATTTCATTACCAGCCTTGGCGACTGCTGCGGGTGAGATGAGTTATCTGCTAGTCGGTGCATTTGCGAGTGTAAGACAGCAGTTCAAAGTATCTGTCGGACATTTTGAAGGTGTTCAAGAAGCGACCAGTGATATTGCAAGTGATGCTTATATGTTGGAAGCATTTAGATATTTAGTCACTTGTGGTTTGAATCAAGGTGGTACGCCTGCAGTAATGACAGCAATGGCAAAATACTATGCCACTGAAACCATGAGGAAAGTCATTAATCATGGTATGGATGTCGTCGGAGGACGTGCGATTCAACTTGGCCCACGTAATTTCCTTGCATTAACTTATCAATCGATTCCTGTTGCAATCACTGTTGAGGGTGCAAATATTTTAACGCGCTCATTGATGATTTTTGGTCAGGGTTCAATGCGTTGTCATCCTTATCTATTTGAAGAGTTACAACTACTACAATCTGAAGATAAGCAAGCGGCTTTGAAACAGTTCAATACTTTATTATTTAAACACCTTGCTTATACATTTAATCGTGCAGCAAAAGCAGTTGCTTTTGGTTTTACGGGTGGTTCAGATCAAGCTTCGAAACAAGCAGATGATTTTTCTAAACCCTACTATGCCTTGATTAATCGTTTGAGTGCAGACTTTGCTTTAACTGCGGATATGGCGCTTGGGCTTTTGGCAGGTGATTTAAAACGTAAAGAGATGCTGTCTGGTCGTTTGGCAGATATCCATGCACATTTATTTATTGCGACTGCAATTTTAAAGTTCTATGAGCATGGTCAGCGTACTGATGCTGAAAAGAAACATGCAGAGCTTGCATTAAATAAAGCGCTCTACAATGTACAAGAAGCATTTTATGGTTTCTACGAAAACTTCCCTGTGAAGATTGCTGCATGGTTAGTGAAATTGATTTGTTTCCCATTTGGTCGCCCAATCGAGAAACCATCTGATCAGCTCAAACAAGAAGTTGCACAGTTATTGCTGCGAGAAAATCCGTTTAGAGCAGACTTGAAGAAGCACGTCTATTACACAACCGAAGCAGATGATGTGATGGGGCGTATGGAGTCGACTTTCCAAATGCTGCTTGAAGTGCAACCGTTATGGGATAAGTTCAAAAAAGCTGAATCTAAAGATCAGTTCAAAGGCTTAGTGTTTGAAGAGCGTGTTGCAAATGCCGTTGAGCTTGGATTTATCAATAGCACTGAAGCTGAGCAAATCTTGCAATATAATGTGAAACGTTATGACAGTATGCTCACCGATATTTTTGATGAGCATCTGGAACATGATTTACCACTTGAGAATTCACATTTGAAAAGTTGATTGAAGTGGAAACTAAAAAGCGAGTCATACCAAATGGCTCGCTTTTTTATTTATAAATTAAATTTTTTCCGATAGCGCCAAAGTGTAGTACGGCTCATATCCAAGGCTTTAGCTACTTGATTAAGATCATAATCATATTTGATTAACGCCTTACGAATCATATCCTTATTGATTTTATCTGTACTATGCATATGTTCGGTTGTGTGCATCATCAAATCAGACGGTATGTGTGGATTATCAATAATCTCATCTGGCAAATCACAAAGCTCGATTTCAGATTTTTCATTTGCCATCGTAATGGCATAGAGCAAGGTGTTTTTTAATTCACGTACATTCCCCGGCCAGTCGTAATCAATCAAGGCATTTAGTGCATCATTTGATAGTGAGGCAGTATGCTGAAAAATGGTTTGCTGCTCACTTAAAATGAAGTTTACAATCAGTGGAATATCTTCTTTTCGATCACGTAGAGGTGGAACAAAAATGGGAATAACACGCAGGCGATAAAGCAAGTCTTGACGGAAACGACCAAGTTTGGCTTCTTCTCTTAACGCGCGATGCGTCGCGGTAATAATGCGGACATTGGCTTTAATTGATTTTTCACCGCCTAAGGGGGTGAATTCTCCAGTTTCTAGTACACGTAGCAGTTTTGCTTGTAACTCTAAGGGAATTTCAGCGATTTCATCTAAAAAAAGTGTTCCACCTGCGGCACGCTCAAAAACACCTTTATGCTCTCGAATCGCGCCTGTAAAAGCACCTTTGACATGCCCAAATAATTCGCTTTCCAAGATATTCGCGTTCAAAGCAGCACAGTTAATCGCAATAAACACTTTATTCCTTCTTTGGCTATAGTCATGTATGGCCTGAGCAACCAGCTCTTTACCGCTTCCAGATTCACCACGAACCAATACAGGGAACTCAGTAATTGCAACGCGTTGAATAATTGAAAACATTCGCTGCATTTCAGGGGATTGGCTATGAAATGTTTCTGATAAACTTTGAATGCTTTGCTTTGGCAGTGTTGTTTCAACTTGTCGCAATAGCTGAACTACGAATAATGTTCCAGTGAAATTTTGATCTGAAACATGAATGTTATGTCGATGACAGAACAATTCGCTTGAGCCATTTGCAGATTTAAAATTAAATTTTCCAGTATCTAATGCGTTATTCAATATTTGCTGTTTGCTTAACGCTGAGATCGAAGGATTAAGCCTTGTTGATTTGAACTCATAAATGATAGTCGAATCAGTGTGATCAACGATAAAAAGGGCACAGTCATTAATGAGCTGCTGCAAATAACCCAAGAAATTTTCCAAATCAACTTGAGTTTTAAAATCAATGAGTTGAGTCATTATGTTTCATTTTATGTTTCACTGTTTGAATTATTGAAACATGAAATGAAAGAAAAGTGAAACGTAGTCTATTCTGAATTTTAAATATTATTTATTAATATATTGTTTTATTTGAATATAATTAAAAATGCAAAGAGTTGGCATCTTGTTTGCAAAATATGAATATAAGCAAGCAGATTGAGATTGATTCTAATGATATTCCATCAATTTTTCGAAAAAGAAAGTTCTACTTATACCTATCTCATTGCATCAGAACAAACGCATGAAGCTGTATTAATTGATCCAGTTGCTTCTGAAATTGAGAGCTATGCGAAAAAGTTAAATGAACATAATTTAACATTGGTATATAGCCTCGATACGCATGTACATGCAGATCATGTCACAGCAGCTAATTTATTAAGAGAAAAATTTGGCTGTAAAACAGTTTTGCATCGTCATTCAGGTGTGGCGTGCGGAGACATTTTTATTACAGATCGTAGTGCTATACGTGTTGGTGAAATCTTAATTGAAGCTCGTTATACACCAGGTCATACCAATGCATGTACCAGTTATGTCGTTGATGGCATGGTATTCACAGGTGATGCACTGTTAATCGATGGTTGTGGTCGCACCGACTTCCAAGAAGGGAGTGCTGAAACTTTATATGACTCTATTCATCAACAGATTTTCACATTGGCTGATGAAACGATTGTGTATCCGGGACATGATTATAAAGGTCGTTTGTCATCAACCGTTGGGCATGAACGTTTACATAATGCTCGATTAGGGCAAGGTAAATCCAAACAAGATTTTGTACAGATTATGACGAATCTCGATTTACCTTATCCGAAAAAGATTGATATTGCTTTACCTGCTAATAAAGCCTGCGGACAAGCATAAGGAATAAATGACATGGAATTAAAGCGAGTTAACCAAGAGTTTTTTGTTTCGGATCAAATCAGTCAACAAGATATTGCTGAAATAGCGGCAAAGGGTATTCGAACAATTATTTGTAATCGTCCTGATGGTGAAGGTGCTGATCAGCCTAATATCATCGAGATCCAAGAAGCTGCAATTCAACATGGGATCCAATTGGAATATTTACCTGTGGTCAGCGGTCGTGTGACTGATGAACAGGCAGTTGAATTCAAACAAATCTATCAAAAGTCACAAAAGCCACTTTTAGCATTCTGTCGATCTGGTACCCGTTCAATTACTTTGTGGGCGTTGTCACAGGTTGTAGAGCAAAGTCTTGATCAGATGTTGTTGCAAGCCAAAGCACTTGGTTATGATTTGCAAGGTTTAGTGCCTCGTATTCTGAAACAGAACCCTAATCAGTTGAACAATATTCCTACATTTTCTGTGGTGATTGTGGGGGGCGGGGCTGCAGGAATTTCAGTTGCATCGAGTTTACTATCAAGACAGCCAAACCTAGATATTGCGATTATTGATCCAGCAGAGATTCATTATTATCAACCGGGCTGGACGATGGTTGGTGGCGGTATTTTTTCACCTGAAAAAACGGTTCGAACGATGGCGAGTTTGATCCCAAAACAGGTGCATTGGATCAAAGCTGCTGTTGCTGCATTTGACCCAGACAATAAACAGGTTTTATTGGAAGGATGTAAGCCGATTAATTATGAAGCTTTGGTTGTCTGCCCCGGATTAAAGTTAAATTGGCATGGTATTGAAGGCTTGGTGGAAACACTGGGTAAAAATGGTGTGACTTCGAATTATCGTTATGATCTTGCACCATATACGTGGCAGTTAGTGAGTAGTACGAAGCAAGGTAAAGCGATTTTCACGCAACCGCCAATGCCAATCAAATGTGCTGGCGCACCGCAGAAAGCCATGTATCTGTCAGCAGATCATTGGCAAAAACAAGGTGTACTCCAAAACATCAATATCGACTTTTATAATACAGGTGGTGTGCTATTTGGTGTGCAAGCGTATGTTCCGGCCTTGATGGAATATATCAAACGCTATAACGCAAATTTGCACTTTAATCATCAGTTAATCAAAGTCGATGGTGTTCAAAAACGTGCTTGGTTTAAGGTGACTGAAGGTGAGAATAGTTCAGTAATTGAAACTGATTTTGATATGTTGCATGTTGTTCCACCACAACAAGCACCTGATTTTATTCGAGCAAGTAATCTTGTCGATGCTACGGGTTGGGTGAGTGTAGATCAACATACCTTGCAGCATACAAAATATCCTTACATCTTTGCCTTGGGCGATGTGATGAATGCACCAAATGCTAAAACTGCCGCTGCTGCCCGTAAACAAGCGCCGATCGTTGCAGTGAATGTTTTACAGTACTTAAAAGGCAGTAATCAGTTCGCTCAATATGATGGTTATGGTTCGTGTCCACTTACGGTCGAGCGTGGGAAAATCGTACTTGCAGAGTTTGGCTATGGCGGAAAGTTATTACCAAGTTTTCCAAAATGGTTCTTGGATGGGCAAAAACCAACTCGTATGGCATGGCTATTAAAAGAGCAAATTCTCCCACCTATGTATTGGGATGGCATGTTGAAAGGGCACGAGTGGCTGGTTAAACCAAAACTCTAGCCCACTTCTCTTAAATCTAAACCCCGTTTCTGCGCTAGCTTTCAATCGAGAGCTAGTGAGGGAAACTCATGCTGAAAAAAGCAATCTATCTCTTATAAGAGGTCTTTTATGGATATGTGGTTATTGGTCTTAGAAGGTCTTGCAATCGGATGCTTACTTGGGCTGACGGGAGCTGGTGGCGGAATCTTGGCTGTTCCTGCGCTTATGGCGAGTCAGGGGTGGACGGTTTCACAAGCTGCGCCTGTGGGATTACTGGCTGTTACACTCTCTGCATTTGTTGGAAGTATTCAGGGCTTATTTAAAAAAATCGTAAGATACCGCGCTGCGATTTGGATTGCTCTGATTAGTATTCCTTCGGCACGCTACGGTGTTCATCTTGCCAATATCATTTCTCCATTTTGGTTAAGTCTCGCATTCAGCTTGGTCATGTTGATCGTCGCTTATCGAATCTTTTTTAATAAAGTAAATGATTTAGAAGACCCGCCATGTAAGGTGAATCATAGTACAGGCAAGCTAATTTGGAATGTGAAGACTGCTTCAGTTTTAGGTTTAATCGGTGTAATAGCTGGTTTGCTCACAGGTTTACTCGGTGTTGGTGGAGGCTTTGTGATTGTACCTGCTCTTAGAAAAGCAACTGATTTGGATATGCGAAGTATTGTTGCGACCTCCTTGATGATTATCTTCTTAATCGGCGGTGTCAGTATTTCAATTCATGTACTTGATGGCTTTCAATATCCGCTGATTGTAACTGCAAGTTTTGTATTGGCGTGTATTGTTGGGATGCTAGTCGGTAGAAGATTGATTAGCATGATTGATCTTAAAACGGTACAGAAAATTTTTGCTACGGTTGTGATCAGTGTTGCCGCGTATCTGATGTGGACCAGTCTAGCAACGTTGATTGCAATTCAAATTGCTTAGCTTTTATCGCCAGTAATTGAAAAACAAATAAAAAATAAAGCCTAGCTCAAGTGAGTTAGGCTTTACTCATTACTACATTTAAATTTATGTTTATTTTGTATTTTTATATTATGATGAAGCACAAGTGACAGACTTGATCGGTTCAAGCTTCACATAAATTTCATATCACTTTTATTAACATGATAACGATAAAAAAATAATGGGTCAGGAAGAATCAATGTTTAAATTTCTTCTGCGATGGGTAGATAGTTGGTCCTTCAAGCAAACTTTAGAGACAAATGAATCTGACATTTCACATCACGTAAAAGACACTCAAATTCAATGGTTGAGAATCATACCGTTTATTTTATTGCATCTGGCATGTCTTGCTGTGTTTTGGGTTGGAGTTTCTTGGTTTGCTGTCATGTTCATGCTGATGTTCTATTTCATCAGGATGTTTGCAATCACTGCTTTTTTTCATCGTTATCTATCGCATAAAACATTTCAAACCTCTCGACCTTTTCAGTTTTTGTTTATCTTAATTGGAACAATGAGTGCCCAACGAGGGCCTTTGTGGTGGGCTGCGCATCATCGCTATCATCATCGTTTTACGGACACCGAACATGATCCCCATTCATCTCATCATGGCTTTTGGTATAGCCATGTGGGGTGGTTTTTAAATGAGCAAAACTTCTCAACTCGAAAAGAAGTCATCAAAGATTGGCTCAAGTTTCCTGAGATTGTTTGGCTCGATCGTTTCAGTTTACCAGTGGTATTGTTCACTGCCTTAGCGATCTATTTATTTGGAAATTGGTTGAATGTTGCTCATCCCAATTTAGGAACATCAGGACCTCAGTTACTGGTTTGGGGGTTTGTGATTTCGACAGTGTTATTGATCCATGCAACCTTATGCATCAATTCTCTGGCTCATTTATATGGGCATCGCGATTTCGAAACCAAAGATAACAGCAGAAATAATCTATTCCTTTCAATCATTACCTTAGGTGAGGGTTGGCATAATAATCATCACTATTATGCAGGGAGTACCCGCCAAGGTTTCTTTTGGTGGCAAATTGATGTTACTTATTATCTATTAAAAATAATGTCTTACACAGGTTTGGTCTGGGGAATAAAACCTGTACCACAACGTATTTACACAGAATATCACCAACAACGTGAAAGCATAAAAATCCACACAACTAAAGTTCAAAGTCGGGAGTCTTCATGAAAATTGCAATTGTAGGCTCAGGTATTTCAGGAATGTATGCGGCATGGAAATTGTCTAAATATCATCAAATTACTGTCTTTGAAAAAGAAAATTACTTTGGTGGGCATACTGATACGCATGATTTATGGATTGATCATCAGAAAGTTGCTGTTGATAGTGGCTTCATTGTGTTTAATGAATATAACTATCCACTATTTACTGAAATGCTGAATCAATTAGGTGTTGAAGCCCAAAATAGTGATATGAGTTTTTCAGTCAATAATTTAGTGACTGGTCTGCAATACAACCCTTCAAAAAAATGGTCATTATTGACTCGACCTCAGAATTTTATAAATCCAAATTTTCGAATCATGTTGTCTGATTTGATGCGTTTTTATCAAGAAAATAAAGACATTGATGTGGCTGCTTATGAACCACATTTGACCATTGAAGATTATTTGAATCGTAATGATTATTCTCAAGTTTTTAGAGAAGAACATCTTTATCCAATGTGTGGTGCGTTGTGGTCTAGTCCAGTTGAGCAGGTTGGTAAAATTCCTTATAAATTTGTGGTAAGTTTTTTTCAACATCATCGTATGTTGCAGTTAAAAGAACGTCCGCAATGGCAAACTGTGAAGGGCGGTTCAGCAAGTTATATTCAAGTCATTCAAGCACAATGTCCCTCTATCCAGTGGAAGCATGGCACAGTCAAACAAGTCCTCCGAACAGAAGATTCAGTGACGATTGTGTCAGCGCAAGAAGAAGAGGAATTTGATTGGGTGATTTTTGCTAGTCATGCCGATGATACTTTGAAACTCATTGATCAGCCGAGTGCGGCAGAGCAAGAAATTCTTGGTTGCTTTGATTATCAAGATAATAAAATGGTGGTGCATTGCGATACTTCGATTATGCCGAAACGTAAATCGCAATGGGCAAGTTGGCATGTGCATGTCACTGCTTTAGATACTACTAAGAAAAATAGCCATAACGATCAGATTCACTATGGTTTTACCTATTGGATGAACAATTTGCAGAATTTAGCGTGTAAGACACAGGTTTTTGCAACGCTCAATCCTAATATGCCAATCTCAAGAGAAAAAGTGTATGTAGAACGCCATTATCGTCATCCAGTATTTGATAAAAAAGCGATAGCCGCACAATCAGATTGGTCTGAAATTAATGGTAGAAATCGTAGCTCTTTTTGTGGTGCTTATTGGGGCTGGGGGTTTCATGAGGATGGAGCGAGAAGTGCTGAACGTGTTGTCGCACAAATCTTAGAGATGGTAGAGCAATTGGAGGTGGCATAATGCATCAACCTTCTCTTGCGATTGCAAAAGCGCATATTCGTCATCGTCGTTTTTTTCCTAAATCACATGATTTCAAGTCATGTCTGAGCTATTTATATTATGATCCTGATCAAGTTGAACAGCGCTTTGAAGAATCCAAACTAAGTTCAACCAAAGCTTGGAATGTGTTAACGCTGGATGAGGATGACTTTTTAAAAGGCTACACGGGAAATATTAGAGAAAAGATCAAAAAAATAATTTTGCAGCAAAACGATACGATTTTATCAGCGCAATCCCATATTCGAGTCTTGGCATTACCCAGAACCTTAGGTTTTCGCTTTAACTCAGTGGTTTTTTATTTCATTTTCAACACTCGTTATGAACCACAATTTATATTAAGTGAGATCACTAACACGCCGTGGAATGAAACAAAAGTGTATGTGCATGATTGTCGGCAGAAATACATTGATCATCAGCAATATCAAGGTTTTCAGTTTGATTTTGAAAAGTCATTCCATGTCTCTCCATTTATGCCGATGGATATTCAATATAAGTGGAAATTTAATTTTTCAGATCAACAAAATGTGATTTATATGCAGCTTTATCAGTCTCAAAAGCTGATTTTTGATGCAACGATGCACTATGAACTAGAGGACATCACAGTTCCTTCACAGCTAAATCGCTATGCTGTTCATCATGTCTTTGAACCTTTTAAGATGTTGGCTTCGATTTATATACAAGCTTTTCATCTCTGGCGAAAAAAGGTTCCATTTTATCGTCACCCTAAAAAAGATAAGGACTTAGAACAAAATGATGAAAACGCTTATTTTCGGTGAACAAGATTCGTTGCCGTTTGTTTTAAAAAGTCTGATGAAGCTCTGTCATGGCCAAATTCATTTTCGTGGAGAATGGAATGGTTCTGTCGGTGAGGTATCTGATTTAGAAGCAACGATAGACATTCATAATAAAGATCTAATTGAACTGATTTTTAAAAACGGTGTTCTAGGTGCGGCTGAAGGCTATATTCGAGGCTATTGGAGCAGTGAACAGTTGGTCGAGCTGATCCAAATTTTGGCACGTAATCGTCATGTTTTAGATAAAATAAATCAAAATGTTATTTCTCAAGCTAGCCAAATGATTCTTAAAGCTTGGTATAAAACCAGAAAGAATTCATTAACGGGTAGTCGTAAAAACATCGCGGAACATTATGACTTAAGTAATGATTTCTTTAAATTGTTTCTTGATTCTTCGATGATGTACTCCAGTGCAGTCTATAAAAATAAAGATATGACATTGGAACAAGCATCTGATTATAAAAAAGAACTTATTTGTCAGAAACTTCAATTAAAGCCGATGGATCATTTGGTAGAAATTGGGAGTGGTTGGGGGGGGTTTGCAATTTATGCAGCTCAACATTATGGCTGTAAAGTGACGACGATTACTATTTCGCAAGCGCAATTTGATGAGGCGACTCAGAGTATTGCAGCGGCGGGATTAAGCCATCGCGTAGAAGTTCAGTTAAAAGATTACCGTTTATTAGACGGTCAGTTTGACAAGCTGGTTTCGATTGAAATGATCGAAGCAGTAGGCGAGCAATACTTATCAACTTATTTCAATAAATGCCGATCATTGTTAAAACCAAATGGTCTGGGTTTGATTCAAGCCATCACTATCGAAGATGCTCGTTATAAGAAAGCACTTAATACGGTGGACTACATTAAGCGCTATATTTTCCCTGGTAGTT
Organism: Acinetobacter sp. NBRC 100985; assembly: GCF_000241225.1. Lineage (NCBI taxonomy): Bacteria > Pseudomonadati > Pseudomonadota > Gammaproteobacteria > Moraxellales > Moraxellaceae > Acinetobacter > Acinetobacter sp. NBRC 100985. The sequence goes on along the minus strand of NZ_BAEB01000036.1, from coordinate 132,218 downwards.
TTATTCCTTGTATTAGTGTGCTCACACAAGCTGCTTCTGAGCAAGGATTACGTTTAAAACATCTTGAAGATATTGGTTTGAGTTATGCAGAAACCATTCATCAATGGCGTGAGCGTTTTTTAGACGCAAAATCACAGGTTTTAGCTTTAGGTTTTGATGAGAATTTCATTCGCATGTGGGATTTTTATCTTTGTTATTGCGAAGGTGGATTCAAAGAAGGCGTGATCAGTGATGTACACCTGTTGTTTGAAGCAAGTCCCTATTAATTATAGATAAATTTTAAACATCAAGGAGGCAGTTATGATATGGCAATTGTTTTTACTTGATGTGGTGGTGATGTGCTTATGCTGGTTATGGGCAACAAAAAATCATCGTGCTGGTATTGTCGACGTGGCATGGAGTTTTTGTATTGCGCTCAATATTTTCATTACCGCTTTATGGGTTGAGTTAGCACCGATACAAATTAGATTATTTATTGGTGTTATGAGCTCGATTTGGTTTCTGAGATTGAGCTGGCATTTATTGCGTCGTTATTTGGCTGAGGATGAGGAAGATCGTCGCTATGCCAACATGCGTAGAGCAATGGGAAAATATCAGCATTTGGGCTTTTTACTTTTTTCATGTTCCAAGCAGGTTTAGCTATTTTATTTAGCATTCCGATGTGGAGCTTATTGAATGTGCCTGAAGCTGCTTGGAGTGTTGAAACGAATGATTATGTGATTATCGCTGGCATGATCATGATGATTGCATTTGTTGGTGAAGTAATTGCAGATCAACAGCTATATCGATTTAAGCAAAATCCAAGCAATCATGGCAAAACCATGGATCAAGGCTTGTGGAGATATTCACGGCATCCAAATTATTTTTTTGAATGGATGCATTGGTTTGCTTATCCGATCTTAGGTCTAGCTGCTGGACTGTATAGCTTATGGATTTATCCGTTATTGATGTGGTTATTTTTGTACTACATCACAGGGATTCCATTCAGTGAACAACAAGCATTAAAAAATCGTGGAAAAAATTATTCCGATTATCAAAAACGAACTTCTATGTTTATTCCGTGGAAGCCCAAACTGTAGGTACGCTCATGGACTTTATTATTCATAAATCATTAAAACTTGTTGAAAGTGGTTTGGTGCCAGATCAAGCGATTCGTGCAGCCATACGCGCCTTGAGTAAAAAACGCCTCATTCAGGAAGGACGCTATGATCCTGAACAAGGTGCTCAGCGCTATATGGATGTGCTCAACATGCTGAAGCACAGTGAAATTGCCATCGAAACTGACAAAGCCAATGAACAGCACTATGAGCTGCCAACGGCTTTTTTTCAGGCTGTTTTAGGAAAGCGACTAAAATATAGTGCGTGCTTTTTCCCGCATGACAAAACATCATTAGATGAAGCAGAAGAATTTGCACTTAGAATCTATAGTGATCGTGCTCAATTAAATGATGGTCAATCGATATTAGAGCTAGGTTGTGGCTGGGGTTCATTGACATTATGGATGGCTGAGCAATATCCCAACGCAAAAATAACTGCAGTTTCAAACTCAGCAACGCAACGTCAGCACATTTTGGCGGAAGCTAAAAAGCGCGGTTTGAAAAATATTGATGTGTTGACCTGTGACGTGAATGTACTGGAGTTACAGGAAAATTCTTTCGATCGGGTCGTTTCGGTTGAAATGTTTGAGCATGTCAGAAACTATCAACGGCTATTTGCCAAAATACAATCGTGGTTAAAGGCAGATGGTTTGTTATGGTGTCATATTTTTTGCCATCGTTTTTTACATTATCCATTTGAAATAAAAAGTGAATATGACTGGATGTCACGCTATTTCTTTACAGGCGGATTAATGCCAGCGACGTCAACCTTTTTGCATTTTCAGGAACACTTAGAGCTTGAACGGCATTGGCAGTGGTCAGGCACACATTATGAAAAAACAGCAAATGCTTGGTTGGAAAATATGGATCGAAACAGTGAGCAATTAAAGCCATTGTTTGAACAAGTTTATGGCCAAGACGCTGAAGCATGGTGGCAACGTTGGCGTATTTTCTTTATGGCTTGTGCTGAATTGTTTGGTTTTGAACAAGGTCAGGAGTGGGTCGTCGGACACTTCCTGTTCAAAAAGAAAACAGTATAATTAAAATAGATTCTATTGAACGGTCAACCTATGTTGAAAAGCAAAAATAATGAGACAAGTACACATCCACTCACGGAGATGTTTAATCGTCATTATTGGCTGCAAATTGGGTTGATCGCACTTTCGATTATCATCGGTATTGCTTGTAGTGCATGGGTAATCAAAGGGTCGTTGCTTAAAACTGCACTTGAGCAAGAGATGGAACATTATTGGATGCGAGTTGATCGTAATCCAAATGCAGATTTACCAGATACCAAAAATTTATATGGTTATCGTTGGGAAACACAAACCCCGCCGCCAGCATTTAAAAATCAAGTATTACAGCAAGGCGTACATCGAATTTTTGTCGATGGTAAAGAGCGGATGACGGTTTACGGAGAGCGAAAAGGGCAACATGTGCTGCTGGTGTTCGGCGAAAGTAATGTCAATAAAATCGTCTGGATGTTTGGTCTTGCACCACTCATGTTTAGTTTGATTGTTCTATACAGTTTTTTATGGTGGTCGAATCGCAGAGCGCGTCGCTATTTTTCTCCAATCACGCGTTTGGCAAATGCTTTAGAACATATTGATTGGGCACATCAAAACAAAGAAGCCTCGCCATTTTTAGGTATAAATACCAATGGCAATATGGAGGCTGAGTATTTAAAACAGGCTTTAGAAAAATATCATCAAGTGCTGAGCGAGTTTATCAATCGTGAAAGAGAGTTTACAGGTGACGTGAGCCATGAATTACGTACACCTTTAACTATTCTCAAAGGCAATGTGCAGCTTTGTCAGGCACGATATGGCAATGATAAATCATTGAATCGTATTTCAAATACCATTGAAGATATGCAGCTTTTGGTTGATACCTTATTAGCAATCGCTAGAAATACCACTAATACGCTGACTGCTGAACAGATGCTACTGTCGAACATTATTCAAGATTTAGTCAATGACTTAGAGTCCGTGAGTCAAACCAAAGGAATGGAAATCAAGGTGCAATATGACTCCCATGAGTTTCCGCGATTAATTCATCCTTCGATGACTAAAATGGTTTTAAGTAATATCCTACGAAATGCTTTGAATTATTCTCAAGGTACAGATATTCACATTATACAGCGCAAGAATAGTATTGTAATCGCAGACAATGGGATTGGCATTACTATGCCGAATGATTCTAAAGTTCAGGAATTGAGCACTTCTCAATTACAACTGACGGCAAAAGGTCATGGAATAGGATTACAACTGGTACAAAAACTCTGTAATCAGTTAGGGTGGAGAGTTGAATTGTTTGATCGACAATATTATTTAAATACACATCCGCATCTAAGACTCGAAAATACCACTGGTCTTATCGTGGTTGTGTATCTCAATTAATGAGCTTCAGTATCGAAAGCAACCTTAAGCCCGACACCTGAAATGGTGTGAATTAATTTTTCTTCAAATGGCTTATCGACCATTTTTCTTAAATTATAAATATGACTGCGTAACGCATCACTTTCAGGTTCTTCATCACCCCAAAGTTCGATAATAATTTCTTGTTTTGTAATTACTTTTGGCGAGTTTCTCATCAAAATTTTAAGTAATTTGAATTGAATACGCGGTAATTCTATAGTTTGACCAGCACGGGTTACAGTTTGAGTTGAACTGTCTAGAATAAGATCATGAATTTGGATTTTACTGGATGATACTTCGCCCAATGAACGTTTGATCAAAGCTTTAACACGCATTACAAGTTCATTAAAATCAAAAGGTTTGACTAAATAATCATCTGTGCCAGCACTAAAGCCCTTTAATTTGTCATCCAAGGTATCTCGTGCCGTGAGCATTAAAATAGGAATGTCTTTACCTTGATCCGTTCTAAGCCATTCGCATAAATCATATCCAGAACCATCAGGTAGATTAATATCAAGTAATAGGAGATGGTAGGGCTGAGTTTTTAGAAAATTACGTGCTGCATCTAAATTACGTGCATGATCAATGACGAAACCATGTTCCTCTAAAAAATTCGCAAACCGTCGCGGCAAGTTCGTAATGGTCTTCGACCATAAGAATAAATTGATTGCTCATAATCGTTTGATCAAATTATTGATTTAGTAGTTGTTGCTTTAATTTAGCATTAAATGGAGAACTACCAAACCATATTTTAAAGTATTGATTGGCTTGTTGATCGGTAATTGAACCTAATGGTTTTTGGTTGAGAGAAAGACTTAATGTTTTATTGAGCTGATTATAATTTAATGAATATAAATCACCTTTTTTTACAGGCTTATATAATTCAGTAATTTGATTTAGAGCGGAATCATTAGAAAAATTGGCCACATTCTTTTTCAGGAAATGTGTTGCAGCCCGTTTAAATGCCCATTCTGGAATATTCTGAGTATAAGTGAAATCTAGGCGAATATTTTGATTTTCCCAATTTTGATGGCAGTTGTTTGCGTAATAACTGACTGAACCCACATTTTTACTCGTTACTAAAAGGGGGGCAGTTTTGCAAATTTGAATATTTGCATGTGCTAATTTAATCGGGATGAGAAGGAATAAAATACATAACCTAGTCATTATCGAAATTAAACGAGTATTCATTCACCACCTCAATATTTGCTGCCTATTTAGTTATAGCTGTTTAACCTTCAAATTTAATAGGTATAGAAATTTAAATTACGTTCAAGTTTTTGAATCTCATGACGTGCGTAGCCTAAATTTGTATGTTCACGATCTAAAACCGCATATAGAAACAGGCTATGATTGGTTTCTAGCGGTGTAATGATGTGATACTGGTTGTCAGTACTCATCAAAACACTTTCTAGAAAATCATCTGGATCAATTTCATTCATTAATTGCTTTTGGTAATTAAATAAATTTGCGCCTTCAGCAGCGGCAAGATCAATATTAAAGAACTCATCACCAATCGTTTCTAAAATAGAACCATCGAAGGTATCGACCAAAGCTAAAACAATTAAACCTTCAATTTTATTTAATCGTTTTAATAATGAATGATTGTCCATAATTTATTCTGCACTTTTTTGTGGCTGAATTTTATACTATTTTTTGAACGGCAAGGTCAAAGAATAGCCACTTCCGACATATGGCAGTGAGCGGTATAAACCATTTGCAGGATCCCAAAAATCTTGTTGAAAGATAATTAGTTTTTGCTCATTAATTTTGATTTGGCTAATACCATACGAAGACATGGTTTTTGTCCGACCAAACATTTTAAAGTCATAGACCATGTGCCAATGGATATATGCAGAGTCTTGTTTATGAGTCGCACTTATTAATGTCACTGAAACATTGCTGACGTGTTCATTCATACCTTCGAAATGTTTAACGAGATCCTGTTTATTTGAGAATTGGGAAAGAGTGTCATTGATAAATAATTGATCTGCATAAAGTTGACTGGCATTTTTGACAAAATTTTCAGTTCCCATCGTATTGAAAGCTGCAACAAAGTTTTGACCAATTTTTTGAGCTTGTTGATCATCTAACATGATTCCCGTAATTTCTTTTTTAGCTTTTTCATAGTCAGCGGTGTAACTCGGTACACTTTTACAAGCAGCCAAAGAAAGTAAGGTCAGTGTCGAGACTGCGAGCGTTCTGAGCAATTTCATGTTGATGATCTCATTCCATTTTAGATTTATCTTAAAAGTTGGAATGTGAATGTGATGTGAACTGCTTTTTTGAGATAAATACAAAAAATAAAGCCACTAAATTGTGGCTTTATTTCGATCGACAGGAAAAGCTTATTTTTTGCCTTTCTTGGTTTTTAGGTATTCTTGGTAGGATTCTTCAGCAAAGCGTCTTAAAGAATCACCAATCGCTGCATATTGGTATTCATTCAAGTTTGCTAAGGATGCGCGAGCAGAAGGGTGCATAACACCGAAACCTGATCCAGGAAGTAAAACCACACCTGTTTCATCAGCTACACGGAATAATAGCTCGGTCGGATTTTTATTTTTCATGACCCAATCGGCAAACTCATCACCATATAACGTGCGAGACGTATTTTCCAGATTTACTAAAGTATAGTAATCAACGGCATTTGGATCTTGAGGAACTTCTACGCCAAGTTGTCGATATAGTGCAGCATCACGTTCACGTACAACAGATTTAACAGCTTTCTTATAACTTTGACGTGAATCCATCATATTGAATAATGCAAATAGCACCATTTGCACCTGTTGCGGTGTCGATAAGCCTGCCGTGTGATTCAATGCCACATTTCGGCTATCTGCGACCAAACGATCAATAAACTTAATACTTGAAGGATCTGTTGTGAGTGAAGAATAACGCTCTTCCAACTCTTTTTTATCTTTCTTCGATAATGCTGCAAGCTTCTTATCAAGAATATTATTGTTGGTGAGCGCGATCACACCTAAACGCCAGCCTGTAGCACCGAAATATTTTGAGAATGAATAAACAAGGATCGTATTGTCAGGACAGATTGCAAATAAAGATTTGAAGTTATCTGCAAAAGTACCATAAACATCATCTGTTAAAATCAACAAATCGGGGCGCTTTTTAACGATATCAGCCAAGATTGCTAGCCCTTCATCACTCATTTTTACTGAAGGAGGGTTACTTGGGTTCACCAAGAAGAATGCTTTAATTGACGGATCTTCTAATTTTCTAAGTTCTGATTCTGGATATTGCCAGCCGAGCTTAGGATCAGCTTCAATAAATACTTCTTCAAGTTGATAGTCGTTGAGCTTTGGAATTTCTAAATATGGCGTAAAAATCGGTGTTCCGATTGCAATACGGTCGCCATTTGAAATGATTTTATTTTCTTTCAATGAGTTAAAAATATAGGCCATCGCTGCTGTCCCACCTTCAACAGCAAACAAGTCAAGGTTTTGCTTGGCCATACCTTGTACGCCCATTTCACGCAGAACATACTCTTTAATAATCGTTTCACTGATACGTAGCATTCGGTCTGGAACTGGATAGTTACAACCTAAAATTCCTTCAACCATTTCAAGTAAGAAAGCATCAGGATCTAAACCAAGTTGATCCCGAACATAAGAAACAGCTTTTCCTAAGAAAATAACACCTTGTTTATCTTGATTCTGCATCACAAAGTTATCAAAGCGTGATTGCAAACCTACAGGTCGTGGATATCCACCAAGACCTTCTGGCATATAAGAAAAAGAAAACTCTGATTCTGTGGTTGAAAATAAACCAAGTTGGAAAAAAGCTCGACGGGGGATCGTTGCTAAGAAATTGGGATTTCCTCGACCTGCATTGAGCATAAGTCGATCGGTTCTACTTTGTGCTAACTCAATGAGATTATCTTTTAGCTCGAATGGACTCAGTTTTGAATATTTTGTGTAATCAACGTTCCCCATGGGAAGTCTCCTTAATTATACTGAAGCGATTAAAATGTTTATAACTGTTAGTTTTTAGGCTAAGCCCACAATTAATGGACCTAACAAAGTAAGAAATACATTTGCAAGGGCATAGGTGATCGCGAAAGGAACAGTTGGAATAGAGTTACCAGCTTTATCTAAGACGCCACCAAATGCAGGATTGGCACTTCTTGAACCAGATAGCGCACCCGCCATAACCGCGACATTGTCATAGCGCAAAACATAACGAGCAAAAAGCATAGAGAGGATAAGCGGAACGAGTGTAACAACGACTCCGATCATGAAAAGCGATAAGCCACTTTCTTTGATGGTTTGGATGGCTTGTAAGCCAGATTGAAGTCCAACGGCTGCAACAAAACCTGCTAGGCCAAGATCTTTTAGCAGTTGTGAAGCTGCTAATGGCATATTGCCATGTACTTGATTTCGACTGCGTAACCATCCGAATAAAAGACCAGATAGTAATGCACCACCACCTGCACCGAGCGTGAGGGGAACACCACCAATTCGAACAACAAATAAGCCAACAATCAGACCAACCACTAAGCCAGCGCCATGAAAAATCCAATCTGTTTTTAAGCTTTCAGGCAGTGCTTTACCAGCCTCTTTGACTAAACGATCTAAATCACTTTTTGTGCCGTAAACAGTAATCAAATCACCTTGCTTCAAAATGGTATCGTCACTCAATGTTTGAGATTCATCATTACGTTTGATTGCAAGTACATAGATGCCATGTTTCAAATAATCGGGTGTATTGGCTTTAATATCTCCCAATGTTCGATTTATGTATTTTGAATTTCTTAAAATCACATCTGAGGTATCCATAATCATCTCCATACCTTGAGATGATTGAAGTTCAGTACCAATATGCTCCGAGATTGAAACGACACTTGCACGACGACCAACAATTAAAATGACATCATCGGTTTGTAAGGTCATTTCAGGCGCAACATCAATAAACTGATCTTTCCGCTTAAGTCGTTCGACTGTGATACTCGGTTGTATTTTTTCAAGTTCAGCGATTGCAATACCATTGGCTTGCTTGACTTTGTAAATACGACCAACGATTTCAGGCATAGCTAATTCTTGACCTGGAGCAAGCTCGAAAGCACCTTTTAAACGTTCTGACTGCGCTTTTAATGCATCATCATGAATTTCTCGCCCCATAAATTTAGGTAAGATATTCACACAGATGATGATGGCGCCAAGTGAACCAAAGATGTAAGTCACTGCGTAACCGATCGCTACATTTGCCTGTAGTTTTTGGATTTCAGCAAGAGGGAGGTCTAGACGAGAAATCGCATCACCCGCTGTACCAATGATAGCTGACTGAGTCATCCCTCCAGCGGCCAGACCTGCCGCTAAGCCTTTATCTAAGTTAAAGATTTTAGCCATCACAAGTACGGTAATAAGCCCACAAACTGCCATGAATACCGCGAGTAGAATTTCTTTAATGGATTGAGGGCCTAGCGATTTGAAAAATTGTGGGCCACTTTCAAAACCAACTGCATAAATAAACAGTGCAAACAAAATTGCTTTAACACCATTATCAACAGGTACACCAATTAGACTCAGTACCACTGCAACTAGGAGTGAACCAGCAACACCGCCGAACTGAAATTTTCCAAATTGAAACTGACCAATCCAGAAGCCAATCGCTAGAGATAGGAATAGTAATATTTCGGGGCTATGTTTCAATTCACTCTGTAACCATTCAATCATTTTTATATCTCTCTTTTATTGTTTGGTATAACTTTGAGTATGAAATTTATTTATTTTTCATGTGCTTTTTAAAATACTATGCATCAATAATAAGAGCAAATATCTTGATTTTATTGAGTAAATTACTTGGATTAATATAATGTAATGATTTAAATAAAATTATTATCATTGCATTTTATTTGTATCATTTAGAAATAAGGTTTTTAACGAAAAGTAAAATAAACTTACTCAATGAAACAATTGTTTTGAAACTTAAAAGACTTAGCTAATATCTAAAATAAATTTGGTTTAAAAGCGAGTAAAAGATATACCTACTATAAGTACGAGCAGAGAAAAATATCTATTTTGAAATAACTCTATCTAAACAACCTGTCTTAAATCACGTGCTGTTTCTAGTAATAGTGGCAAAATATGAGTGATTAGATAATCTTTTGTTGTACGCATGGTAGGTGAAACAATATTTAGGGCAGCAACGACATCGGCATTTGCATCATAAATCGGTACTGCAACAGCATGTACGCCCAATTCATGTTCTTCACATGAATAACACCAATCCTGTTCTTTAATTTCATGTAATAACTTTAAAAAAATTTCACTCTCAGTATGCGTATATTTGGTTAAACGTTTAAGTGGATATTTTTCTAACCATTGTTTTTGTGCTTCGTCATCTAGATGAGCAAGCAGAATTTTTCCAGCAGAAGTCGCATGGGCGGGTAAGCGATTACCTAAGTGCAATCCATATGGATTTACTCTGTCTGTTTGTTGGTGTGCTGCACTTCGCGCTATCGTAATTGCTTCATAACCATCTAAAACCATAACTGAATAGATGAGTGAGGTTTGATTAGTAAGTAGATTTAATAAAGGCTGGCAAATTTTTGGTAGTGGAGAGCCATCTAAATAAGCACCTGAAAATTTTAGAATTTTAGGGGTTAAATAATAATAATGGCCATCAAAATCCAAATAACCTAAATATTCCAAGGTCAGTAAATGCCGTCTTGCAGCCGCACGTGTCATGCCTGTTTTTTCAGCGGCAGTGCTCATGTTTAAGCGATGTCGTTCAGGTCCAAAACATTCCAAAATCGCCAAGCCTTTTGAGATTCCTGCAATAAAGTCTTCATGACGAATCGTTTTTTATTTTCAGAATGATGAATCAATTTTGGCTCTTTATTCTGATCATTTTCCATAATGTGCTCTTTCATTCAAAAATCATTTTCTAAAATTGATTCTAATCCAAACACGACTATTTTACTTGGATAATGTTCGATCATCGAACATAAAAAATAATAATCGAACAAAATGAACTTTGTGCTGTAGAACTCTAACGAAAACTTATCAAGAATAAATATTAGAAATCCGAACAAAATACTCAGCTTAATTTCATCGGTTTTCAGGATGAAAAATTGAGTAATTCATAGTACAGGAAGTAGTCAGATGATTGATAAGAGTAACACCTCATTGACCGAGGTTCTATCCCAAATCCAAGATGGCTCAACCATCATGATAGGAGGTTTTGGAACAGCAGGACAACCCGCTGAACTTATCGATGGTCTGATTGAAATGGGCGTAAAAGACCTTGTGATTGTCAATAACAATGCTGGTAATGGCGACTATGGTCTTGCCAAACTGCTAAAAACAGGCGCCGTTCGTAAAATCATTTGTTCTTTCCCTCGTCAGTCGGATTCATGGGTATTTGATGAGTTGTACCATGCAGGCAAGATTGAATTAGAACTCGTACCACAAGGCAATCTCGCTTGTCGTATCCAAGCCGCAGGCATGGGTTTAGGTGCCGTATTCACCCCAACGGGTTTTGGTACGTTATTGGCGGAAGGCAAAGAAACCCGTCATATCGATGGCAAAGACTATGTACTGGAATACCCAATCAAAGCCGACTTCGCTTTGATTAAAGCCCAGCAAGGCGATCGTTGGGGTAATTTGGTTTTCAATAAATCTGCACGTAACTTCGGCCCAATCATGGCGATGGCTGCGGATGTCACCATTGCTCAAGTCTCTGAAGTGGTAGAACTGGGTCAGCTTGATCCTGAGCACATCATTACCCCAGGCATCTTTGTCCAACATGTAGTTGCCGTTGAAGCCACTTCACCTGTATCAGCATAAGGAGAACAACATGAGCTATCAAAAACTCAACCGTGATCAGATTGCTGAACGTGTTGCACAAGATATTCCAGATGGTGCCTATGTCAATTTAGGCATTGGTTTACCGACCAAGATTTCAAAATACTTACCTGCGGATAAAGATGTGTTTCTGCATTCAGAAAATGGGTTGTTGGCCTTTGGCCCCCCTCCAGCCAAAGGTGAAGAAGATCCTGAGCTGATTAATGCAGGTAAAGAATACGTCACTATGCTAACAGGTGGATGCTTTTTCCATCACGGTGATTCATTTGCCATGATGCGTGGTGGTCATTTAGATATCGCAGTACTCGGTGCATTCCAAGTTGCAGCCAACGGTGATCTTGCGAATTGGCATACAGGTGCAGCCGATGCCATTCCTGCTGTGGGTGGTGCAATGGATTTAGCCGTTGGTGCTAAGAAAGTCTTTATCACGACTGATCATGTCACCAAACAAGGTGAGCCAAAAATCGTTGAAGAACTCAGTTATCCAGCAACAGGACTGAAATGTGTTGATCGTATTTATACCGATCTGTGTGTGATTGATGTGACCACAGAAGGTTTAAAGGTGATTGAAAAAGTGGATGGTCTGAGCTTTGAGGAATTGCAAGCTTTGACAGGCGCTCAGTTGATTGATGCGACTCAAATTTAAGGATTGAAATCTCCATACATCCCACTTTGTTAAGGGATACCTCGCCAAAACAATAGAGCGAGGTCTCCCTCCTTTTTAAAGGAGGGATTAAGGGAGGATTAAAGGGAAAAACACATGAAAAACGCTTATATCATTGATGCCATTCGTACTCCATTTGGCCGTTATGCAGGTGGTCTTGCACCAGTCCGTGCAGATGACCTTGGTGCGATACCAATCCAAGCCCTAATACAACGAAATCCAACGGTGGATTGGCAACAAGTAGATGATGTGATTTATGGTTGTGCCAATCAAGCGGGTGAAGACAATCGTAACGTGGGGCGTATGTCCGCATTATTGGCTGGCTTACCGTATCAAGTCCCTGCAACCACAGTGAATCGTTTATGTGGTTCATCTTTAGATGCCATTGCTATGGCAGCGCGTGCGATCAAAGCCAATGAAGCAAACCTGATCATTGCTGGTGGTGTGGAAAGCATGAGCCGTGCCCCATACGTGATGGGTAAATCAGAGAGCGCATTTGGACGTAGTCAAAAGATTGAAGACACCACCATGGGATGGCGTTTTATCAATCCAAAACTGAAAGAAATGTATGGTGTAGACACCATGCCACAAACGGCTGAAAACGTGGCAGAACAATTCAATGTCAATCGTGCCGATCAAGACCAGTTTGCCTTGGTGAGCCAACAACGTACTGCAGCAGCGCAAGCCAAAGGCTTTTTTAAACAAGAGATCGTGCCCGTCACTATTCCTCAGCGTAAGGGTGATGCGATTGTGGTGGATAGCGATGAACATCCGCGTGCATCAACCACGATTGAAGCCTTAACTAAACTCAAAGGTGTGGTAAAGACCGATGGAACCGTTACAGCAGGTAATGCATCAGGGATCAATGATGGTGCAGCAGCACTCTTGATCGCCTCTGATGAAGCGGTTGCTGAATATCAACTGAAACCACGCGCCAAAATTATTGCCGCAACTACAGTGGGTGTTGAACCACGCATTATGGGATTTGCGCCTGCACCTGCGATTAAGAAATTACTGCAACAGACCAATCTGACACTAGAGCAAATGGATGTGATTGAGTTAAACGAAGCCTTTGCAGCTCAGGCATTAGCGGTAACTCGTGATTTAAGTTTAGCAGATGACGATATTCGTATCAATCCAAATGGTGGTGCGATTGCTTTAGGTCATCCTTTGGGAGCGTCAGGCGCACGCTTAGTCACCACCGCATTGAACCAGCTTGAACAGATTCAAGGACAGTACGCATTGTGTTCAATGTGTATTGGTGTGGGGCAAGGCATTGCGCTCATTATTCAACGTGTTGAGTGAGGTTTGATATGAGCCAGTTATATGCCAGCTTGTTTTATCAGCCTGAAGTCACGGACATTTTTAGTGATCGTGCTTTGTTGAACTACATGATTCAAGTTGAAGTTGCTTTAGCAAAAACTCAGGCGCAGGTTGAAGTCATTCCGATATCTGCTGCAACGATCATCGAGCAAGTTGCAAAAAATGCATTAGAAGCTATTGATTTTGATGATTTAGCCGTTGCGTCAGGTTTGGCTGGAAATATTGCAATTCCTTTTGTGAAGCAATTTACAGCAATCGTAAAACAACAAGATCAAGATGCTTCTCGATATGTGCATTGGGGTGCGACTAGCCAAGATATTATTGATACAGCGATGATTTTGCAGTGCCGTGATGCATTGCTATTGATCGAAAAACAATTGCAATTTGCTTATCGCATTTCGATTAAACAGGCACAGCAATATCGTAATCAAGTCATGATCGGGCGTACATGGTTGCAGCAGGCATTACCTATTACTTTGGGTCATAAATTTGCGCGTTGGGCAGCAGCATTTAAACGTGATTTAGATCGCTTACAAGCTATGAAATCTAGAGTTCTAACAGCTCAGTTAGGTGGTGCAGTGGGTTCATTGGCCTCTTTAGGAAATCAAGGCTCGGCAGTCGTTCAAGCTTTTGCAGCTGAGTTAAATCTAACTGTTCCTGAATGTACGTGGCACGGTGAGCGTGATCGTATAACTGAAATGGCTGCCACGCTCACAATCATTGTTGGGAATACAGGAAAAATGGCTAAAGATTGGTCATTGCTGATGCAAACAGAAATTGCAGAAGTATATGAGCCGACAGCGAAAGGGCGTGGTGGTTCATCGACAATGCCTCACAAACGAAATCCTGTTGCAGCAGCTTCAGTTCTTGCAGCTGCAAATCGCACACCAGCACTGATGGCTAGTGTTTATCAAAGTATGGTGCAAGAGCACGAGCGAGCTCTAGGTGCTTGGCACGCGGAATGGTTGGCAATTCCTGAAATTTTTCAGTTATGTGCAGGCGCATTAGAGCGGACTACTGACGTGCTTGAAAATATGCAAGTCAATCCTGATGCCATGCAGTGCAACCTTGAATGTACCAATGGATTGATTATGGCTGAAGCGGTGATGATGGCACTTGCAACCAAAATCGGGCGATTGAATGCGCACCAGCTAGTTGAGCAAGCTTGTCAGCAAGCCGTTAATCAGCAACAGCATTTAAAAATCACATTATCCGAGATGGATGAAGTCAACGTACATTTGAGTCCAAGTGAACTGAATGAGATTTTCAAACCTGAAACTTACTTGGGCAATATCCAATTACAGATTGATACGGTTCTAAAAGCGGCACAAGGAGATTCGGCATGATGATCAAAATAAGCAATCGTCAAGGCCATCAATTGGCTGTTCAAACATGGGGTTTGCAAGATGGACCTGTACTCATGTTCTCAAATTCTTTGGGTACTGATCATGGGATGTGGCAAGCGCAAGTTGCAGCTTTTGCTGAGCATTATCAAGTCATTTCTTATGATACGCGTGGGCATGGTGGTAGCGATGTAATTGCCGAGACAACTTTGCAAAATCTTGCTGAAGATGTGGTGGATATTTTAGATGCCTTAACAATTGAAAAAGCCCATTTTTGTGGAATTTCAATGGGTGGCATCACAGCGCTTGAATTAGCGATCCATCATGCTGAGCGTTTTCATAGTATTACCGTTGCGAACTCTGCTGCCAAAATTGGTACAGCCGACGCATGGAATATGCGGGCAGATAGTGTTGAACAAACAGGTCTAGCAGACATCGTGAAAACGACACATACCCGTTGGTTTAGTGAACATTTTGATTATGTACATGATGTTCTGGCTCAAAAAACAATTCAGAGCTTAGCGGTTACACCAGCACAGGGATATGCCAACTCTTGTAGAGCATTGGCAAATGCAGATGTGCAATCAAAGCTGAGCTTGATTCAAATCCCAACTTTAATTATCGCAGGTCAATTTGATCCTGTTACTACGGTTCATGATGCAGAGTTCATGCATCAGTCTATTGCAAACAGTCAACTTGAAATCTTGGCAGCGTCTCATTTGTCCAATATTGAACAACCCCAAGTTTTCAATCAGGCATTGGCTAAGTTTATTCAAAAAATATAACCGCAAAGGTTAGAAAGGAATTCGCCTACAAGGAGGCAACTATGGCACAGGAATTTGCTGCCCCAAAAAACAGTATGGATGCACAAGCACTGATTAATGATGCACCAGTAAGCAAGTATCAATGGATGATTGCAATTATTTGTTTTCTCATTGTATTTGTAGATGGAATCGATACTGCTGCGATGGGCTTTATTGCACCAGCATTAGCACAGGATTGGGGAATTGATCGTTCTCAACTCGGTCCTGTAATGAGTGCTGCACTTGGCGGGATGATCATTGGTGCATTGGTTTCAGGCCCAACTGCGGATCGTTTTGGTCGCAAAATCGTTTTAACGATTTCAATGTTGATCTTTGGTGGTTTTACTTTGGCATCTGCCTTTGCAACTGATCTGAATAGTTTAGTTATATTGCGCTTCTTAACGGGTATTGGTTTAGGCGCTGCAATGCCAAATGCAACCACATTATTCTCAGAGTATTGCCCGCAACGAATCCGGTCTTTACTCGTCACTTGTATGTTCTGTGGTTATAACCTTGGCATGGCGATTGGTGGCTTCATTAGCAGTTGGTTAATTCCAACATTTGGATGGCACAGCCTATTTTTGGTCGGGGGAGTTTCTCCACTAATCCTCATGATATTAGTGATTGTACTTTTGCCAGAATCATACCGCTTCCTAATCGTCAAAGGTAAAGACTCTCAGAAAGTACGCAACATTCTGAATCATATTGCACCTGAAAAAGTACAGCGTGCTGAAAGCTTCCATATTCCAGAAGAGCAATCTGCTGTTGCAGAAAAGAAAAATGTATTTGGCATGCTGTTTTCTAAGCAATATGCCAAAGGCACAGTTTTGTTGTGGTCAACTTATTTCATGGGATTAGTGGTGATTTACCTACTCACCAGTTGGTTGCCAACTTTGATGCGTGAAACAGGTGCGACTATGGAGCGTGCAGCATTTATTGGTGGCTTATTCCAGTTCGGCGGTGTGTTGAGTGCCTTGTTTATTGGTTGGGCAATGGATCGCTTTAATCCAAATCGCATTATTTCAGGTTTCTATTTTATTGCTGGATTGTTTGCAGTGGCGGTTGGGCAAAGTCTTAGCAATCCAACATTATTGGCCATTCTCGTATTGTGCGCAGGTATTGCAATCAATGGTGCGCAATCGTCTATGCCTGCCTTAAGTGCTCGCTTTTATCCTACTCAATGCCGTGCAACAGGCGTGGCATGGATGACAGGTATTGGTCGCTTTGGAGCAGTATTTGGGGCTTGGATTGGCGCAGTTTTATTAGGTAATGATTGGTCATTTACCGCGATTTTAAGCCTCTTAATGATCCCTGCAACAGCAGCTGCGGTCGCGATCTTTGTGAAATCTTTAGTTGCTCATACAGATGCAACCTAACATTAAATCTCTCGATATCAGGACAACGCCAATGAATGATGAGCAGCGTTATCAACAAGGACTCAAAGTCCGTACAGAAGTACTTGGTGAAAAACATGTCGGTCGTTCTTTAGAGAACCTGAATGATTTTAATCAAGATTTTCAGAATTTTATTAGTCGTTTCGCTTGGGGGGAAGTGTGGTCACGTGAAGGTTTACCACGGCACACCCGTAGTTTAGTCACCATTGCCATTTTATTGGCCTTGGGACGAGAAGATGAATTGAGAATGCATTTACGTGCTTGTTTTAACAACGGGGTGACCAAGGATGAGCTTAAAGAACTGATTTTACATAGTTCATTGTATGCAGGTTTACCAGCCGCAAATGCGGCCATGCATATGGCTGAAGAAGTGTTCAAAGAGCTTGGAATAGATGTGCAACCCGTTTCAGTACAAGCAAGAGATTAAGGAGACAGTCATGTTACATCACACATTGGGTGCATATCCGCAACGCGATACAGATGATCATCCGCCAGCATATACACCCGGCTATAAAACCAGTGTATTACGCTCGCCAAAGAATGCATTGATTTCGATTAATGAAACATTGACTGAAGTGACTTCACCGCATTTTGAGCCAAGTATTTTTGGGCCTAAAGACAATGATTTGATTTTGAATTATGCAAAAGAAGGTCTGCCGATTGGTGAGCGAATCATCGTTCATGGCTACGTGCGTGATCAGTTTGGTCGCCCTGTAAAAAACGCCTTATTAGAAGTTTGGCAGGCCAATGCATCGGGTCGCTATCGTCATCCCAATGACAAATTTATTGGTGCAATGGACCCTAACTTTGGTGGGTGTGGTCGTACTTTAACTGATGAAAATGGTTTCTATATTTTCCGTACCATTAAGCCCGGCCCATATCCTTGGCGTAACCGTATCAATGAATGGCGTCCTGCACATATCCATTTTTCTCTTATAGCTGATGGTTGGGCACAACGTTTGATTTCGCAGTTCTATTTTGAAGGCGATACCTTAATTGACTCATGCCCAATTTTAAAAACCATTCCATCTGAGGATCAACGTCGCGCTTTGATCGCGTTAGAAGACAAAAATAATTTCATTGAATCAGATAGCCGTTGCTACCGCTTTGATATTCATCTTCGTGGTCGTCGTGCGACTTATTTTGAAAATGATTTGACTTAATGGAGTGACAGAATGAAAGCGTGGAATTTTCAGGAACTTAAAGAGACACCATCACAGACAGGTGGTCCTTATGTTCATATCGGTTTATTACCTCAACAAGCCAATATCGAAGTCTTTGAACATAACTTCAATAATCAGTTGGTAAATGAGCAAACTCAGGGTGAGCGTATTCGTCTTGAAGGTCAAGTGTTTGATGGACTTGGTTTGCCATTAAGAGATGTATTACTGGAAATCTGGCAAGCAGATGCCAATGGAGTTTATCCAAGTCAGGCTGATACACAAGCAAAAACTGCTGATCCAAATTTTCACGGTTGGGGACGCACAGGCGCAAATTTTGAAACAGGTTTTTGGAGTTTTAACACCGTAAAACCGGGTTCAGTTTCAGGGCGCAAAGGTACGATCCAAGCACCACATATTGCAGTGGTTTTATTTGCCCGTGGCATCAACATTGGTTTGCATACGCGTATTTATTTTGAAGATGAAATAGATGCCAATGCGAACGATCCTGTTTTAAATAGCATCGAGTGGGCTACACGTCGGCAGACACTGATTGCAAAACGGACAGAAGTCGATGATGAAATTGTTTATCGCTTTGATATCCGTATTCAAGGTGAAGATGAAACTGTATTTTTTGATATTTAAGAGTTAATAACGAAAGATTGCTTTGTCTTGGGAAAGACGGGCAATCCATTAAGGATGATGAAGATGAAAATGAAAACACTGGCAGCGTTTACGCTGCTTGTAAGCCCTTTTTTTGCGGTTCAAATGGTACAGGCACAAGAAAATGCGCACAGCCCAGTTCAATTGGCTGAGTTGGCGAAATCACCTGTTAAAACAATTGTACCGATCACAGCGAAAACTAAAGAACAGGCTTTGGCACAAGCAAAAGTGATTGCGGCAGATCCAGATGTAGATTTGGCTGAGTTTCGTATCGATTTATTTGATTTTGCAAATGAAACTAAACAAGTGATTGCATTAGGTCAGGAGCTAAAACAGATTCTAGGCAATAAGCCTATGATTGCGACGATTCGTACGCATAACGAAGGTGGCAAGCTCACGATTAGCGATGTTGATTATGGAAAAACTTACCAAGCTTATTTAAAACATCCTTTTATGGACATGTTGGATGTTGAAATGTTTCGTGACCAACAGATTGTCAAAAATATCGTGAAATTGGCGCATGATAAAAATGTACTGATCGTCATGTCGAATCATGATTTCCAAAAAACGCCAAGTGAAGATGAGATCGTTAAACGTTTATTAAAACAAGATGAACTTGGGGCAGATATTTTAAAAATCGCAGTCATGCCACAAAGCAAACAAGATGTCTTCACTTTGATGAATGCAACTTTAAAAGTGAGTGAGTTGTCCAAGAAGCCACTACTCACAATGTCAATGGGAAGACTTGGAACGATTTCCCGAATTGCAACAGCAAATATGGGCGGTAGCTTTAGTTTTGGCATGATTGGCGAAGCTTCAGCACCAGGTCAAATTGATGTAACTCAACTAAAGCAGTTTTTAAAAACGGTTCAACCGACACAATAATTGAAAAGGATTTGTTAGACATGAAATTGATTTCTTTACGTTTAAGTGCTTTAGCGATGGGTTTGGCTATATCTGGTTTGGCTACAGCAGAAACATATGTGGTTGATCGTTATCAAGATGATTCTGAAAAAGGCTCATTACGTTGGGCGATTGAGCAGGCAAATACTCAGCCGACTGTAAGCAGTGAAATTTTGATCCAAGCGGTAGGAAAAGCACCTTATGCAATTAAGGTCAATAGTCCGCTTCCAGAAATTAAAGCACCAGTAAAAATTATTGGTACACAGTGGGCCAAAACTGGTGAGCATATCGCGATTGATGGTTCAAACTATATTAAAGGCACAGGAGTAGAAGCTTGTCCGGGAGCAGTTGCAGGGCAATTTGGTACTAATGTTCGAACGACAACTTTACCAGGAATTGTTTTACGTGACATTAACGGTGTAACTATCCAAGGTTTAGAGATTCGTCATTTCTGTATTGGCATTTTGATGAATCGTGCGAGTAATAACCTCATTCAAAACAACCGCATTATGCATAACTATGGTGGTGCAGGAGTAATGCTGACGGGTGATGATGGCAAAGGCAATCCAACTGCAACGACGACCAATAACAATAAAGTGCTCGATAACTATTTCCAAGACAATGGTGATGGGCTTGAGTTAACACGTGGTGCGGCATTTAACTTAGTCGCAAATAATCATTTTATTTCAACTTCAGCAAACCCAGAGCCGTCACAAGGCATAGAAATTCTTTGGGGGAATGATAATGCCGTGGTTGGGAATAAATTTGAGAATTATTCAGATGGTTTACAAATCAACTGGGGTAAACGTAACTATATCGCCTACAACGAACTCACCAATAACTCAAATGGTTTTAACTTGACGGGTGATGGCAATATTTTGGATAGCAACAAAGTGCATGGCAATCGTATAGGAATCGCCATTCGTTCAGAAAAAGATGCAAATGCACATATCACACTGACTAAAAATCTAATTTGGGATAACGCCAAAGATATTAAACGCTGTGAGGCAGGTGGGAGTTGTGTTCCAAATCAACGTTTAGGCGCGATAGTTTTTGATGTTCCGGGCTTAGAACATGCGCATTTTGTGGGTTCTCGTGGGCATGGTGTGAAGATTGATCCTGCAAATTTACAGAAAACTTGCCAACAGCCAAATGAGCAAGGCTGTAATGCGCAGCCCAACCAAGCAATTCAAGCACCGAAATTGAGTTTCTCAAAAGGACAAGTGAATGTGGTTGTAATAGGGCAACCAAACCAGCGCTATCAAGTTGAATTATTTGGCAATCGTTTAGCGAGTTCAAATGAAGCAGAAATTTACTTAGGTTCAATTGTTGCTGCGACCAATGCACAAGGTGAGGCTAATGTTTCATGGAAACCAACAACAAAAGTAGCATCTCTAACTGCAAATGTAACTGATCAACTCGGTGCAACATCTGAACTTAGTACAGCGCTAAAAATGAAATAAAAAAGCACGGAGGCTTTTTATGAACTCAAATAAACTATTTATTAAATTAAGCTGCTTGGCAGTTGCTATCTGTACAGCGCAAAGCAGCTTTGCAAATGAACCGTGGTCACAAGATCGTCAATGGCTACTTGGTGATTGGAATGGTCAACGCCAACAACTTGAACAAGAGGGTTATAAGTTTACTGCATCGATTATGAGCCAAGGAGCGACCAATCTAGATGGCGGATATAACGATACCAACACATTTAAAAATGCAGCACAGTTAGCATTAGGTGCAAATTTTGATTTAGAAAAAATTGCAGGATGGAAAGATACAACAGCCAATATTGTCATTACAAAACGTGATGGTAATGCGCTGACTCTTGAGCAGATTAAAGACCCACGCTCAAGTGCATTAGGTAACTCACAAGAAATTTATGGTCGAGGCAAAATCTGGCGTTTAACTCAAGCATGGGTAAAAAAAGGTTTTGCTGATAATACGGTTCAATTCAAGATTGGACGTATGGGCATGTCTGATGACTTTAATAGTTCGCAATGTGAATTCCAAAATCTACTGCTATGCGGTGGTCAGCTTGGAAAATCAATAGGATCTATTTGGTACAACTGGCCTGTAGGGATTTGGGGAACCAATATCAAGTATCAGTTTTCCCCTGAATGGACGCTTGGAGTCGGTGTCTATGAAGTAAATCCTGACAATGTAAAAACCGAAAAAGACAGTGACGGTTTTAATTTGGATATGGATAACGTGAAAGGCGCAACGATTCCAGTAGAACTGGCGTGGCGACCTAAACTAACGATATTTAATGGTTTGCCGGGAGAATATAAGGTTGGTGCATTGTATTCGACTGCTGAAGCAAATGATATTGCGACGACCGATAAAGTCCATGATGGCAAGCATAGTTTTTGGTTGAATACTCAGCAGCAACTCACGCAGAAAGGCGACGATGCAAAACGCGGTTTATACGCCAGTTTTAATGTCGTTGTGAATGATAAAGCCACTACGGCAGTTCAAAGCACTCAGCAACTCGCACTTTGGTACAAAGGGGCTTTTGATAGTCGTCCACATGATTCGATTGGTTTTGGTATTGCCAATTATTTAGTCAATGATCGTTATAAAGATCGTCAAATCGCAACCAATACCAGTCGTGGTTATGACGAATATGATGCATTCGCAATAGATTATGTCCCAGTTCAACGAGATGAACTCAATGTTGAGCTGAACTATAGCTATCAATGGTCACCAGCAGTCATGTTAAGACCAAACCTACAATATATTCATCAACCCGCGGGTGTAAAAGAGGTAGATGATGCTTGGGTTGCTGGATTGAGCATGCGAGTGAATTTCTAATATAGGAGTATGAAGTATGTCTGAATCTACAAGCTCACATACCATACTGAAGATATGGTGTCTGATTTTAGGCTTAGTATTACTGCTCACAGGACTGTTTTTTACAGTCGGTGGCGCTAAGCTAGTAACATTAGGGGGATCATGGTATTTCGTGATCTCTGGTGTATTTACGTTAGCATCAGCAATTTTCATTTTTAAAAAGAAAGCAGTTGGCGTTTGGCTATTCAGCTTAGTGTTCATCGGTACGATTATTTGGTCACTTCTTGATGCGGGTTGGGAATTTTGGCCCTTATTTTCACGTTTGATGTTCCCAGCGGGTTTGTTTGCGGCATTGATGTTTACATTACCTTCGATTCGTCGTTATCAAATTCAACCGAGTGCTGATTTAGCTGCTTATGGCTTAGGTGTACTGACTGTTCTAGGCATGTGTGTCGGTCTCTACCAAATGTTCCAACCTCATGCGACTGTTTCAGCTTCAGGTCAGGAACTACCATTAGTTCCAGTTAAAACAGACATGATGCAGACCAATTGGCAGCATTATGGACAGGATTCGGGCGGTAGTCGCTTTGCCGCATTAGATCAAATTACTCGAGATAATGTTCATCAGTTAAAAGAAGTATGGCGTTTTCGTACAGGTGATTTTACGACGGGTACAGGCAATGGTGCAGAAGATCAAATGACACCTTTACAAGTCGGCAATAAGATTTTCTTGTGTACACCACATAACAATATTTTTGCTTTAGAGGCTGACTCTGGCAAGCAATTGTGGAAAGCAGAAGTTAATTCAAAAGCGGATGCGTGGGAACGTTGTCGTGGTGTTGCTTATTTTGATTCGACTCAACCTTTAGCCCAGCCAACATTAGCTGGTGCCACACCCGTTAAAACGGTTGCAACAGATACAGCATGTTTAAGACGTGTGTATACCAATACACCAGATGGACGATTAATTGCAGTAAATGCGGATACAGGAGAACGTTGTAAAGATTTTGGTGTGAACGGTACGGTGGACTTACTCAAAGGTTTAGGCGAGGGTACCAAAGCGCCACGTTTTGAAGTAACTTCAGCCCCAACGATTGCGGGAACAGTGCTCGTCGTTGGAAGCCGAATTGCAGATAACTTCGCAGCAGATATGCCGGGTGGAGTGATTCGTGCATACGATGTCATTACAGGTGAATTACGTTGGGTGTTTGATCCACGAAATCCTGATCCAAATTACATGCTTAAAGAAGGCGAAACATACAAACGTAGTTCGGCGAACTCTTGGGCAGCGATGTCATATGATCCGCAAATGAATACCGTGTTTTTACCAATGGGTAGCTCATCTGTCGATGTTTGGGGCGGCAATCGTCAACCTTTAGATCATAAATACAATTCATCTGTTTTAGCTTTAGATGCGACAACAGGTAAAGAAAAATGGGTTTATCAAACGGTTCATAATGACTTATGGGATTTTGATTTACCGATGCAGCCAAGTTTGGTGAACTTCCCGATGAAAGATGGCAGCAATAAACCTGCTGTTGTAATTGGAACTAAATCAGGTCAATTCTTTGTCTTAGACCGCTTAACAGGGCAGCCTTTGACAAAAGTGATTGAACAACCTGTCAAGCCAGCGGATATCGAAGGTGAACAATATAGCCCAACGCAACCTCGATCAGTTGAAATGCCACAAATTGGTAATGCAACTTTGACTGAGTCTGATATGTGGGGTGCGACACCTTTTGATCAGCTGATGTGTCGTATCAATTTTAAATCGATGCGTTACGAAGGCTTATATACAGCACCTGGCAAAGACAAATCTTTGAGTTTCCCAGGCTCATTGGGTGGTATGAATTGGGGCAGTATTGCGTTTGATCCAAGTCATCAATACATGTTTGTGAATGACATGCGTTTAGGCTTATGGATTCAGTTAATTGAACAGACACCTGAAGATTTAGCGCTTGAAGCTAATGGTGGTGAGAAAGTGAATACAGGTATGGGTGCAGTACCAATGAAAGGTACACCATATAAAGTTAACAAAGATCGCTTTTGGTCCAAGTTGAATATTCCATGCCAAAAACCGCCGTATGGAACAATGACTGCAATCGATATGAAAACGCGTCAAATTGCATGGCAAGTTCCAATGGGTACTGTAGAAGATACTGGTCCAATGGGAATCAAAATGGGGCTTAAAGCACCAATTGGGATGCCAACGATCGGTGGGCCGATGGCAACGCAAGGTGGTTTAGTCTTCTTTGCTGCGACACAAGACTACTATTTACGTGCCTTAGATTCATCTACAGGTAAAGTCTTATGGAAGTCTCGTTTACCAGTGGGTAGCCAAGCAACACCGATTAGTTATGTTTCCCCTAAATCAGGGAAGCAATATGTATTGATTACCGCTGGTGGTGCACGTCAATCGCCAGATCATGGTGATTATGTGATTGCTTATAGCTTAAATTAAGCGTTTAATTGATCTGTTCTAAAGCCTGCAAAATTTTATTTTTGCAGGCTTTTTTATTTAAATCATGCAAGCCATGTATTTTATAAAATCTCATAATCGATAATCAAAAAGATGAAACCAAACTAGAAAATTGGCATATTCATTGCTTAATATAAATACATCTGGTCAGACCAGTCAGACAATGCAATAAATTGGAGCAAAAATGGACTTGGAACAATTCAATCAATTGGATACAACGCATGCCGAAGCGGCATTAAGCCCATGTGTCCATATTCATTCATGGATTGAGCATTTAGTTCAGCATCGTCCATATTCAACTCGTGATGCATTGTATCAGACTGCCAAAATTCAAGCTCAAACATGGCAATGGTCAGAGATAGCAAATGCTTTAGCGCAGCACCCTCGGATCGGTGAGAAAAAAGCAGCGAGTGCATTGTCTGAAAAAGAACAGCGCTTTTCAGCCAAAGAGCAAGGGCAACTTGGGACAGATGAAGAGCTTCAACAAGCACTGTATCAGGGCAATTTAGATTACGAATCTAAATTTGGACATATATTTTTAATTCGTGCGGCAGGGCGAACTGGCGCAGAAATGTTAGCTGAGCTACAACGCCGTTTAAACAATAGTGTGGTGCAGGAGCAGCAAGAAGTTCAGCAACAATTGGCTGAGATTGCACTTATTCGCTTAAAACAGGAGATTCAATAATGGCTGGTATTAGTACGCACATTCTAAATGCTTCACTCGGAAAACCAGCAGTTGGAGTTACTGTCAAATTATTTCGAAAAGTAGAGCAACAATACATGCTATCTGATGAGCAACAGACGGATGCTGATGGACGTATTAAGGCATTTGAGTTTGAGTCTTTTACGCAAGGGAATTACCAACTGATTTTTGAAATTTCAGACTATTTTCAATCGTTAAATACAGAGAGTTTTTATCCGAGAGTGTGCATTGATTTTAAAGTGCTTGATACACAACAGCATTATCACGTACCGCTATTAATCAGTCCATTTTCTTACTCAACCTACCGTGGCAGCTAATTTAGAAATTAACCGATGTAGACATGATTAATCTTATTTGAGGAATAACTTCATGCATCAAGACAAAGTGCACAGTGATGTCGATATGGATGTTTCAGCAGAACATCAATATTTGGGGATGAACAAAAATATCATCTATGGTTTGCAACATGTGCTGACCATGTATGGTGGAATTATCGCTCCACCACTGATTATTGGTGCAGCCGCAGGTTTAGACGGTTCGGAAATCGCATTATTAGTTGCTGCAGCACTGTTCGTCGGGGGAATTGCCACAGTTTTACAAACCATTGGTTTTAAACATTTCGGGGCGAAATTACCCATTGTGCAAGGTGTCTCTTTTGCAGGGGTTGCCACGATTCTTGCCATTGTCAGTACTGGTGGTGGGCTACCATCTGCATTTGGTGCCGTCATTGTGGCTTCGATTATCGGATTATTTCTAACTCCTTTTTTTGCCAAGATCATTCGATTCTTTCCGCCCGTCGTGACGGGTTGTGTGATTACCATGATCGGTATATCGCTTACACCTGTAGCGATTCGTTGGATTATGGGGGGAAATCCAAAGGCAGAAAACTGGGGCGATCCAGCAAATGTCGGACTTGCTGTTATGACTCTGGCAATCGTGATCATCTTTAGTATGTTACGCAGTCAAATTCTACGTCGACTGGCAATTTTAATTGCTATTGTATTGGGTACGATTCTGGCTTATTTCGCTGGCTTTGCAGATTTCTCCAAAGTTGCATCAGGTTCTATTTTTGCTTTACCTAGCTTTTTCCACTTTGGTTCTCCAGTTTTTGAATTCTCTGCAATTCTTTCTATGACTATCGTGACTTTAGTCATCATGACGGAAACAACAGCGGATATTATTGCGATCGGAGAGATCGTGGGCACTAAAGTTGATTCAAAACGTATCGGCGATGGTTTGCGTGCAGATATGTTGTCGAGTGCAGTTTCACCGATCTTTGGTTCATTTATGCAAACCGCATTTGCCCAAAATGTAGGGCTGGTTGCGATTACAGGCATCAAAAGTCGTTTTGTAGTTGCAACTGCAGGTGGAATCTTAATCGTGTTGGGATTATTGCCAATCGTAGGTCGTTTAGTGGCTTCGATACCAATGCCAGTACTAGGGGGCGCGGGAATCGTGTTATTTGGTACAGTGGCGGCGAGTGGTATTCGTACTTTGGCGAAAGTTGATTATAACGATCACAAGAACTTAATTATTGTGGCGACTTCGTTGGCTATCGGGATGATTCCAATCGTAAATCATGAGTTCTATGCACAGTTTCCGATTTGGGTACAAACACTTCTTCATTCAGGCATTAGCTCCGCTTGCCTCACTGCCATTTTCTTAAATATTGTGTTTAACCACTTACCGTTTACCAAGAAGTCTTCGGAAATTGCAACACTACCTGTTAATTCAGGTCATTAATTTCAACCTTAATGACCTCAGTTTTTAACAAGCAACGTTTTTAATTTTAATCATCAACCATTTAAAAATCGCTTATTCAATTTTGAATAGGTCTTGGGGAGCTTTTGACTTCAAAAAAGTTAAAAGTTGGGGTTTTGACAACTTAAAAAATGGATTGAGTTGATTTTTAAATGCATCATTCGGGGAACTTTATGAAAAATTTTACTTTGAAATCTGCAACTTTGCTGATTGCAATGGGGAGTATGAATCAGGTTTGGGCTGCGGATACCAGCTTAAATGGACTCTTTAATTTAGGGCAGGACTGTAAAGTCCAAGATAATTCAGTGCAATCCGTACAAGAAATGTTGGGATGTGGAACGCTACATGGTGTAGTGAAATCGACCTATTACTCGTTAAATAATGGTTATTTTGTCAATAATTTGAACCAAGATACGGTCGCCATTGGTGGTTATGTCCGATATGAAACAGCGCCATTTCTCGGTGTACAAGCAGCGGTTGGTTATGACTTACAACGTCGTTTAGATGATAAAAATCAAAATGATGAAGTTGACGAGTTAAAAGAAGATCGTGATGGTTTAGCTGAAGCATATTTGACTTGGAAAAATGATCTTGCGCGAGTCACCATTGGTAATCAACGTTTGAATTTACCGTTTATGGGAGATTATGCAGACCGTCGTGTTTTGATGTATTTATACCAAGCCGCAGATGTTCAGGTCGGCAATAATACTGACTTTTTACGTCTAACCAAGGTGAATAAATACAAAAGCTATGGCGAAGATGAATTTACTAAGACATCTCGTCAAAACTCAAATATCGAAACAGATGGTTTATGGTCATTTGGTTTGGGTAAAAGTTTTTATTTAGCCAGTGATAAAAAATTAAAGGCGCAGCTTTGGTATCAAGATTATGATGATTACACGCGTTTGATCTATACCCAAGCCGATCTATCTTTTCCCAAATTAAATTATTCGCCAGAGTTTTCTGTGCAATATATTTCAGGTAAAGATCAAGGCAAAGCATTGGCAGGTGAGGTGAATAGTCAAATTTTTGGTGCACAAGCTGCGTTGAAAGTATTGTCTAAAGCGAGTTTGAAAGTGGCCTATAACTACATCAAACCAGACAGCGAAAGTTATTTAAATGGTGCTTTATTAACGCCGTACGCAACCAAAACTTCTTCAGGGGAAATCTTCGCACAACCATTTTTTACCAGCACACAAGATCTCGGTGCAGGAAATGCATTTATGCTTTCACTTGAAGGTAAAGTAACTGATCAAGTAATCGCAGGGGCACGTTATTCATTTATGGATTTGAAAGAAAAAGAGAATGTAGCAAGTCGAAATCAATCTGAATATATGATTTTCGGGATCTATAATTTTACAGGTGCTTTAAAAGGTTTCAGTGTGAGTAATTTCTTTGGTATCCAAACTTCACCACGTTATGAAAAAGACTTTTTACAAAACCGCTTTACATTGAGTTATAAGTTTTAAGCACTCGCTTAGATGGATTGAGTTGAATTAAAATTTACTGTCACTTTTAAACCACTTTTTAACTGAGTGGTTTAAAAAAAGGTTGAATATATTTTAATGAAGAAGATATTGAAATGTATTCAACCTTTGAAATCATTTAGTGATTTTCTTTTAGTGATGTTATGTCTTTGAGAATTGTCGATGATGTCGTTCGATTGGGATAAATCGCTCTAACACGACCGTTTTGATCTAATAAATATATAAATCCATTATGGTCAAATAACGCTTTGCCATCAATTTCTCTTCCTTTCGGATAGACAACACCATAGAGTTTTGTCAGATTTGAAATCTCTTGTTCAGTTCCAGTAATACCAATAATTTTTGAGTCAAACTTATGAATGTAATCTGCGAGTTCATCAAGATTATGAGATGAGTCAAAAGACACAAAGATCACGTTAATATCTTTAGTCTCTTTTCCGAGCTCTTTGATAACTTGATGTAACCGCATTAATCCAATAGGACAAACTTCCTCACAATTTGTATAGCCGAAAGTCATTAAAGTGATTTGGCCCTTTAACTCTCTTGAGTCGAGTGGCTTACCTAATGTAGATGGTAAGTAAAAGTGACCGCCTAATGAGGTATTAATAGGAGTATTCAGCATTGATGTATTGTCTTGATTGTCTTCTCTAGATTTCAAAAGAACAATTAGGATTAAACAAATGATTATGAAAAAAATCGCAAAAATCAATTTGTACTTTTTCATATTCAATCCTTCTTGTTTACTGTAATCCATTCAAGAACATCAATCCATAATTTCTCTGATTCAGGTCTGAAATATCCCATGTGTCCAACTTTAGGCAATGATGGTGTGAGAAGAATATCTTTACAGGTCACATCTGCATTTTTATATCCTTTGATGAAAGCATCGCGTGATCGTGGTGTTGCCCATGAGTCGTCGACAGCATTCGCCGCAACAATAGGGACTTTAACTTCCGCAAATTTTTCTTTCATTGCTGTAGACACTTTGGGATCATCAAAAAAGTAATGTGGATATTTGCACCATTTACGCCATTGTTGATAAACCCCAAAAGGTAAATCCTCTCCCATACCAAGCATGGACATAGGTGTATATCCTTTTAAGAATGTGAGGGTTGGCAAAATCGCATTCCACATAATATTTACACGTATAGATTCATACTTTGGCATCCAACCACGCCAACCAGCACCAGTCGCAAAAACGTACATTCCTGCAATTTTTTGGTGATTTGGCAGTTGACCAAAAGCATGGCCACCAAATGAATGTGCGACCATGAATGTTTCAGATTTATCATCAACGATTTCATCTACAACCGCCGCAAGATCCAGTGTTGCCCAGTCAGTAAAACTTGCTTTGAATCCGTTAAGATCTTGGGTTTTAGATTTACTAATACCTCTATAGTCAAAAGTGATTGTGCGATAACCATTTTTAGCTGCGAATCTGGAGAATCTTCTATAGAAGTCTTGAGGTACACCCGTTGCACCAGCAATGATGATATTTGCAATTGGAGCAGGAGGTTCATAGCTAGTTGCTGCTAACTTGAAATCATCAGAGGTCGTGATCGTGAAAGAGTTTACGGTTATGGCTTCAGTGTTGTGAGACATAATATATAGACCTTAATCAATGAAAATATGAGTAAAATTAATCAGGCTAAATTGGGTTTAATCGGGCAATAACAGCCTTTTTCTAACCAATTCAGAATAGGTTTTTGTGGTTCAGCTTCTAAAATAGATAGACCTAAAATTTTCTGAACATTGGTCGTACACATATCACCAGCAGTAACAGGACCTGCATAAACTAATCTTTCATGATCCGTTACTAAAAGCGTAGGCGTTGCAGGAATCTCATTGATGATGTTCTGCCAACCGATTTGTTTTGCTTTAGGTGAATGAATATCGAGGACGGTAAGCTGGATTTTTGACTTTGTAGAACTCTGCATCGCTGCTTTTAATATGTTGAGAGTTGCTTGCGTACAAGCACAGTTCATATCAGCAATGAAATACAAATTCACTGATTTTTCGGTTGGAGCTACTTTTAAAATATTTCTTTCCAAATTATCACTAAAGTATGTATGTGGATTCTGACTCAATGGGATATACCAAGTGTTTAATGAGTCTTGCCACTTACTCAATGCGACTAATAACATCGGAGCTAGGAGTGCGAGTAAGATAATTAGGTGATCAATCGTTTCATCTTTCATCTTCATGACCAAAAAAACCACCAGTTGTCCCACGTAGATGGCCAGATCAATTCAAGAACAATAATAGTGATGATGAATAAACCGATATTGACTAACCATGTACGACGGCTAAACGGTAATGATTTGGTGAAACGGGTGTATTGTAAGTAAAGTGTATAAATGAGCAGCAATGTTGCGAAGATAACTTGTAAAAAGATTGCAAAATTAATCCTAGGTAAAACAACAGCTGGACTTGCAAATAAATAATGCCCAAGAGAAATCCAATTCGCCAACACAAATGAATGTATAAGTACAAAACTATACTCAATTTTCCCCATATAAATTCGGTCAATCGCGCGATGCGCTAACAATGCAAGTGGTATCCATAATGCTCCAACAATTGGTGCAGTTAACCAAGCTGGTTCAGGATATTGATCAAAAAAATAAACATTATCGAAAAAATGCAATGCTGAGGCGTATAATGTTAGCCAAATGAGCATCTTATACAATTTGATTTGTAGCTCCATAAACTCATGCCTGAATTAAGAGTAGAAAGGGTTACGTAGTATTTAAAATTAATTATGCTATATGGCATAATTAAGGTGATGCTAGACTATGTCGCATGACATAGTCAACGGTTTTTTATGGTTTGGAGTTTTATAATGGCCTTGAGCACGCGTAATAAAATGATTGCAGGCACTATGGAGCTCATTCGTAGACGTGGACTAAATGCAACAAGCGTTAGAGAAGTTGTCCGATATACGGATACGCCAAGAGGTTCGATCAAGCATCATTTTCCCAATGGAAAATTGCAGTTAGTCATCGAAGCCGTACAGCTTGGTGGCGATGAGGTGAGTAAACCTTTAAAAGCAGTGATGGAGCAAAATAGCAGTATTGAAGGCTTAGCATTATTTATTGGATGGTGGCGGAAAATTTTAAATGATACGGAGTACAAAGCAGGCTGTCCGATTTTGGCTGTGGCATCCGAACAGTATATCGGTGAGGATGGTAATCCCTCAGACGAAGCTGAAGAACAATTGTTGGTGTTGGTGGATAAGATTTTTAAAGATTGGCAGAAAATATTAGTCGAAGCCTTATGCCGAGATGGATTGAACCAACAAAGAGCGACTGGGTTGGCGGATTTAATCATTGCATCTATTGAAGGGACTGTAGCGATATGCCGTGCTGCTAGAAGCACGTCTTCTTTGGATAATGTTGAGCAAGAACTGAAAATAATATTAAAGATGGCTTTAGATAGTGCTCAACCGTAGATCTAAAAATTATATCTAGGTGATCTTTTGAGCATGCAACAACAGACGTGCTTAGAAAAGCTAAAAATGAATAAAAAAACCCCCATTAAAGGGGGGGGTTAAAACTTGTTGTTATCAATCTAAAGGATTTCCCACAATATTGCTAATAATTCCTTGCATGATGTGTGATCCTTGTTCTGTATAGAGTGATTGATACCATTCTTCAGTCACTTTTTGATCTTTCATATGTGTTACATCGCAACGTTTACGCGCACGTAGTACCATTTCTTTGGTGCGATCATTACGTTTATTTTGATAACGCTCAAGCGCATCATCCAATCCAAAAGTATTTATCTGCAAAGCGCGTGCCAAGTAAATCGCATCTTCCATCGCTTGGCAACCACCTTGACCTATATCAGGAGTCGTACTGTGCGCCGCATCGCCTAATAACACCACGCGACCTTTATAAAAATTCATAAAAGGTTCAATGTCATGAATTTCGACACGATTGGTTCTTTGTTCGTCTAAGCAATCAATCAATTGATGCACAGGTGCACACCAGTCTTGAAAATGCTTTTTCAATTCAGTTTTATATTGATCACGTTGGTTAGGTAAACCGACCTCTATGGGTACATCAAAGAAGAAATAGAATCGATTTTCAGCGACAGGCATGAGAGATACACGTTTTCCTTCACCTACATAAGTTGTCCATTGTTGTGCTGGTGCAATAGCCTCATTAATTTCAATCAAACCATTCCAGTTTACATAGCCTGCGTAGCGGCGTTCCACTTGATAGCCAAGAACAAATTTACGTGTAATTGAATGTGTGCCATCTGCACCAATTAAAAGATCAGCTTGGACTTGAGAACCATCGTGAAAATGCAAACAGACATGATTAGCATGATCTTCAATTGCCATCATTTTCATACCGAGTTTGATATCTTCCATACCGAATTGCTGCATCAATAATTGTTGTAAGTCAGCACGAGCAACAGGGTAGGCTCGTTGCCCAACTTCTTTATAGAGTGGAGTTAAGCTGAATTGAGTCATGGTGTGCTGATTCAGTCCATCAACATAGGCAAGAGATTGCATATCTCCGCCCAATGCTTGAATCTGATCAGTCAGCCCTAAATAGTTAAGGCACTTTACACCATTTGACCAAAGTGAAATCGCAGCTCCAACAGGTAGAATCTCAGCAGCTTGTTCGTAGATCGTGACTTGATGACCAAACTTTTTTAAAGCGATACCAGCCGTTAAACCGCCCATACCTGCACCAACAATCGCAATATTCATTTTTAGACCCTAAATATTTTATCAATTCATCAAAAATTTCTAAGGAGTATTAAGCGAGAAGCGTGCCAATTTTATAAACTGGTTTTACTGGTCATACCAGTAGTTTTGCATCATTAGAATGCAAGATAGGGTGAGGCGCAATATCATTGTTCAGAACGTGAAATAAAGTGGTGCAACTTGTACTGATCTTATCGGTTAGACATATTCAAAGTTAATTTGCGTACGTTTAGCTATCATGTCGAGAAAAATAAACACCAGCTCTTTGTGCAGCACCAATAATATGTGCGCGCATGGCTTTTTCAGCAGCAGGTGCGTCTTGTTGGAAAAGTGCTTGCAATATCAAATCATGTTCTTGAATGGTCTTGAATGCTAAGTTTGGTTGAACAAATGGAAGAATTTGACTCTTTTTAATCCATTCAGTATGCATTTTAAGAGTTTGAATAATAGATTGATTGTGACTCAACTCGATCACATGTTGATGAAACGCATAGTCAAATTCAGAAGCGGCTTGCCAGTCCTGTTCTTTGACTGCATGTGCTAGATTTTCATAATATTGCTGCAATATTGTTTTATCTTGTTCAGTTAAATATTCACATGCAAGTAGGGCACAAAAGCCTTCAAGTACATAGCGTAATTGATAAAAGTCTTTTAATGAAACTCGATGTTCTCCATCCCATTGTTCAGCCGCTTGGCTATGTTGTGAGATGACATAAACGCCTTTACCTGCTTTGATTTCTAAGAGACCTAAGGCTGCAAGACGAGTCAGGGCTTCACGTAAAGAGGCGCGGCTTATGCCGAGTTGTGCCGCTAAATCACGTTGCGAGGGCAAGGCTGATCCAATCGCATAGCTGCCTTGTTGAATGCGTTGATGAATCACTTCCACAGCTTGCTCAGTCACCTGAGATGATTTTCCATTGAGCACAGCTTGTGGGTTCATTGGCGACGCATCCAAAAATAATAAACAGTTTGATTCTACACAAAAATTACGATTTTTTTAGTGACTCAATTAAAAATTAGGAATATTTTTATAACAGGTCAGACCAGTTGGACTGGTTTTTGCATAATTGAATTGAAGTAAAAATATTTAGGATTGATCAATGACGGTGCATATAGCGAAAACAGTAACTTTACCAGATCATTTACAGGGTTTAACGAATTTGGCTGATACCCGAATTGGTGCAACCATTGTGTCTTGTTCAGATGATTTTTTCGCAGAAGCCAAAAGAATGCTTCAAACTGAACCCGCCAAGTTCATCGAAGGTAAATATGATGATAATGGTAAATGGATGGATGGTTGGGAAACTCGACGTAAACGCGAAGCAGGCTATGACTGGTGTGTTGTCCGTTTAGGAGTTACTGGAACAGTCTCTGGTTTTGACATTGATACTTCATTTTTCACAGGAAATTATCCTGCATCGGCGTCCATTGAAGGATGTTATGCACCAGATGAGCAACTCGATCAAGTGGAGTGGATTTCATTATTAGAAAACTCAGTATTGTCACCCGATCATCATCATTTTTTTAAGTGTCATCCTCAAAAGATTACGCATATCCGCATCAATATTTTTCCAGACGGGGGAATTGCCCGTTTACGTGTCTATGGAAATGTCGTTTTAGAGCATGTAGATACGACTCAGCAAATGGATCTAATTGGATTGAAAAATGGTGGGCGAGTTGTTGCTTTTAGCGATGCACATTTTGGTCATCCCAATAACTTATTAAGTCCTGATCGTGGCATCAATATGGGTGATGGATGGGAAACTAAGCGTCGCCGTGAACCTGGATTTGATTGGTGCATTATTGCTTTAGGGCAGGCGGGGCATGTAGAAAAAATTGAAGTTGATACCGCTTATTTTAAAGGGAATTACCCTGCATTTTGTTCAATCCAAGCTGCGTATATTGAGGATGCAACCGATGCGCAATTGATTCCTCAAAGTATGTTTTGGTCTTTTTTATTGGAGCAGCAACCTTTATCCATGGATGCAATTCATGAATATCTTGCAGAAATTTTACAGCATCAAAAAGTGAATTATATCCGTGTAAATATGATTCCTGATGGTGGGATTAGTCGCATTCGTTTATGGGGAAAAATTATTAAGTAGTATTAGATATGAAATTTAGGTATTTATTTACTATCGCGGAGGCGGCATGGATGCCGCCCGTTGGACTGTATTACATGGACGTAATGTCATTCTAACAAATGGTTTTGCCTACTTTTCCCGAAATGAGAAACAACGTTTCGTAAGGTAGGGCGAACCGCAGGTTTATCCTGAGATTTGATGATAACTCAGAATGACTCTGCTAATCATTTTTCAAGAATTAGATAACTTTTAAATTAAATTCAAGGTATTAAAGTGAAAATCAATCTATGAAGAAAAGTATCCAGATTCAGCCATTAACTCAAGCCAACTTCGCAGCTTTTGGCGATGTGATTGAAAAAGAAAATCATGATTTTTTTCCGATTAATCAAGGTTTAACAGAGCGCTATCATGCATTATCTATTGCACAAGTGTCTGGCGACAATGTTGCTGTGGGGATCAGTGTTTTCTATAATTTATCTGCAACAGAGATTCCATTTAAAATCGACATGCTGGAGCGTCATCCTTATGGCTCACAGTCGTTTATCTCACTACAACAGCAAAAATTTATAGTCATCGTGGCGCTTCCTTTAGATCAAACGCAACCGAATGAACAAAAAATCTATGCATTTCTCACCAACGGTAAGCAGGGTGTTACTTATCACCAAGGGGTTTGGCACCATCCACTCATTACTTTAGAAGCCAAAAGTGATTTTTTAGTGGTGGATCGTATCGGTGAGGGCAAAAATTGTGATGTGCATCATTTGGCTCAGTCATGTTGGATTATTGAACAACAGTTGCAGTCAGAGATAGTGAGTCTCTGACCGCAAATTTACTCAGTATTTTCCTTCAAAATTTGCACTAATTCTTTGTTTTAAATATTCCTTAGCCGTGATCACAGGGTATTTCTTTTTAGGACTTTCAATCACAACATCTTCATTGGCTTGGCAAAAGAATGCCAAACTATATCGTGGACCCTGATATTCATGAGCTTCAGGATTTTTTACACGATGGAAATTAGATGGCAATTGATCATCGCTCCAACGCATCAACATATCTCCAATATTACAGGTAATCACATCGTCTCTTGGTTCAATGCTTGTCCATTGTTGTTGCTCCATATCTTTACCAGGACAGACTTGCAAGCCGCCTTGACCTTTGCGCTGGAACAATAAAGTTAAGCAATCAAAATCAGTGTGTGCACCTGCACGCCATAAACCAAGTTGATCTTTAATGGCTGGGTCGATTGCATAGTAGTGCAACATCCGCAGAGTACTTTGATATGTTTCTTGGTCTGGATCATGTGCAAGCGCAAAGAAATTATCTGCAAAGCCAAGTTTGTAGGCGAAGCAAGATAATATTTTCATACCGACTTGCCAGCAAGATTTTTCAAACTCTAGCATGGTTGCTTTAAATGTCGGTAATTCTTGTTCGCTTGGATATAAGCCAGCCATACGTGGACGAGTGATTTGATAAGATTCTTTTTGATCAGGCGTACTGGTGGATGGTCGAATTTGCGCTTTACTTTCCCAGCCCGCATTACGGTTCAATGGGTATTGTGCTTTGATGTGTTCAGGAAGATTGAAAAAGTTTTCAGTCATTTCAAAGGCATTTTTGATTTGATCTAAATCAATGCCATGATTTGAAACTTGAAAAAAACCAATATCTGTTGCGGCTGACCAAAGCTGATCTGCTATGTCATACTTACGTTGTTCGAAGTCAGATAAATCAATCACGCGAACTTCACGTTCAAATGTTTCTTGACCTAAAGCGCCCATGCGAGATTCTTTCTGGAGTTCTTCGAGGCTGTAGTTATTTTCTTCGGCTAAGTTGGTCATGTTTGCATTCATATTTCACCTCAATTTTTGGATAGACCATGACCCAATCAAATTGAATGAAAGGCGACTGGGTCATTTTTTCAAAAAAGAGCAACACTTTCTAAATCAATAGAAAGTGAGCTTATTTCTGAGCAATGACCCACATATATTTTTAGATATATGCTGAACGCTTCTACTCTGACAGATCTATATAAGCATTTTCTATACCAATGTTTATAAATAAGCTACAAGTTGGATTAGTGTCTGTAAAATGCTAGATTTAATGCTGATTAGATGAAAATAAATCAATAGGTTTGGTGGTTAATTTAATATTTGATTCTTTTTTGCGCATGGTATGGTCTTAAAATGGTGCATTTTATTTTTTTATCTAAAATAACTCAGCATAAAGCGCAAATGCCAGTGAAGAATGAATAGCTGACATCAATATGAAATCTAGTCTGTTAATCTATCTATATGAAAAATATCTATTAAATAAATGCTGGCATGGTGTTTGCTAAATCATAAGTGAGTATAAGCGGTTAGTGTGTATTACACATGGGACATTGCTCTGCAGCGTTAGCTGTTCCTCTTTTGGGGACAAAGTCATTATTTGGCTTTGAGAGAATCTGTGTGCTTTTATACATTTGGTTTTGATTCCCCTAAAAGAATAGCGAAATGAGTTCATACATATTTAGGGGTCTTACTTATGAAAATTCAGCACTATGTAGGCAAAGGACGATTAACTGTCATTGCAAGCGCACTATTATTCAGTTCATTTACTCAAGCTGCCGATAAATTGGTTCTACAAACCACATGGTATGCACAAGCTGAACAAGGTGGTTACTATCAAGCTTTAGCACAAGGGATTTATAAAAAATATGGTCTAGATGTCGATATTAAAATCGGCGGGCCACAAGTCAACAATATGACTTTATTACTCTCAAAACGTGCAGATATTATTATTAATTACGATTTACAAGTTCTAAAAGGAATTGAAAGCAATTTCCCAATCAAAGCCATTGCTGCACCATTTCAATTTGATCCACAAGGAATACTCACACATAGCGATGTTAAATCTTTAGCTGATCTGAAAGGAAAAACGATTCTTGTCTCGACGAGTGGTCAAGCAAGTTGGTGGCCTTGGTTGAAAGGTAAATATCATTTAAATGCAGCTCAAGCACGACCGTATACATTTAACATGCAGCCATTCCTTGCAGGGAAAAATGTTGCGCAACAAGCTTATGCGACTTCAGAAGTGTTACAAGCAAAAAAAGCTGAACCTTCAAGTAATTTCTTCTTATTCGCCGATGCTGGTTATCCTGCTTATGGCGGTATTTTGGTTACACGCAATGATGTAATTCAAGCAAAGCCAGATGTGCTTCGCCGTTTTGTTCAAGCCTCGATGGAGGGTTGGAAAAATTATTTAGCAGATCCGAAATTAGGAAATGCAGTAATTAAAAAAGAAAATCCAAATATGAATGATGAGCTACTGGCTTTTGCCGTGGATCAAATGCGTAAACGCAATTTAATTGACGGTGGCGATGCAAAAAAAATGGGTGTTGGTGTGATGACCGATGCCCGTTGGAAAGCAACACGTGACTTTATGGTGGGTGCAGGTTTACTGAATGCCAAAACCAATTGGAAATCGGCTTATACAACACAGTTCGTTAATACTGCGAAGAAATAAGCTGTTTTGAATCGGTTAAGAAAATAGGGCATTTGCACAAAGGGGAAACCATATGAATTCAGCTTTATCTGTTGATATTCCAGTCAAAGAATCATCAAATTTCGTAACGCCAATGATTATGGTCAGAGGCGCAGAAAAAACTTATCCAAATGGCACACATGCGTTACAACGTCTAGACCTCAATATTGCGCGTGGTGAAATTGTCTCTTTACTTGGACCATCGGGGTGCGGCAAAAGTACCTTATTAAAAATGTTTGCCGACCTTGAGCAGCCTTCTGCGGGTCATGTACGTTGGAACGGCAAGGCCGATATTCAGTCACAATGCAAAATGGCGATGGTATTTCAGGAAGCCACCTTAATGCCGTGGTCAAATATTGAAGATAATGTTCGTTTACCTTTGGATTTAAGGCATGTTGCCAAATCAGAAAGTACGCCAAAAGTCCACGAAGCTTTAAAAGCTGTTGGTTTGGATAAATTTGCTAAAGCCTATCCAAGAGAACTATCTGGCGGTATGCAAATGCGTGCTTCACTTGCAAGAGCATTGGTTACAGAACCTGATTTATTACTGATGGATGAACCCTTTGGCGCTTTAGATGAGTTTACGCGGCATAAATTAGATAGTGACATTCGCAAACTTTGGTCAGAGCGTGATCTAACGGTCGTGTTCGTTACCCATAGTATTTATGAAGCGGTCTATTTGTCTTCACGTGTGATTGTGATGGGTGCACGCCCAGGGCGAGTGGTTGCAGATCTACCTGTGGATGGACCGTATCAACGCGATGAATCTTTTAGAACCTCTGAAGGCTTTATCAAACAATGCTCTCATCTTTCTGAATTATTAGCCGAAGCAAGTGGAGGACATGATCATGATTAAACCTTTATTGCAAAATCCTGCGATCCAGCGTATTGCTGCGCCACTGAGTTTAGGTTTGTTGCTACTTCTAGTTTGGCAACTGAGTTTTCAACAGATGAATATTCCTGTTTATATCGTGCCGAAACCGAGTGACATTGCAATGAGCATGATCAATCAATCGGGTTTGCTATTTGGTAGTTTATGGGTCACCTTGAAAATTACTATGTTGGCGTTTGCGTGTGCAGTCATCATTGGAACTTTGGTTGCTTTTGTATTTGTACAAAGTCGTATGCTTGAGGCATGTTTTATGCCGTATGCAATTTTATTTCAGGTTACGCCAATTGTTGCAATTGCGCCATTGGTAATTATTTGGATTCAAAATACAACTCTGGCACTGGTTGTGTGTGCAATGTTAGTGGCAATTTTTCCAATTTTAACCAATACAACTCTCGGTTTACGCAGCGTAAATAAAGGCTTGCTCAACGTATTTCAGATTAATAAAGCGAGCCGTTGGCAAATTTTAATGCGCTTACGTGTACCAAATGCATTGCCTTATTTCTTTGGTGGTTTACGAATTTCCTGTGGTTTGGCTTTGATCGGTGCAGTGGTATCTGAGTTTGTTGCAGGAGCAGGTGGTACTAGTGCTGGCTTGGCGTATCAAATCCTACAAGCGGGTTTCCAGTTAGATTTACCATTAATGTTTGCCGCTTTATTTTTAATTACTTGTACAGGTCTAGGATTATTTGTCGTCATGTCTTTGTTGAGTCGTATTTTCTTAAATAAATGGCATGAGAGTGAACAAGTATGATGAACAACAGTTATTTAATTAAAAATGCCCATGCGATTTTGACAGGTTTATCAGCGAATGCCGCGCGGTCTTCTGCCACTGATATTCGTATTCAAGATGGCAAAATTAAGGAAATAGGTCAGCTTAGGCAACAACCACATGAACAGGTGGTGAGTGCAAAAGATTGCGTTATTTATCCAGCGTGGGTCAATACACATCATCATTTGTTTCAATCTTTACTGAAAGGTGAGCCGCAAGGCTTAAATCAAAGTTTAACAGCTTGGCTTGCCAGCACCCCATATCGTTTTCGTGGTGCATTTGATGAAGAAACATTTAGAGTTGCAGTTCGTATTGGC
The DNA here is from genome assembly GCF_000241225.1 of Acinetobacter sp. NBRC 100985. Taxonomy (NCBI): domain Bacteria; kingdom Pseudomonadati; phylum Pseudomonadota; class Gammaproteobacteria; order Moraxellales; family Moraxellaceae; genus Acinetobacter; species Acinetobacter sp. NBRC 100985. The sequence goes on along the minus strand of NZ_BAEB01000036.1, from coordinate 91,110 downwards.
TTAATTGAATTATTACGTTCGGGCTGTGCAACAGTCGCCGATCATCACTATTTATATTGGCCAAAAATGCCGTTTGATGGCGCTGCGATATTATTTGATGAAGCAGAAAAGCTAGGCATGCGTTTTGTGTTGTGTCGAGGTGGTGCAACACTCACGCGAGGTTTAGAAAGTGAATTACCACAGGTGTTGCGCCCTGAAAAGTTCGATGACTATATGGCGGATATTGAGCGCTTAGTTCAGCAGTATCATCAACCAGATGGTCATGCTTTTCGTAAAATTGTGATGGCGCCGACATCGACTTTACACTCAACGACAGCGCAACAGTTTCGAGAAAGTGCCAAGATCGCGCGTCAACTAGGTATCCGAATGCATAGTCATTTATCTGAAACGGTAGATTATCTGGATGCGGCAAAAGCCAAATTTAACATGACGCCTGTGCAATATTGTGCCGAAAATGATTGGGTGGGAGATGATGTTTGGTTTGCACATCTTGTGAAGCTATTACCTGAAGAAATTCAAATCTTGGGGCAAACCCATACAGGTGTTGCACATTGCCCACAAAGTAATGCGCGTTTGGGTAGTGGTATTGCAGATTTAGTGACTTTAGAAAAAGCTGGCATGACCATTTCGATTGGTGTTGATGGAGCAGCATCAAATGAGGCTGCTGATATGTTGTCAGAAACACATGCAGCGTGGTTATTGCAACGTGCTCGAAAAGGGATGTTGGCTGTCCCACAGTACGAGGGTGGGCAATTTGAAGGCGGGGCTGATGCTGCGACTATTGAAGATATTGTACGTTGGGGCACAGTTGGAGGCGCTAAAATCTTAGGCTTAGATCAAGTGGGTACGATTGAAGTAGGTCAACAAGCTGATTTAGTGCTGTACCGTTTAGATGATCCTCGTTATTTTGGCTTACATGATATGGCAATTGCTCCTGTCGCGAGTGGTGGTCGGGCACATATCCAAGCAATGTTTACCGCAGGGAAAATGGTGATGGAAAATGATCAAATTCCTGATTTAGATATGATGGAATTGGCTTCGCAAGCTAAGGATGCAGTAAAACTCTTGCAACAGAGGAGTGTGGAAATGGCGAAAATAGCCTAAGCAGTTATGTAATATTACTAGGCTATGATTTACTTTAGGGTCTGTTGACATTTCAGCCATGCATTGCGTTATAGGTTAAAACGACACAAACAAGGCATGAAACGCAGGCAATGGCATCCCCCTTGTCAAGTTTCATAACGAAGTTTGAGGAAGTTTTAGCCATAACCCTGAGCAAGAGCAAAGCACTGCTTTGATCGCAGCGCAAGGCGAAGCTCGAGGACAGGGGTATTTTACTTGCGGAACGTTGTTCCTCATACTGCGTTATCTTGCGAAACAGTGTTTCTCATTATTTAGAATGACTAAATTTCGCAAAACATGCCTTGTATCGTCTAAAAAACACTCACTGTCGCAATGAGAGCTGAAAGCTCGCAAGGTGAAATGTCAACAGACCCTAGTAGAACTTAAGCGCTTTGAATTTATAGCGTTGATTACTATCGTGTGGGGCGGCAAGGATGCCGCCAGTCTAACGATAGATTTACCCCTGATAAGGATGATATTTATACCAATGATCTGCGATTTGCTGACGCGTACATATCCAAACCTGATCATGGCTTTGAACATAATCCAAAAATCGTTGCAATGCCTTAAAACGCGCAGGACGACCTAAAATACGACAATGCATCCCAATCGATAACATTTTTGGGGATGTTGTGCCTTCTGCATACAACACATCAAAAGCATCTTTTAAATATTCAAAAAAGTCCTCACTCCGATTAAAACCAGTTGGAGATGCGAACTTCATATCATTGGTATCAAGAGTATAAGGAATAATAAGATGCGGACGAGTTTCGCCATTCTCTTTCGTCAATGATGACCAAAAAGGTAGGTCATCGCCGTAATAGTCACTGTCATATTGCACATGATCATAATTAGCTAACAGCTGACGTGTATTGGGACTATCGCGACCTGTGTACCAACCTGTCGGGTACTCACCGAATAAATCTCTTAAAATTTGCATCGCCTCAGCCATGTGCGCTTTCTCTGTTTCAACATCTATATTTTGATAATGAATCCAACGCAAGCCATGAGAAACAACGTCATAGTGATTTTGTTTGATTGCTTCAACCACTAAAGGATTTCGTTGTAATGCCATCGCAACAGCAAAAATCGTCATCGGTAAATGACGTTTAGCAAACTCCTGTTGAATTCGCCAAAACCCAACACGTGAACCATACTCGTAGATGGAATCCATCGAAAGATGACGAGCAGGATAACTATCAGCCCCACTGATTTCAGAGAGGAACTGCTCTGAACCATCATCACCATGCAGAATATGTTTTTCACCGCCTTCTTCATAATTTAAAACAAATTGAACCGCAATTTTAGCTTGATTTGGCCACTGAGCATGAGGAGGGTGATTGGCATAACCGAGCATATCCCGAGGGTATTGAGCAGTGAAATGAGGCGATTTTTCTGAGATTGTCATGTGGATGCCTGATGATTCATAGTACGTGAAACTTCACATCAAATTACTCGATGATCTATTTTGGTGTCAAATAATAAATTTATTTAAATCATATGCTTATTTGATTTAATTTGGTGCAAATATCTTTCTTTATTCAAGGGTAATATTTCATCATGCCCGATTTTAGTGCCTCCATTTCTTCAATGATTTGATTCATCATAATTTGAGAAATTCTTGAAAGTTGCCGTTTTGGTGCAACACATAATGCAAGGGTGATGGGGTGCAATCCATTTTCTTTAATTGTTCTAAACTCAAACTCGCCACTTTCTATAAATGGGTAAACATCAAGATAACTCATGATGCTAATCCCCAAGTTTTGCTTGAGTAAAGAAATCATCATCCGAATATCATTACATTCAATTTGATGTCTTGGATTAAAGTCATGTTTCTTATATAAAGCAGTGACATGATCATGGATAATTAAAGGTGCAGCTGGAATAATGTGATTAGATTCAAGCGTATCTGAAAAATAAATGTGCTCTTTTGTAGCGAGAGGATGTTGTTTGGACATGACAATCCCAAGTGGCATTTCAATAAATGCATTTACATGTAATTGGTGTTGATGTTTAGGATTTAGGATTAATCCAAAATCAAGTTCGGCATTCATCACCATTTCAGCCACATGATCGCTATCCAAAATGCGGATATTGAAATTGATCCATGCATATTGTTGATGTATGGATTGAATGACTTGCGTCACAAAGCTTTCACTTAAAGCAGAAATCATTCCAAACTCAATCGTGCCACGCTGTAGCCCCTGAATTTCATTCAAACGCTTTTGTGTCATTTGAAAATCTTTTTGCCAACTGCGTAAATCAGCATAGAGAAGCTCACCAGCCAATGTGAGTTTTAAACCATTTGGTAGCCGTTCAAATAATGCAACGCCAAGCTCTTCTTCCGCGAGAACAATTTGTCTGTGTACCGCTGAAACTGAAATATAAAGTTGATCGGCAGCTTTTCGCAGGCTTCCAGTTTTAGCGACCGCAATAAAATATTCAGCAAAACGTGAAAATGGTAATGCCATTGCACATTCTCTTTAGATAAAAGCATTGCGGAGAGAAAAGCAATTTTAGTGCCGATCTGTTCTAATTTTTAGAATGCTTCATTGAGATCATTCTAATAGACGAAAAATAAGATATCCCCCAAACTAATTTAGAGAAAGAGATCAATGATCTACAGAAAAAATAGTGTGAGCACAACATGAATGCGATTCCTCTGATTAACCTGCCAAATAAGCCATGCCATAGCCAATTTGATGATCAAGATTGGCAAATCTTGGCGCAACATTGGTATCCTGTTGCTCGTGTTGAAGATGTGACAACGAAGCCTCATCAAGTCACACTGCTTGATCTGAATATGGCAATTTATAAAACTGAGTCAGGCACTATTCATTTAGTTCGAGATATTTGCCCACATCGAGGTGTGCCATTAAGCAAAGGCTGGGTGAATGGGGAAACAATTATTTGCCCTTATCACGGACTACATTTTAATGAAGAGGGTAAATGTACCAAGATTCCTGCGCAACCTGATCTGACAAAAATTTCAGACCGTTTCACCCTAACTAAGTTTCCTGTCGTTATAAAATATGGCTTGGTGTGGACGAGCATTTTAGGTCGAGATGAAAGCGCTGCGAATTTCCCAGCACTAGACACATGGGACAGTAATCAGCATCAAGCGATTTTGCCACCTTATGTTGATATTGCTGGTTCAAGTGGTCGTCAATTAGAGGGTTTTATTGATGTGGCACATTTTGCATGGGTGCATCATGAAGCTTTTGCTGACCGTGAAAATCCAGTTGTTCCGAAATATTCGACAGAACGTACCGATTATGGTTTACACACTGAATATGTCAGTAATGTGAGTAATTACCCACATGGGATGCAGCATCTCGCACCCGATGATTTTTTATGGGAACGTATTTTTGACGTGTATCCGCCGTTTTCAGCAGTGTTGACGATTCACTTCCCAAATGATGGTGTATTAAAGATTTTAAATGCTTGTTGTCCGATGTCGCACAACAAAACGCGTTTATTTGTGCCTTTGACCCGTAATTTTGATACGACAGGGGATTTACAAGCCGTCTATGATTTTAATGCACAGATTTTTGCTGAAGATCAAGAAATGGTGGAAGCTCAGAAGCCTGAAGAGTTGCCTTTAGATATTAGTATGGAAGCACATTTTGAAGCCGATCGTTCATCAACAATGTATCGTCGTATTTTGGCGGAATGGGGGCTAAGCAAACGCTATACGGTTTAACGATCAATCATTTACTTTATAGGTATCATTTTAATTCGCATCAAAAAGTGCTTATTTATTCGTAATAATCGATTTTTCATTAAAGAGAGATTCGCGATTTAGTAGGCAACTCAGATGACTTATTTGTATAAGCTTGTATATACAAATATTCAAAAATTCATTTACAATGACTTCGGGTATTTTTGTATGAGTTTTAGTCGATGTCAACAGCTTCCAAGCAGACTGATCTGGACTTGTCTTTAGCTGAAGACAGTCCTGTTCCTTTGTATTTACGTGTGAAACAAATGATTTCACAGAAGATCTACGAAGGAACGTGGACGGTAAATAAAAAGATTCCTTCTGAAAGTGAATTGGTAAAGTTACTGGGCTGTAGTCGCATGACAGTCAATCGTGCATTACGTGAACTCACCAGTGAAGGCTTACTTGTACGCATCCAAGGCGTAGGTTCTTTTGTTGCCGAAGGGCAAGGACGAACTGCTTTATTTCATGTGAATAATATTGCTGAAGAAATTATTGCGCGTAATCATAAGCATCGTGCAGAGGTTTTGATTTTAGAGCAAATTCAAGCGAATACTGAACAAAGTGTTTTGATGCAAATGCGAGAAGGACAAAAATTATTTCATTCAATTATTGTGCATTATGAAAATGACGTGCCTGTGCAAATAGAGGATCGTTTGGTTGATCCTGTTTTGATTCCTGAATATCTGGCACAAGATTTTACTGCGATTACGCCCAATGCATATCTCATGTCAAAAGCGCCTGTTACAGAGGGTGAGCATGTAGTCACTGCAATTTTAGCTTCTGCTCAGGAAAGTAAATGGTTAAAGATCAATAAAACTGAACCTTGTTTGTTGATTCGTCGTCGTACATGGTCGAACAAACAACTCATCTCTAGTGCACGATTGATTTATCCGGGTAGCCGCTATTACCTTGAAGGCAAGTTTACCCAATGATTGAGCATCGAGACTTAACTCATTATAAAAAGATGCGATGGAAAAATGGTGCTGGCTATACAATTGAGCTTGCCCGAAGTGCAGGTGATGACTTAGACGCATTTGACTGGCGTATTTCGATGGCTGATGTCAAAACATCAGGTGACTTTTCTAAATTTTCTGGTCTACAACGTATCTTGACGGTGCTAGAGGGTCAGGGACTTGTGTTGCATATTGACGGTGAGGCTAGACAACTCAATACTTTGCAGTCCGCGCAATTCAGCGGAAGTAGTGCCGTGAGTTGTGAGTTAATTGCAGGAACAGTCCGTGATTTTAATTTGATTTATGATCCGCAAAAATTGCTTGCTCGCTATCACTGGATTACTCAAACTTCAACAACTGAGATTTTCAGCTCGGCTGATCTGGTTTTCATTTTTAATCAAAGTCTTGAAGCATTGGAAATTATAATTGATCAACAAATCTTCCATCTTAAACATCAAGAAAGTCTCTTGATTGACCAAGAAAAACGATTGAAAAGTATTGTTTTAACTGAACAGCAATTAAAGCAAACTTGTCTAATCGAACTCACAAAAATTTAACTTTTCCTTACTTTTTTGAAACCCATACAATTTGTAGTTGTATGGGTTTTTTATTGAGATTTAAAAAATAAATCTTTTTATTTCATTGCTTTGAAATTTATTTTTATGAATGGAATGAAATGCATCTTTTCAAGATAAAAGATTTGTGTAGTATATGGATGTATATACAAGTTAATACATTGCTATACAGTAAAAGCAGTTTAATTTGCGGTTTAAATCTCAAAGGAAGGAGTCCGATCGTGACTACAATGACAACAAAATTTCGTGACATAGAAATTCGCGCACCACGCGGTACAAAGCTCAATGCGAAAAGCTGGTTGACCGAAGCACCGTTACGCATGTTGATGAATAATCTTGACCCTGACGTTGCAGAGAATCCGAAAGAGCTTGTTGTTTACGGTGGGATTGGTCGTGCTGCACGTAACTGGGAATGCTTTGACAAGATTGTTGAAACGCTTAAAAACTTAGAAACAGATGAAACCTTATTGGTTCAATCTGGCAAGCCTGTTGGTGTATTTAAAACGCATAAAGACGCGCCACGCGTTTTAATTGCAAACTCGAATTTAGTACCGCATTGGGGGAACTGGGAGCATTTCAACGAATTGGATGCCAAAGGTCTTGCAATGTACGGTCAAATGACGGCGGGTTCTTGGATTTATATTGGTAGTCAAGGCATCGTTCAAGGAACTTACGAGACTTTCGTCGAAGCCGGTCGCCAACATTACAATGGCAATTTAACTGGTCGTTGGGTACTTACTGCTGGTTTAGGTGGTATGGGCGGTGCTCAACCATTGGCTGCAACACTTGCTGGTGCATGTTCACTGAATATCGAATGCCAACAAGCCAGTATCGATTTCCGTTTACGTACCCGTTATGTCGATGAGCAAGCAACTGATTTAGATGATGCTTTAGCGCGTATTGAAAAATATACTAAAGAAGGCAAGGCGATTTCGATTGCACTGCATGGCAATGCTGCTGAAATTTTACCTGAGCTGGTTCGTCGTGGTGTCCATCCTGATATGGTCACAGATCAAACCAGCGCACATGATCCATTGAATGGTTATCTGCCAATTGGCTGGACATGGGAAGAATATCGTCAACGCGCGAAAACTGAGCCTGAAGCAGTTGTTAAAGCTGCTAAACAATCTATGGCGAAGCATGTTCAGGCAATGCTTGATTTCCAAAAAATGGGTGTACCTACATTTGATTATGGCAACAACATTCGTCAAATGGCGCAAGAAGAAGGCGTGGAAAACGCATTTGATTTCCCAGGCTTTGTTCCTGCTTATATTCGCCCATTATTTTGTCGCGGTGTAGGTCCATTCCGTTGGGTTGCACTTTCAGGTGATCCAGAAGACATCTATAAAACAGATGCAAAAGTAAAAGAGTTAATTCCTGATGATGAGCATTTGCATCGTTGGTTAGATATGGCACGTGAACGTATTAGCTTCCAAGGTCTACCAGCGCGTATTTGCTGGGTTGGTCTAGGATTACGTGCAAAATTAGGTTTAGCATTCAATGAAATGGTACGTAGTGGTGAACTTTCGGCACCAATCGTGATCGGTCGTGACCACTTGGATTCAGGTTCGGTTGCGAGTCCTAACCGTGAAACAGAGTCAATGCAAGATGGTTCAGATGCCGTTTCGGATTGGCCATTACTCAATGCCTTATTAAATACAGCTGGCGGTGCAACTTGGGTGTCATTACATCACGGTGGTGGTGTAGGTATGGGCTTTTCTCAACACTCTGGTGTTGTGATTGTATGTGATGGTACAGATGAAGCAGCAGCGCGTATTGCTCGTGTACTCACCAATGATCCAGCAACAGGGGTCATGCGTCATGCTGATGCAGGTTATGACATCGCGATTGATTGCGCGAAAGAGCAAGGTTTGAACTTGCCAATGATCACGCAATAAAAATACATGGATAACGATTACGGTGCTTTTTGCAATTGTGCAAGCAGCATCGTAAGAGAACAATAGAGTGCAAAACAGGACGCCAACATGGAACTTCTTATTCAACCCGGCAAACTTACGCTAGCTGATCTCCGCAAAGCATATTTAAATCCGATCAAAGTTAAGTTAGATGACAGCGCATCGGATGCGATCAATGCCAGTGTCGCTTGCGTCGAAAAAATCGTAAATGAAGGGCGTACTGCCTACGGTATCAACACTGGTTTTGGTTTACTTGCATCGACTAAAATTGCACCTGAAGATTTAGAAAAATTACAACGCTCTTTGGTTCTTTCGCATGCAGCTGGTGTTGGTGAAGCACTGGATGATGCGATGGTACGTTTAATTATGCTGCTCAAAGCAAATAGTTTGGCGCGTGGTTTTTCAGGCATTCGCCGTAAAGTGATTGATGCCATTCTTGCATTGATTAATGCAGAAGTTTATCCGCATATCCCATTAAAAGGTTCTGTTGGTGCTTCTGGTGATTTAGCACCTTTGGCGCATATGTCTTTGGTATTACTTGGTGAAAGTAAAGCACGTTACAAAGGTGAATGGTTGCCTGCGGTTGAAGCTTTGAAAAAAGCAGGTTTAGAGCCGATTTCACTTGCAGCAAAAGAAGGCTTAGCTTTACTTAACGGTACGCAAGTTTCTACTGCTTATGCATTACGTGGTCTATTTGAATCAGAAGATCTATTTGCTGCTGCGACAGTATGTGGCGGCTTAAGTGTAGAAGCAATGTTGGGTTCACGCGCGCCATTTGATGCACGTATCCATGCAGTCCGTGGTCAACGTGGTCAAATTGATGTGGCAGCTGCTTATCGTGACTTACTTACTGAATCTAGTGAGATTGCACATTCACATGAAGATTGTAGCAAAGTTCAAGACCCTTATTCATTACGTTGCCAACCGCAAGTGATGGGTGCTTGTTTAACTCAAATTCGTCAAGCCGCAGAAGTATTGGAAATCGAAGCCAATGCTGTATCAGATAACCCATTGGTATTTGCAGCTGAAGGCGATGTGATTTCAGGCGGTAACTTCCACGCTGAACCTGTCGCAATGGCAGCGGATAACTTGGCTTTGGCTTTGGCTGAAATTGGTTCTTTATCTGAGCGTCGTATCTCAATGATGATGGATCGCCATATGTCACAACTCCCACCATTCTTGGTGGCAAATGGTGGTGTGAATTCGGGCTTTATGATTGCGCAAGTGACAGCGGCAGCTTTGGCAAGTGATAACAAAGCACTGGCGCATCCAGCAAGTGTTGACAGCTTACCAACTTCTGCAAACCAAGAAGATCATGTTTCGATGGCGCCGAATGCGGGTAAACGCTTGTGGTACATGGCTGATAATGTGCGCGGGATTTTAGCGGTAGAGTGGCTTGGTGCATGCCAAGGTCTAGATTTCCGTGAAGGTTTAAAAAGTTCTCCTAAACTTGAACGTGCGCGCAAAGTGCTACGTGATCAAGTGCCTTACTACAGTGAAGATCGTTTCTTTGCACCTGATATTGAGCAAGCAAGTGAATTGTTAGCTAGTGGCTGCTTAAACGAATTACTGATCGAAAAGCTACTGCCAAGCCTAGCTTAACTGAAATGTGATCTATAAAACGACCACTAGGAGTGGTCGTATCTAACTAAATTTCCTAAGGATTGGAGATAATAATGTCACAGAGCTCCACATTACAGCGGGGTTTAAACACCCGTCATATCCGTTTCTTGGCTTTAGGTTCAGCGATTGGAACGGGACTTTTTTACGGTTCTGCAACAGCAATAAAAATGGCAGGCCCTTCAGTTTTGCTCGCATATATCGTTGCAGGGATTGCAATTTATATCGTGATGCGTGCATTAGGTGAAATGGCTGTTCAAAATCCAGTTTCTGGTTCATTTAGTGAATATGCTTCTCAATACATTGGTCCATTGGCAGGTTTTACTACGGGTTGGACTTATGTTTTTGAAATGATCATTGTCGCTTTGGCTGATGTCACTGCTTTCGGGATCTATATGGGATTCTGGTATCCCGATGTACCTCGATGGATTTGGATTTTATCGCTGATTATGTTCCTAGGAGCGATCAATCTTATACATGTCAAAGTATTTGGTGAACTCGAGTTTTGGTTATCGATTGTCAAAGTCACTGCGATTGTTGCGATGATTTTAGGTGGTTTAGGACTCATGTTCTACGGATTCCATGCGGATCACAGCGGTTTCACTACAGGTATTCAAAATTTATGGGTACATGAAGGTTTTATGCCGAATGGTATCGCAGGTTTAGTTGCGTGTTTATCAGTCGTGGTGTTTGCATTCGGTGGTATTGAAATCATTGGGATTACTGCTGGTGAATCTCAAGATCCTAAAACCTCTATTCCTAAAGCGATCAATGCAGTTCCAGTACGTATCTTATTGTTCTATGTACTAACAATTTTTGTCTTAATGTCGATATTCCCGTGGAATCAAATTGGTAGCCAAGGCAGCCCATTTGTACAAATTTTTGAAAATTTAGGGATTGGTTCAGCGGCAACGATTTTAAATATTGTGGTAATTACAGCAGCTGTATCTGCCATTAACAGTGATGTGTTTGGTGCAGGTCGTATGCTGTTTGGTATGGCAAATCGTGGTCAAGCACCACAAGTTTTCCAAAAGCTTTCTCGGAATGGGGTGCCTTGGATGACTGTTGTGGTGATGGCGGGTGTATTGTTGATTGGCGTGGTGTTGAATTATCTGATTCCAGAGAATGTATTTATCATCATTGCCTCAATCGCTACATTTGCCACAGTTTGGGTATGGCTGATGATCTTACTTTCACAAGTTGCGATGCGCCGTAAATTATCATCTGCTCAAATCAAAGAGCTCGATTTCCCAGTGATTGGTTGGCCATATGCACCTGCATTTGCAATTGCATTTATGGTGTTTATTTTGGCAATGATGGGATATTTTCCTGATTCACGACCAGCAATTTATGTGGGCATTACGTGGTTAATCTTACTTTGTATTGCATACAACATTTGGGTCAAACCTAAACCGAATGCTGTCAAAGTTGATGATCATCTATCACCAAGTATCAAAATGGAAAGCTAATAACAGAATGACTTGAGCGCAGATTGCGCTTGAGTCATTTGAGGAATAGTCAATGAAAAAGCTTTGGAAAAACTGTCATATTGCAACCATGCAAAATGGACAATATTCCAGTATCGAAAATGCTGCAATCGTTACTGATAGTGAAATCATTCACTGGATAGGTTCGCAACAAGATATTCCACCTAATGATTATGCAGAGATAGTAGATTTAGTTGGTGCTTGGGTAACACCGGGTTTTATTGATTGCCATACGCATAGTGTCTTTGGTGGCAATCGTAGCGTTGAATTTGAAAAACGCTTGCAAGGTGTGAGCTATGCTGAAATTGCAGCGAGTGGGGGCGGGATTGCCAGTACAGTGCGTGCAACGCGCGAGGCGAGCGAAGAACAATTACTTGCATCTGCATTGAAACGAATTCGCTGTTTACTTCAAGATGGTGTAACAACCATCGAAATTAAATCCGGTTACGGTTTGGATTATACCAACGAACGAAAAATGCTCCGTGTGATTCGCCAAATCGCTGATACGCTACCGATGACAGTGAAAAGTACTTGTTTAGCTGCACATGCTTTACCGCCTGAATATAAAGATCAGAGCGATGTATATATTGAGCATATCTGTACAGAAATGCTGCCTAAACTGCATCAGGAAGGTTTAGTTGATGCGGTAGATGCATTCTGTGAACATTTGGCATTTTCTCCAGCGCAAGTTGAACGTGTATTTCAGACAGCTCAAGCGCTTCATTTACCTGTGAAGCTTCATGCCGAACAACTTTCATCGTTAGGTGGTTCGAGTCTAGCTGCGCGTTACCATGCATTGTCAGCCGATCATTTGGAATATATGACTGAAGATGATGTCAAGGCGATGGCTGCTGCGGGTACAGTTGCGGTGTTATTACCAGGCGCATTTTATTTATTACGCGAAACGCAATTCCCACCTTTAGATCTTTTGCATCAGCATGGGGTACGTATTGCACTATCAACGGATTTAAATCCGGGGACTTCGCCAACCCTATCGCTGCGCCTTATGTTGAATATGGGCAGCACTTTATTCCGTTTAACGCCTGAACAAAGCTTGGCTGGTGTTACGCTTTATGCTGCATATGCGCTTGGATTGCAAAACACGCATGGTTCGTTGGAACAGGGTAAGGTCGCTGATTTTATTGCTTGGGATATTGAACATCCTTCAGAGGTTGTTTATTGGCTCGGTGGCGATTTATCTAAGCGTATTGTTCGTCATGGCAATGAAATCTTAGTTTAAGGTCTAACACAATTTAAAATAGTGAAGCATTATGAATCATTCATTTAAGTGGCAAGGTCGAAATGATGGTGAGGGTGAAGCTCACTTACGCCTACATCAAGTGGTCAATACAAGCCAGCACCCTTCATATGCATTGATTGGCTTTAGTTCGGATGAAGGGGTAAAGCGTAACAAAGGGCGAATCGGTGCGGCAGATGCACCTGATATGATTCGCGCACAACTCGCAAACCTTCCAGTCCACCAGTCGATCAGTATTGTTGATCTGGGCACAGTAGTTTGTGATCAAGGTCAATTAGAGCAAGCTCAAACTGAATTAGCTGATTGCGTAGAAAGAACGCTGCAACAAGGCATTAAACCTGTGGTGTTAGGTGGTGGTCATGAAGTTGCATTTGGAAGTTTCTCAGGATTGTTTCAATATATTCGCAACAACGAGCCGAATGCAAAAATTGGAATTATCAACTTTGATGCGCATTTTGATTTACGTGAAGCTGAACAAGTTACTTCAGGTACACCATTCTTAAACGCTGCAAAATTGTCCGAACAACATCAGCAAGATTTTCATTATTTATGTATCGGTGTAGCAAAACATTCAAACACAAAAGTGCTGTTTGAAACCGCTGATCGACTGAATTGCGAATATATATACGATCAGCAACTTCACTTACTAAATATTGATCATTTGAACAAAAAATTAACAGTTTTATAGAAAAAATCGACCACTTATACATTACAGTAGATATGGATGTATTTAGTGCCTGCATTGCTCCCGGTGTCAGTGCGCCAGCGGTCAAAGGAATTGATCTAACAGTCTTTGAACCATTGTTACAAGCCATTAAGAAAACAGGAAAAATTCGTGTTTTTGATGTGGCTGAATGCAATCCACGGTTTGATTTGGACAATCGTACAGCCAAATTAGCCGCGTATATTATTTTTAATTACTTATTCGATTGATGGATCGGCTGCGTTGATCCATCAATTTTAGTTTTATAAGGATAGACAATGTCTAATTTATCTTATGTCTCCCAAAATGACGGTCCATGGCAAACTTACCTCGAACAAATCGATCGTGTTGCGCCATATTTAGATGATCTCAAAGACTACATTGACACACTGAAACGTCCTAAGCGTGCTTTAATCGTTGATGTGCCAATCGTAATGGATGATGGTTCGATTCGTCATTTTGAAGGTTATCGTGTTCAGCACAACTTATCCCGTGGTCCGGGTAAAGGCGGTATTCGCTACCATCCTGATGTGGATTTAAATGAAGTCATGGCGCTTTCTGCGTGGATGACGATTAAAACTGCTGTTGTAAACTTACCATTTGGTGGTGCAAAAGGTGGTATTCGTGTTGACCCACGTCAACTATCTCCTCGTGAGTTAGAGCGTTTAACACGTCGTTATACTAGTGAAATTGGTCATATTATTGGCCCTCAAAAAGATATTCCAGCACCAGACGTAGGTACAAATCCAAACGTAATGGGTTGGATCATGGATACTTATTCATCTGGTCAAGGTCACACTGTGACTGGCGTTGTAACAGGTAAACCAGTTCATTTAGGTGGTTCTTTAGGCCGTATTAAAGCGACTGGTCGTGGTGTATTTATCACGGGTCAACAAGTTGCTGAAAAAATTAAATTACCTTTAGAAGGTGCTAAGGTTGCAGTTCAAGGTTTTGGTAACGTAGGTAGTGAAGCAGCTTATTTATTTGCTGATTCAAAATCTAAAATTGTTGCGATCCAAGATCATACGGGTACGATTTCAAACCCTGAAGGCATTGATGTAGCTGCATTGAAAACCTATCTTGAAAACAATCCTGGTGTTGGTGGATTTGCTGGTGCGCAAGCAATCAGTGATGAAGCATTCTGGGATGTGGAGATGGATATCTTAATTCCAGCTGCATTAGAAGGTCAGATTACTGTAGAACGTGCTCAAAAATTAACTGCGAAGTTAGTCCTTGAGGGTGCAAATGGTCCAACTTACCCTGAAGCTGACGATATTTTAGTTCAACGTGGCGTAACGATTGTTCCAGATGTAATCTGTAATGCTGGTGGTGTAACTGTATCTTACTTCGAGTGGGTACAAGATATGTCGAGCTACTTCTGGTCTGAAGAAGAAATTAACGAAAGACTTGATAAGTTAATGATCCAAGCGATCAATGATGTATGGCACACTTCAAGTGAAAAAGCTTGTACGTTGAGAACTGCAGCCTTCATTTTAGGTTGTGAGCGTATCTTAAAAGCGCGTAAAGAACGTGGTATTTTCCCAGGTTAATTGGTTTAATCTGAACACGATTCGGCGACCTTAAAACCAATGTTTTAAGGTCGTTTTTATTTTTAATCAAGGAAAAAATCTTTCTGTAGATTAGTATTTCCCTCAATACAAGCATAATGTCCAAAATCAGTGATACCGACTCTAGATAATGCTTGTTCGTCAGTCAAACTATGTCCACTAAGCTCACCTTTTGCAGTGGTGTAAATTGTATAGGCTGCATCAGCCATGATTTCGGGTTTACGACTGACGTGTTGTGTATTTTCCTCTCCTAAATTCTTTGATACAGCTGCCGTTGCAATATAGGTTTCTGGCCATAAGGTATTACAAGAAATCCCATAATGGCGAAATTCCTCGGCCATGCCTAAAGTAAGAATCGTCATTCCATATTTAGACAGTGCATAAGGGGATAACATACCTAACCATTTGGGTGACATATTTACGGGTGGAGATAGACTAAGAATATGTGGATTTTCCGATTGTTTTAAGAAGGGCAAAGCCGCTTGCGCACAAATGAATGTCGCGCGATGGTTAATATTCTGAATTAGATCATATTGTTTTAACGAAGTTGATTCGATACCAGTGAGTGCAATTGCACCTGCATTATTGATGAGTACGTCAATACCACCGAAATTTGATGCTGCTTGTTGGATGGCGAGCTGAACTTGTTGTTCATGACGTACATCTAAAATTAAGGGAAGTGCTTTGCCACCTGCCGCTTCGATTTCCTCAGCAACACTATAAATTGTTCCAGATAGCTTCGCCGTTTCCACTGCTGTTTTAGCCGCGATCACAACATTTGCTCCCGCTTGAGCAGCTTTTAAAGCAATCGCTCTGCCGATTCCACGGCTACCACCTGTAATAAAAACTGTTCTTCCTTGCATATTTTTCATCATCATTCCTCATTGTATTTTTATAAAAAAGCGAATTAAATCATAAATGGATGTGCATACTTTTCTTGATCAAAAATTTGGCGTTGTTTTGCTATCTGTACAAGACGATTGCGTAGTTGTGTTTTTATCACAGCATAAGTTAAACGATGCTTTTGTGCCATTTCCTCAGCAAATTTCAAAGTTTCTGCTTGTAATGATTCAACGGGGTGAATTTGACTGACAACTTGAGATTGTAAACATTCAAGACCCGTCATGGTTTTACTGGTTAATGCCATTTCCCATGTTGCATGACGATTTGGCAGCAATTGCACGATTTCAGCAATTGTATCGGTGAATGGAATAGTGAGGTTGACCTCTGGGAAGCAGAAACGACCTTTATCTGCACGCATAAATCTAAAATCACATGCTGAAGCCAAGATTGCGCCACCAGCATAGGCATTACCGTTGATTTCAGCAATCACAGGTAAATTGAGCAGCGCTAGTCGAAGCAACATATTTTCAAGTTGAACTGTAAAGGCTTTTTTCTCTTCGATTGATTGCTGCATGAGCCAAGCTAAATCTAAACCATTGCAAAAAGTCTTGGCGTGATCACTTCGAATAATGAGGCTAGCATTATTTTGATTACTTTCGATTTCATCAAAAATTTCTAGATATTCTTCTAAGACTACTTTATTCAATGCATTTTCATGATCACCATTGTGTAATGTCAAAATGTAAATTGATTGTTGTTTATCGAGAGACATGGTTGCCATTTCAGCAACTCCTGAGCTTATATTCATCATTCGTTGACTGATTATTTCGAATATAAGACTCGCTCAATAGGTGAGACTATGCCATATTAATGATCATTTTAGGACATGAGTAACTTTATGCGTGATCCTTTTGGGTTATTCCAAGAAACAATTTCAGTGTCATATGCGCACATATTATTAGAAATCACTCATGAGTATGGTATTGATTATCCAACTGTTTTATACAACAGCGGTCTTGTCCTCTCAGAAATGAAACATGCTGATGCCAAGATGAGCGCGCATCAATGGTCTAAATTGGTAGTTAACGCATTACAACTCACGGGTAATCATCGTCTTGGAATTGAATATGGGCAGAAGTTGCGCCCAACGTCTCATGGCGCTTTAGGATTTGCTTTTTTGAGCTGTGCTGATGTTGAAACTGCTTTGAATCTCTGCCAACAGTATTTCTGTACACGCATTCAAAATTTTGTACCCGAATGTCGAGTTGAAGAGGACTTTGTCTATGTCTATTTAGATGATGTTCATCCTGTAAAATTAGGCAATGAACAACAATCAGCTCAATTAAGAGCTTTTCTCGTTGAAAGTTTAATTTTTGGAGCAATTCATTTTCTAGCTTTATTTTCACAAGCACTAGCCGAAGAGTGTGATGTGTATTTAGATTGGCTACAATCACAAGATTATACGGCTATTTCATTAGCATCTATTTCTCTGAATTTTAATCAAAAACGAAATGGTTTCAGATTTCCAAAAAAATATCTGCATTGTAAAAATCAAAATGCCGATCAAATGTCTTTTCAGCAGGCACTTTTATACTGTGAAAATGATAAAGGCAAGTTGATTAAGGAAACGCATCGAGACCTACAAAAAAGTATTCGTTTAGAGTTACTCTACAATGCAAGCAATGGTTATCCAACATTACCGATGATCGCTGAACGTTTGAATATGTCTGAAAGAACGATCAAAAGACATTTGCAAGCTCAAGGAACAAGCTTTCTTCAGATATTATCTGAAGTGCGATTTAGTGAAGCAAAAAAGCTATTACAACAACAGCAATATAGTATTCAGGATATCGCAGATATTGTGGGCTATGAAGAAGCCACCAACTTTATTCGCGCTTTTAAAAAGAATTTTGGGGAGACACCAAGTCAGTATCGAAAAAGGTTTTTATTACAATGAATTGATATTATTTTTAAGGCTGTTTAAATAGTAATAAGTGAGTTGAGTGGAGTCTGATCGAACCCCCATCTTGTTTCAGTATAAACCTGCGGTTCGTTCTACCTTACGATACGTTGTTTCTCATTCGGCAAAAGTAAGCAAAACCATTGTCATCCACAAAACCTATTTAATTTTTCACCTACTTTAACTTTGTTGATAAACACGATCTTTTTAATCGCTCGCAGCTTTGGGATGACGTTTCGGTGGATCAAAATTTAAGTATCATTCAAAGAAATTAGTTTCATTCATCTGACATAGAATGCTGAATCGTTTGAATAAACAATTCCAGCGAATACTTAATCTGCTCGCTCCATTCAAAAGAACAATTCATACGAATATAGTGCTGATGTGATGGCAAGACATTAAAAAGAGGACTAGGTGCAACACCTATTTGCTGTTGAATCAATTTTTCATAGACTTGCATACTACTGACTTTTTCAGGGAGTTGAATCCATAGGAAATAACCACTTGGATAATTATAAACTTGGCAATCAGCAGGTAAATGTTGTTTCAGGTAATTAAAAAATTGTTTCTTATTCTTCTCCAAAGCGCGTCTTAATACTCTTAAATGCTTTTCATAATGATGATGCGCTAAAAACTCAACCAGCACGTTTTGAATCAATGCATTTGCAGAAATCGTGCTCATGAGCTGTAGGTGTTGAATATGTTCAGAAAATTTACCCGCATAAACCCAACCAATACGAAAGCCAGAGCCCAAAGTTTTAGAAAATGATGAGCAGTGCAGTACTAAATTTTGCTGATCGTAATATTTCATTGGCAATGGTTTTTTAGAGCCATAAAACAATTCTTCATAGACATCATCTTCAATTAAATGGATTTGATGTTCATGCAAAAGTTTCGCGATTTTATATTTCATTTCATCGCTGACGGTAAAGCCGATTGGATTATGTGCATTCAACATGAACCAGCATACTTTGATTGGATAAGTTTTTATAACGTGTTCAAAAGCTTCAAGATCAAAACCATGTTGAGGATGTTCAGGAATGGTAATAACCTTCAAACCTAAGCGTTCCGCAGCCTGCCATGCGCCATAAAAAATGGTCTGTTGTAATAAAATATAATCGCCCGGCTGCGTAATTGCTTGTAATGAGAGGTTAAGTGCATCTAAGCCGCCTGATGTGATCACAATGTCATCAGCATCGGTCGGAATTCCTTGCATACAATAACGTTGGGCAATCAGCTTTCTTAATTCAAGATTGCCAGGTGGCAGATTGGTGGTCTGATCATAACTATGTCTATTTCGAGACAGTTGTCCCATGATTTGAATTAATTTGGGTGGATAGAGTAATTGGCTATCAGGAAAAGCAGAGCCTAAAGGAACAATCTGTTTTGGCTGAATCGATTTGAGATATTTAAATACAAGTGAGTTGATTTCAATTTTCGGATTTAAAGAAACCACAGAATAAGCTTGTGGGATTTGAGAAGCAATTTGTTCGGCAACGAAATAACCCGATTTTTCTTTAGAGTAAATAAGACCTTGAGACTCTAACTCTTGATAAGCATTCATCACGGTAATTAAGCTAAAACCTGAACGTTGCACTTGCTCTCGAAGAGAAGGCAATTTCGTATGTGGTTGCCATGTACCATTTTCAATGAGTAACTTCAGGTTTTGCGCTAGCTGTTCTGATTTATACATAAAATTTAGAGTCTAAACCTAATCTGTAGTTGTTAGATTTCATAAATAATTATTATTTTATAACAGATTTTTGGTGAGTCATGCATCTGTTATATTTTTTTAGTGTAACTCTGTAGCTATTCAATAACTTTCCAGACGCTCAAAATAACAGCATGAACTCAGAGCATGATTTGAAGGTTTTCATGCTCTAGAAATGATGATTTAGGTTGAATGGTGTATCACAATGTTTATCACGAAAGAACTCAATTCGATCATACAACTGTTCAATGGTGTAGCACCATCGCAAGCTGTACAAGAGCAGTTGCAGTTTGAGTATGTAAATCTTGAAGCGACATTGTTACGAGCAAAGGTGCTAAGGGATTTTTCTAAAGATCAGGTCGCATATATTGCTCAAGCGAAAATCGATGAAAATGATAATAATCTTGGTTATTTATTTGCACCATTTATCATTGCCAATCTAAATCAACCTGTGATCTATAGCACGCCTGTTTCAATGTCTGTTTTAAGCATTTTGAATCAATATTATCAGGCTGAGAAAAATCTAAACCTGAGAATCGAAGAAGTGATTCAGAGTTTAAAACTTCATATTGATTTGGTTGATCAAGTAAACACCGAGCAAGACTTTTTATTTAGTCGTTTGATTAAAGCGCTTTGTCGAGCAGATGTTTCACAGATTTTTTTAATCACGCATTTAACTTTGGATATACAGCAACTGAAACAGTTACAGAAATATTTGAATGTTGAAATCTTTGTTATTAAAGCAGATCGATCTGAGAACCTAATTCAAGATGAAATGATTCATCTCAGAAAACTACTGTTCAAGAACAAAGATGAGATGCACAAAGAGGTGTGCGGTTTGTATTCAAATCTAAACGCAAATTTGGTCTCTCAAACTGGAAATTTTAATCATTCACAAGCCAAGCATTTGATCGAAGATATGTTTTATTCAGAGCATATCTTTGAAAAATTGTCGGTTTATGCCGAGTATCTACAAACCCGTATTCAAAATGGTGCAAGTTATAAAGCCTTATCCATTGCCTGAATTGAATAACTGAATTTTGTATATTTTAGGAGTAAAGCTCATGTCACAAGAGCAATCAAAATTTCCATATTTAGCAGTTGGCATCAGTATCTTATTAGGTTGTTTGTTTCTCGTCTTTTTCTTTATCGCTATCAGTCATCAACCTGATTATATGCCTTCGCAACAGCAGAAACAGACTACTGTAGAGGTTAAAAATTCAACTCAATAAGCCTGTCGAAGTTTTAGATCAGTTTCTCTCTTACTGGCAATCTGAGCGCTTGCCAGTAATTTTTTTATACTAAAAATTAGTATCGTCTTGGTGATTTTCCTGTCCAGCGTTTAAAGGCTCGTGAAAAATTTTTGGTATTGGTGTATCCGAGGTGATTGGCAATATTTTCAAGAGATAAGCTAGGGTTTTTGATCAGTTGAATGGCTTTTTCACAACGGATTTTGTCCACTAATTCTCGAAAATTTGTACCCTCAATTTCTAACTTTCGTTGTAAGGAACGTTCAGAGATTCCGATTTTTTTTAAAATGTCAGATAGAGGACTGATGCCCATTGCCTCATCATAGATGAGATCTTGTATCGAGCTACTAAAGCTATTTTGTCTTAATAACTTACGCAATTGAGACTTACATTCTTCTCGTGATAAGCGCTCTGCAATTGCATCTGCATGGAGTAATGGAAAATCTAAAATTTCTTTATTAAATTCTAAGCGCGTCATTGGACGATTAAATCTGACCTCGCCAGGAATTAATGGGAGTAATTTATCAAAATAATCTGGTTTACTAAATTGTACGTCCGCGAACCCGCTTAATTCTTGTCCTGAAATGCTTTTTCCCATCTGTGCAAATCCAAGCAATAAAGCAATTTGGATGACTTCGTCTAAATAATAACTCTCAGTTTGTTCGAAGATGATTGCAGCATGATCATCAAAAACTTCGAGCTTTATTTTATGAATGCTAGATTGAAGTGAAATAAACTCTTGAGCAATATTCAGTGCTTGCTTGACATTCCCAGCGAGCATTGCAGTCATACCCATCAACCCATGACAGGTAATTGTCATTTGCATACCTAAATAAAACCCAAACTCTAAATTTGGAACTTTTGTTAAATCTAATGCACGTTTCAATATCCCCATGACGATTTTGGCATCAGCACGCCATAACGGTTGTAGCAATTGATCCGTATTAAGACCTGATCCAGCTAATAATTCATCTGCTGAAATATTCCAACGAGAGACCACATCGACCATTAATGCGATATATGTTCCGGGAACAGTCTTCTCAATTTTTGTATTTATTGCCATAAAAACCCATGTCGGAAAATGATACTAAAATGGCTTATTCAGAACTATTACAACATTTTCTTTTATTGAAAAATAGCCATGTCAGCAAAGTCTACTTGACTTTAATCAACGTAAATTACTGCCGTGATGTAGAAAAATACATTCCAAATATTGCTAGGGTGGGGAATGAAAAAAGGAATTTTGATTACCGCGATAACAATTTATTCAACGACTGTACAAGCCAAAGTGGATGTTTGTGTATTTGATCTGCTCGGTAAATCAGGTGAGGCTTATAAATCAGTAGAAGAATGGGCACTTGCTGCAAAAGCTTGGAATGCAGACTTAAATTTAATTCCTTATCAAGATGAAGCCAAAGCACAAAATGATTTTGATACAGGCAGGTGCGATGGTGTTGCGATGACATCTATGCGCGCAAGAAAATACAACAAGTTTGCTGGTTCGATTGATGCATTGGGAGCAGTGACAAATAATTCTATTGCACAAAAAGCGATTACCTATGCTTTAGATCCTCGTAATAAGCACCGTTTAGTAACTAAATTAAATGATGATGAATTTGAGGTCGCTGCAATTGCTCAAATTGGTCTAGCGTATGTTTATGTGCGCGATAAAACGATTAATACAATTGAAAAGGGCAAGGGCAAAAAGTTCGCTTATTTACATTACGATCAAGCACAAAAAATGATTGTAGAGCGTTTGGAGTTGGTTGGTGTCCCATCAGAGATTTCGGACTTTGCTAAGAAATTTAATAACGGCCAAGTGGATGTGATTGCAGCCCCAGCTTATGCCTATAAACCCTTAGAAATTTCCAAAGGTTTAGGAACGAATGGGGCAATATTTGATTTTCCTGTAATTAACTTAACCGCAGACATCATTATCCGACCTAATAAATTCCCTAAAGGTTTTGGACTGAAATCACGGGCATGGGCAATTAAGCAGCTTCCAAAGAATTTTTCCACGATTGCACGTTTAGAAGCGGATATTCCTGCGAAATATAAACAAGCTCTTTCTTCCGAAGATAGACATCGTTACCAAAAGATGATGCGAGATGGCCGCATTGAACTTACACATCTTGGTGTGTATGACCCTGTCATGATGAGAGTTTTAAAACGTGCGCGATGTGCTGTAGAGAGAACCAATTTTGAATGTTCTTTAAGCGGAGAGTAAGCAATGTCATATCCAGTTAAAAGATATTTTCAAGAAGTTAGAAATTTACTAGGTTACAAGTTGAGATCAATATGAACGCACAAACGCAACACCACAAATTGGTTGCACGATCTGTAAAATTTGACTTTTCAAATTCACCAGTACAGTGGATTCCAAATGATCCTATATGCTCACATTTAATTAATGGGATTAACCTAATTTTGCCTGCGGGAGAGTTCTGGTTTTGTCGTGTTTACAATAAGACTCTCCCATATCTGAATAATCCGATATTGATGGATGATGTCAAAGGATTCATTCGACAGGAAGCGACCCACGCTCGTGCTCATCAAACTGCTCAAGAATTCCTGAAGCAACATGATTATGATCTAGAACCTGCTTTTAAAAAAATTAATTGGATATTCACGATTTTGTTAGGTGATCGTCCACTAGGTATTAAAGCATTAGAAAAGAAGTCTTTAGAGCATTTCTGGTTAGTTACTCGGGTAGGTGTTGTTGCTGCGATTGAGCACTTTACTGGTGTGCTTGGACAGTGGTGTATGGACAATACTTCGTGGGATAAAGCAGACCCAGTGATTGCTGATATGTTCCGTTGGCATTTAGCTGAGGAAGTGGAACATCGTTGTGTCGCGTTTGATCTATTTAAAGAAATGATACCGAACCCTGTCTTATTTTATCTTTATCGTCAGTTTTTGATGATGCTTGTTTTTCCTATTTTTATTTACATGCTAGCTGATATCGCGCGTGATTTAGGCAAACAAGATCCTGATACAAAGATACAAAAGATTTTTAATCGCAACTTTTTCAGATTATTACCGATTTATCAGAAACAAGCGAAAGCAACAGACAATGCTCCGACATTAACGTTTATCACGAAAGCAATTGTTCGTTGGATTTCACCAAACTTTCATCCTGAAACTGAAGGGAATACAGAACAGGCTTTAGATTATTTAGCGCGTTCCCCAGCTGTTCAAGCAAACAGATGAAGGTGTTTTCTTTATTAAGAATAAACACGGTGATTTATCTGTGTGAGTTTAAAAATGATCTGGATGATCATTTTTAATTAAAAAAGTTTTAACTATTGAATGTATAAAAACAAACATTATGTTTGTGAAAGGAAGTAAAAATGAAAAAAATGGCTTTTACGCTCGCAACGACTTCAATTTTAGCGATATCTGCTTCAACTCAAGCGGCAGTAGATGTATGTGTGTTTGACTTATTAGGCAAGTCAGGCGAAGCATATAAAGGAATGCAAGACTGGGCTTTAGCCGCAAAAGGTTGGGGCGCAGATATAAATCTCGTGGCACTTACAGATGAACAGGTTGCTGACAATAATTTTAAAGCAGGTAAATGTGATGCAGTTGCAATGACCTCTATGCGCGCACGACCATATAATAAGTTTGTTGGATCAATTGATTCTTTAGGTGGTGTTCCGAGTGATGAAATTGCAAAACGAGCGATTACATTTGTTTCCGATCCACGTAATGCGGCGAAAATGACAACCAATCTTAGCGGCAATAAATATGAAGTTGCAGGTATTTCTCCTCTAGGTTCAGCATTCATTTTTGTTCGTGACAAAAGCATCAATTCGATTGAAAAAGCAGCAGGTAAAAAATTTGCAGTATTAGGCTATGACGATGCTCAAAAATTAATAGTTCAGCGCGTAGGTGCTCAAGCTGTACTTTCAGATATTTCGAACTTCGCTGCCAAGTTTAATAATGGTCAGGTCGATATGATTGGTGCGCCAGCATACGCTTATAAACCATTAGAGTTAAGTAAGGGTTTAGGCACAAATGGGGTGATGTATAATTTTCCTGTATTACAAGTGACAGCAAATCTTGTTTTACGTCCTGAGAAATTCCCAGCAGGTTTTGGGCAGAAATCTCGAGATTGGTTTGTCAAACAACTACCTAAAACTTTTGCTACCATCAAAAAGCTAGAAGCTGAAATTCCTGCAAAATATAAAATGAATTTAACAGCAGAAGATAAACTCAAATATCAAAAAATGATGCGTGATGGACGTATTGAGCTAACACAACGTGGGATCTACGATGTCAGTATGATGAGTGTTTTAAAGAAAGCTCGTTGTTCAGTCGATAAAGCCAATTTTGAATGTTCTTTGTCGGGTGAATAGTAGAATTTTAATGAACTGTTTTTAAGCAGCTGAATCAATTTTTTACATAGCATAATGAACGAAAAAATTATGATAAAAGCTTAGTTTCACTAGGCTTTTTTCTATTTTATAGATGAATGATCACACAAAACAAAAATAGAAAATAACCTCATTTCATGTTAAGTGTAATAACCATAGGCACAAATGACAGCTCAGATGAGGGCGATTCCATGGATAATTCAGAACAGACCATAAATACGCAAGAAAATAATGGCTACGCTCGAATTGAGCCATATACTCAACCAGCTGGTGGATGGGGCGCATTGCTGAGTGTCGCTCGAAACCTTAAACGGCAAGATATCTTAAAAAAGGGTTCTATTACCTTACTGAATATTAATCAACCAACAGGCTTTGACTGTCCAGGTTGCGCATGGCCTGAGAAAAAAGATGCGCATGCATTTAATTTCTGTGAAAACGGAGCTAAAGCAGTCGCATTTGAAGCAACGAGCAAAACAGTTACACCTGAGTTTTTTGCTGAACATACAGTAAGTTGGCTTGCTGAACAAAGCGACTTTTATTTGGAAGATCTCGGACGTTTGACTGATCCGATGCGCTATGATGCTGCGACAGATAAATATGTTCCGATTTCTTGGGATGAAGCATTTCAGTTGATTGCAAAACATTTACAAGCTTTAGAACATCCAGATCAAGCTGCTTTTTACACCTCTGGTCGCGCAAGTAATGAAGCTGCATTTCTATACCAGCTGTTTGTCAGAAGCTTTGGAACGAATAATTTTCCTGATTGTTCGAATATGTGCCATGAAACCACAAGTGTCGGTTTAAAAGATTCGATTGGTTTAGGTAAAGGTACGGTTATCCTCGACGATTTTGACGAAGCCGATGCTATTTTTAGCTTTGGCCATAATCCCGGAACAAATCATCCACGAATGCTCGCAACACTGAGAGAAGTATCTAAACGTGGTGGCAATATTATTGCAATTAACCCAATTAAAGAGCGTGGTTTAGAACGATTCCAAGACCCTCAAGCGCCTTTAGAAATGATGACGAATGGTAGTACGCCAATCAGCCGATATTATTTTCAACCAAAAATTGGTGGAGATTATGCATTACTGTTTGGCGTAATGAAACATTTGTTGGAATGGGATAAAAAAGCCATTGCGAAAGGCAAAGCAAGCGTATTTGATCGAAGTTTTATCGAGATGAATACAGTTGGCTTTGATGAAATGCTTGCTGAAATTGATCGTACAGAATGGTCAAAAATTCATAAGTACACAGGATTGTTACCCGAACATTTAGAATCGATTGCCAAAATGTTCCTCGACTCTAAAAAAGCGATTTTCTGTTGGGGAATGGGAATTACTCAACATCGTCATGGAACAGCCAATATCCATATGCTCGCAAATCTGTTGTTAGCTAGAGGACATATTGGTCGTCCGGGTGCTGGTTTATGTCCAGTTCGTGGTCATAGTAATGTTCAAGGTGATCGAACCATGGGCATTAACGAAAATCCTAGTGAGCAAATGTTAGATAGTATTGATCGTGTATTCGGCATTAAATCACCTCGTAAACATGGTCATGGTGTCGTTGATACGATTAAAGCGATGTATGAAGGCGATGTTAAAGTCTTTATTGGGCTAGGCGGTAACTTTGCGGTTGCAACACCTGATACGCCTTATACGCAAGAGGCATTGCGTCGTTGCGCTTTGACGACACATATTACAACTAAACTTAATCGAAGCCATTTGGTCTGTGGTCAAGATGCCTTGATGTTGCCTTGTTTAGGTCGTACTGAAATTGATATACAAGTTCATGGTCCGCAAGCGATTTCGGTTGAGGATTCGATGAGTAACGTGCATTTATCTGCAGGGCGTAATCCTCCAATTTCTGAAAATATTTTGTCCGAGCCTGATATTGTTGCACGTATGGCAGAAGCGGCATTGCCTGAAACAAATGTCAAATGGCGTTGGTATATCGAAAGTTATGATCGTATTCGTGACTCTATTGCCGATGTTTTTGACGAGTTCCATGATTTTAATCAGCGTGTATATCAACCGGGTGGTTTTCATCTAGAACATCCTGCTAATCAGCACGTTTGGCATACGCCAAGTGGTAAAGCACAATTCTTGATTACGCCAATAGATGAAGTCTACGAAGATCAAGAAAATCAATATGCTGCGGCATATAGTGAACAGAAAGTTTATACCTTAATGACTACGCGCTCACATGATCAGTACAACACCACTTTATATGGTTTAGATGATCGTTATAGAGGTGTATTTGGGCAGCGCCGTGTATTGTTCATGAACCAAACAGATATTGATGAAGCTGGATTTGTAGCAGATCAGTGGGTTGATATTGAGAGTGTATTCTCTGATGGTGTGAAGCGAATTGTGCATAGTTTCCGTATTGTGCCATACAACATTCCTCAAGGAAGCTTAGCAGCATATTATCCTGAAACAAACCCACTGGTTGCTTTAGGTAGCCATGATAAATATGCAAAAATTCCTGCTTCGAAAAGTGTTCCTGTGATTCTGCACGCAGGTAAAGCACCTGAACATTTTAATTTAGCTGTAGCAGTTGATCCTGAACATGCCAATGAGCGAGTGAGTAATACATAGAACTATTCAGGTAAATAATTGAATAGATTGGATGTAAATTTTAGAGGTCAATGTGGATACACAAACACTGGGCTATGAAACGATGCAAGTGCATCGTTTCCATCGAGATATCTCTGAAAATGAATTGGATTATATTGTTCAAGAATATCCTGTTGCACTGATCTATAACGGTATTTCACATGCTGTCATGATGGCAACGCCATCTGATATAGAGGTATTTGCGAAAGGTTTTAGTCTGTCAGAAGGTATTTTAACGAACCTAAACGAGCTTTACTCACTTGAAATCAGTCAGAATGAACTGGGTGTACAAGTCGATATGACGATTGCATCGCGTGCATTTACAGCTTTGAAAGAACATCGTCGAATGATGGTGGGCAGAACTGGGTGCGGATTATGTGGTATAGAAAGTCTGAAACAACTTTATACAAACCTACCAACTGTAAATACTACAGTGCCTTCTAAATGGTTGGGTCAAATTCCAGATGCAATCGCGCAGTTAAAAGTACGACAAAAAATCAGTGAATTAACAGGTGGTGCGCATGCTGCCGCTTGGGTAGTCAAAGGACAAATTATTGCTTTATTTGAAGATGTTGGCCGTCATAATGCATTAGATAAATTGCTAGGTTACTTAGCTGAGCAAAAATTAAATGTTGCAGATGGATTTGTGGTGATGACCAGCCGTGCCAGTTATGAGCTGATCCGAAAATGTGCACAATACAATATTGGTCTATTGGCAACTATTTCTGCGCCAACCAGCATGGCAATTGAAATGGCTAAAAAGTTAAATTTGACTTTGGCTAGTTTTTGCCGTGGAGAAAGTTTCGTTATTTACACCGAATAATAGTAAAAATTTGTGATTATCTCGCTAACTTATTCTGTGACTTGTGTAGGATAGGTTATTAATTTCTATCCCATTATTAACATTTATGAATACAACATTAAGACCACAGCCAGTGATTAATAATCTTTCTGGGGAAAATGCTTTATTTATTGTTCTTGGAATTCAAGATCAGGCGGATATTTCTGAAATTATTGACTTTTTAGCGAACTTTTCAGCATTGGTCAGAAGTTTGACCAATCGTTTTCCAAATGGAAATTTTAGTGCGTCCGTGGGGATTGGTTCAAAAGCATGGGATCTTTTATTTCCAAGTTTGAATAAACCTAAAGAGTTGTATGAATTTCAGGAAATAAAAGGTGAGAAGCATACTGCTGTAGCAACTGCGGGTGATTTATTTTTTCATATTCGTGCTAATCAAATGGCGATTTGTTTTGAACTTGCTTCTATTCTGCACGATCAACTCAAAGAAACAACCTATCCAATTAGTGAAACTAAAGGTTTTAGATACTTTGATGGGCGTGCAATTCTTGGTTTTGTTGATGGAACTGAAAACCCTGAACATGAAATTGCTAAAGAAATTGCCTATGTGGGACAAGAGGATGCTGAGTTCCTTGGTGGTAGTTATGTTTTTATCCAAAAATATTTACATAACATGGAAATGTGGAAAAGCTTAACTACTGAACAACAGGAAAAAGTCATTGGTCGTAAGAAGTATGATGATGTTGAATTAGGTGATGATGTTAAGCCACAGAATGCACACAACGTAGTTAGCAAAGCACATGATGCAGAGGGCAATGAGCTAAAAATTCTTAGAGCCAATATGCCATTCTCTAATCCAACGGAAGGTGAGTATGGCACTTTCTTTATTGGTTATTCTCGTTCATTTAACATCACGAAAACTATGCTTGAGAATATGTTTCTTGGTAAAGAAAATGGTCACGTTGACCGTATCCTTGATTTCAGTACTGCTGTTTCAGGGAGTTTATTCTTTGTTCCAACATTCGATTTTCTTGAAGATTTAGGCGAGTAAATTTGATCCGCTGAAATAATTAAAGTTGTTCCAGTGGAAATATATTTATTGGTTAGTCATACATTGTTGTAACTTGGTACGGAATTGATCTGGAATACGATCTGATTTTTGAGTACTAAAATTAAAATAGACCTGAACGGCTTTGCCTCGTGCTACGCAATGATCATTTTGCCATGCTTCATGTGCAACGACGAAAGATGAATTTCCGATGTGTTCAATCCATGTTTTGATTTCGATGTTTGCGCCATAATAGATTTGAGCAACAAAATCGACTTCAACTCGTGCAAGAATCAAAGGCAGATTTTTAATTTCCATACTTGGGTTAAATAATCGGAAAATCGGTTCTCGTGCTGTTTCAAACCAACCTGTGATCACAGTATTGTTGATATGTCCGAAAGCATCTGTTTCATAGAATCTTGGCGTAATTGAAAGGTTAAACATTGTTTTTTACTCTGTTATACATGTGTTAAGGTCGTTTCTCTTTCAGCTCTAGCAAGTTCTGTTTCGATGTAGCTGATGATCATTGTACTCAAACCTTTCACCATTTCATCGAAGCTAATTTGTGGATTTGGTAAGATTAAATGACGCGCGACATTGAAAATACTACTATTAATACTGATATATGCTGTCACGCTGAGGTTATTCACTTTTAAATAACGTGGATGACGAATCATATATTTCATTAATACTTCCATCAGCGCCATTTCGATCTGACCAATGTATTTTTCGTATTTCAGCTCTGTCGCGTAACGCAGACAAATCAGATAACGATCATCATCGCGTGTGAGTAAGTCTCTGAATGTATAAAAGATCATTTGAAACAATGGTTCTAGTTCTTGCTCAATGATAATCGGAGTAAGCTCTTTCACCATATCCAAGACTTCTTTGACAAAGGTTTTTGCCATAGCGTCATATATTTCTTCCTTATTCTTAAAATACTCATATAGCGAGCCGACACTCACTCCAGCTATATCAGCAATGTGTCTTGTGGTTGTGCCGCTAGTACCGTTAGTTGCAACTGCAATAAAGCCAGCTTCAATAATCGTGTCTACAGTCACTTTTGAACGTGACTGACGTGGTTTTCGAGTTGCCATAATATCTTATTATTAAAATCCGAACATAACGTCAGATTAACATAACCGTCATAAGCATGAAAGATAGGCTTAAATAATCCGAACAAATAAAATTACATGTTTTTTATTTTATGAGATTTAACTGTAATGAATCTGTGTAAACCAATTAAAATTTAAGGTCTATAAATTACGAAAAATAAAATTTAAATTTAATAATATATTGATATTTAATAATTAATTGTGTTTTTTATATAAATTTTTTATCTGATAAAAATCATAAAAAGTTATTTCAATAAAATTAAAAGATGACTGTTTAAGTGAAGAATTTACCCGAATTGAATCCGAACATAAGATCGGTTTACATTGGTTTTAGTGAAGAGTTAGGTTCACAAAAATCTCCCGAATATTTTTTCGTAACTTAGCAAGTTATTGAGTTAGACGAAAAGAGATAATCCTGAACCAAATGTAAAAGGGCAAATGACGCTCAAGTGAAGTAGGTAGGTGTAGCCATGGTTACTAGCACATTAAAGAAAGGTTTAAGTTTATTTAAATCTAACCCAATAACTGAGCAAATTGATTTTGCGAGTAAAAAAAGTATTCCAATTCGTCACTTAGCAATCGGATTTGATGGCAAACAAATTGATCTTTCATTCTATATGAACAATCAGTTTGCTACGATTTTTTTCGCGACACTTTCAGTGTTTTTGACATATGGCGAAGACTTAGTTATTGAGACTGCACGTCATCATCGCGATATGTTGAAAGATCCAATTTTAAAGCAACGTGTAACATCATTAATTGGTCAAGAAGCAATTCATTCAAAATTGCACAATGAATTTAATGATGCAATTGTTGATCTTGATTATCCAGTTAGGTTGTATCGCTTCCTTGGCGAACAATTTTTCGATCATATTTTCCTCAGATTTCCTCAACCGCTAAAACTTTCACTCATGGCTGGGATTGAACATTTTACTGCCGTTTTAGCCGAATACATGATGGCGCATGAGCAGAACTTCTATTTCTCTGATGACGCTAAAACTCGTGCTTTGTGGATGTGGCATATGTTGGAAGAGTCGGAGCATAAAGATGTAGCGTATGACGTTTATCAAACTTTAAATGGTAATTATGCATTACGTGTTGGAGGTTTCTTCCTTGCATATTTCACCATTCTTGGCTTGATTCCATTCTCCGCAACGATGGTTCCTTTACTACGTAAACCACAAGAATTGTTTACATCAAAATTCTGGCGTGACGCACGTCGTGGCGTAAAGCTTATTTTTAGCCCGAAAGACGGTGTATTTGGTAGTACGCAAGGTCGAATTTTTGACTATTTACGTCCTGATTTCCATCCAAATGATCATGATGCAACTGAGTATTTTGAATACTACGAGAAAAAGTTGTTGTCTGAAGGTGGTGCGTTACATCCATTCTTTGTTAAAGAATTTACGCCAAAAGTCCAAGCGGCTTGATTTCTAGTACATTTTTAATCGTTAGTGTGCAATGAAATTTAATCATTTGAATTGGCAAAAGTGTTCATGACTTTATGAGCAATTTGGTTCTTGTTGGTCATATTTTGTTAGCGCACTATGCGGTGAGATTACTTAGAAAAATTCAATTTGAAATGACTTTTGACAAGTATTCATAAGCCCGTGATCTAACGTGATTTTCAGCATCGAATTGTTAAAGTTTCAGAAATAATCTTATAGACAATTTTACGATTCAAATTGATTTGCTGTGCATCGATTTTACTTTTTACTCTCAGTGGGGATCAAACCATGGTCGCTCAAGTTTTACGAAATGTTTTCTCAGACAAATTGAGTACTAAATATCAGGGAATTATTCAAAATTTTGCGAATAAGTCTCCGATACCGATTCGCCATTTTGATTTTAAATTTAATCCAGATGAATTGGATGAGAGGTTCTTTTTAAATAAAGAATTAGCGACATCATACTTTCATGCATTGTCTATTTTTCTGACTTTTGGTGAAGATGTTGTTATTGAAACCGCGCGTCATCATCGTGAGTTTATCCAAGATCCGATTTTAAAACAAAGACTGACTTCGCTGATCGGGCAGGAAGCAATTCACTCCAAAATCCATAATCAATTCAATGATGAAGTATTGAAAGAAAATGGTTATCCAGTGGATTTACTTCGTGCGATTGCAGATAAGGTGTTTGAGTACGGAATTTATAAGTTACCAAATGCTATGCAGCTGTCATTGATGGCAGGTATTGAACATTACACGGCTGTTTTAGCTGAGTTCATGATGCAACATGAAGATTACTTGCTGGGCTCACAAGATGAAAGACAGCGTGCGATGTGGATGTGGCACATGTTGGAAGAGTCTGAACATAAAGATATTGCCTATGATGTGTTTTTAGAGCTGTCAGGTGACTACTGGGTTCGAATCACAGGTTTCTTATTAGCAAGTTTAACCATTCTAGGCGGGGTGTCTTTAGGTGGTTATTTAATGCCATTTGTTCGTAAACCAAGCAATTTAATTAATCCTCGCTACATGAAAGATATTGTTGAAAGTACAGCTTTACTTTTCGGTAGTAAGCGTGGGGTATTCGGCAGTAGTTTCATGCATATTCTTGAATATCTACGTCCTAGTTTCCATCCAAATGACCATGATACGACAGCGTATATGGAATATTACAAAGAGCGCTTATTAAATCCTGAGACAGGTTTATTAAGCCCTTATTTCCTTAAAGAGTTTGTGCCACCTGTTCGTGCAGCATCTGCATAACTTGGTCAATGAAATACAAGATTGTTGGAAAACAAATATGAGATTATTTGGTAAAAAAATAAAGCCTAGCCAAAATGCTTTTGCAGTAGTGACAGGTGCGGGTAGTGGCATTGGTCGTAGTTTTGCACTTGAATTGGCAAAACGTGGTGGCACAGTTGTTTGTTCTGATATTGATTTAGACGCCGCAAAAGAAACAGTGGCTTTGATTGAGGAACTTGGTGCAAAGGCATTCGCAGTCAAATGCGATGTGGGCAATGCTAAGCAAGTTGAGAAACTCGCTGAGCAAGCTGAACAGTTGATGCAACATCCTACGACGCTAGTGATTAATAATGCGGGTGTCGGTCTCGGTGGCAAGTTTGATGAAATGACATTAGACGATTGGAAATGGGTCGCAAATGTTAACCTATGGGGGGTTGTCCATGGTTGCCACTATTTTGTACCTAAGTTTAAGCAGCTTGGTCGTGGTGCAATTATCAATGTAGCGTCTGCCGCATCGTATACCGCAGCGCCTGAAATGACGGCTTATAACGTGACCAAAGCTGGTGTTCGTGCTTTATCAGAAACACTTTCAGCTGAACTGAGAAAACATAACATCAAAGTAAATGTGTTGTGCCCAACC
Organism: Acinetobacter sp. NBRC 100985; assembly: GCF_000241225.1. Taxonomy (NCBI): domain Bacteria; kingdom Pseudomonadati; phylum Pseudomonadota; class Gammaproteobacteria; order Moraxellales; family Moraxellaceae; genus Acinetobacter; species Acinetobacter sp. NBRC 100985. The sequence goes on along the minus strand of NZ_BAEB01000036.1, from coordinate 57,134 downwards.
TTAGTTCCAACCAATATTATTAAAAATGGCAAAGTTCCGCATAAAGGTCTTTTGGATTATGCATTGACCAATCTGGCATTCACGACGAGCGATAAGGTAGCAAAACTTACTTTAGATCGTTTGGACAAAGACCAGCTTTATACCATTCCACAAATCGATGCCAAGTTGTTCTGGTTAATGAAGCGTACTGCTCCGAATTTATATGCAAAATTCTTAGGTACATCATACCGATTAATGAAATAGCCTAACCAAATGTAAAATCTCTATCGAGTTTTGATACGCGTAATGTTCATCCGCAACCTGCATGGTATCAAAAAGATAATAAGGTTTTATATTCAAGAAACTATTAAATAAATGAAAGTGGTGAACAGGTTTTGCGGATGAAAATGGTTTTGCCTACTTTTCCCGAAAGAAAAGTAGGTCGAGCCGAAGGCTAATGATGAAATTTAGATGAGAACTCGGTAAGACACCGTTATTGACATCGGTTTTTAGATGAAAGGATATTTTGAAATGACAGCTCAAGCAAAAAAATTAGATTCAGCTGAAGGAAAGGCTTTACCATCACATATCTACGATACATTCATCGTCGGTGCTGGTATCTCTGGTATTGCAACTGCAATTCGTTTAGATCAAGTGGGTTATACAAACTATAAGATCATTGAAAAAGCAACGCGCGTAGGTGGTACATGGCGTGAGAACACTTATCCAGGTTGCGGGTGTGATGTCCCTTCAGCGCTGTATTCATACTCATTTGCACCGAGTGCGAAATGGAGTCATTTATTTGCGCGTCAGCCTGAAATTCTAAGCTACTTAGAGGAAGTAAGTGAAAACTTTGGTGTCAGTTCAAAAATTGAATTTGGTACTGAATTACTCAAAGCAGCTTGGGACAATGAGCGTAATCTATGGGTTATGGACACAAGCAAAGGTCAATTCTTAGCGCGTACTGCAATTTTTGCAACAGGTCCAATTACTGAAGCGCAGATTCCTAAATTGGAAGGCTTAGAGACGTTTAAAGGTGAAATGTTCCATTCAGCGAAATGGAATCATGATTATGATTTAACAGGTAAGCGTATTGCGGTCATTGGCACAGGTGCATCAGCAATCCAGTTTGTACCTCAAATTCAGCCAAAAGCAAAAGAGCTTTACATATTCCAGCGTACTGCGCCTTGGGTTGTACCAAAGCCTGATACTGATTTGGGTGATGTGAGTAAGGCACTTATTGAGAGGTTTCCACTCATTCAAAAAACATGGCGTAAAACTGTTGCCCAATCACTAAATGCAATTAACTTCGGTTTACGTAACCCAGCTGTATTAAAACCAGTGGGCGAACTTGCAAAATTGATTTTACGCTTCCAAATTGAAGATACTGAATTACGTAAAAATGTAACGCCAAACTTTACCATTGGTTGTAAGCGTTTATTATTCGCTAACAACTATTATCCAGCATTACAACAACCCAATACTAAGCTCATTCCTCACGGTTTGGTCAAAGTTGAAGGAAATACAGTTGTTTCCGCAAATGGCGAACGTCATGAAGTAGATGTGATTATTTGGGGTACAGGTTTTGAGGTATCGCATCCACCTATTGGTAAGCGCGTTCAAAACGAGAAAGGCGAAATCTTAAATGATTTATGGAAAAATAGTTCTCCAGAAGCGTACTTAGGTACGAGTATTGAGAATGTACCAAATGGCTTCTTAGTTTTAGGACCAAACGTGCTTGTTTATGATTCATTCATTGGTTTAGCAGAAGCACAGCTTGATTATATTGTGGATGGTTTACTCAAAATCAAAGAGAAGGGTATTGCTAAGTTAAATATCAAGCCTGAAGTGATCAAGAAGCATAATGATTTAGTACAAAAACATCTGAAAACAACTGTATTTAATGCAGGCGGTTGTAAGAGCTATTACTTGGATGCAAATGGTCGTAACTTTGCAGCTTGGCCGTGGTCATTAAAAGCATTGAAAAAGCGTTTAAAACGTATGGACTTAAATGATTATCAAGTGACGTATCAAACTGAAAAAACTAAATAGTAAGTCATTTATCAAATGATTAAAGGGCAGTAAATTTTATCTTAGGGTGAAATTTACTGCTTATTTTTTTGCGAGATAGAAATAAATTAGGAATGATATATGAAAGAAGGACAATCAAGTCGTACGGCTGAGGCGGCAGCGGCATTACGTGCGAACCACTTTCAACATGCAGAAAATCCAGTATTTTCAGATCCATTTGCATTTGAGCTGACCAGCAAAGGTTGGAAAAAGCTTCTTACGACGTCACTTACTGTTAAAGTGATGAATTCTCTTGTATTTAACCGAACACTCGGCCTGCTGACAGGACAAGTTGTAGGGCGTTCGAGTTATGCTGAAGATCAATTGTATGAAGCAATTGAACGTGGCGTAAAACAGTATGTATTAGTCGGTGCAGGCTTAGATTCATTTATTTTGAGACAAGCTCAACATTATCCAGCATTAAAAATTTTTGAAGTTGACCATCCTGATACACAAGCAGCCAAACAAAAAAACTAAAAGAATTTGGTGAGATTCCTGCCAATGTAGAGTTCGTCTCTATTGATTTTGAAAAAGAGTCAATCGCTGATGCTCTAGCACGTAGTGGCTTTCAGCAGGATCAACCCGCATTTTACTCATGGTTAGGTACGACGCATTACCTTGAGCCTCAAACTACACTCAAAACTTTGGAAAGTATTGCTAATTTTGCTGCGAAAGGAAGTGAAGTGGTCTTAGATTATTCGATTGATTATCGAGAGTTAGCGGGTATTGAACGTTTTGGGAGTCTATTCGTCTCACAATTTACTCGTTTTTTAAAAGAACCTTTAAAAGGACAGTTTAGACCAAAGGATTTACATCAATCTGTAGAGAATATGGGCTATGTCGTAGCTGAAGATCTATCTGGGGATGGATTAAGTGAAAGGTATTTTTATAAGCGCCCTGATCATATCCGTCACACCAGTGCGACACACATGCTGTATTTACGATTAATGAAATAAGTGATTAAAAATTTCTTCTAACTCAAAAGAGCCTTGGGTTAGAAGTTCTATTCTATATAAAAATATAATGTGGCCTAAATTGATTCTATGTTAAAGCTATGATGTTGATTTATAAAATGCATAAAAATCAGTGTTGTTAAACTGAGCGTTTCGAGTATATTGCTAAAATACGTATGTGAAATGAAAAAAAGCAATTGGAAGGCTATATGTATATTGATCTAAATAGCGATTTAGGTGAGAGCTATGGCTCATGGAAAATGGGCAATGATGAACAAATTCTTCCGATTGTCAGTAGTGCGAATATTGCCTGCGGTTTCCATGCAGGTGATCCACAAAGTATCCTAAAAACATTAAAGCAAGCTGCTCAATTCAATGTATCTGTTGGGGCACATGTCTCTTATCCCGATCTTGTCGGTTTTGGTCGTCGTAATATGGATGTTGCTTATGATGAGTTATTTGCCGATGTGTTATATCAAATTTCAGCGTTGCAAGGCTTAGCTAAAATTGCAGGAACAACGGTTCGTTATGTAAAACCACATGGCGCACTTTATAACACCATTGCAACTAATTTGAATCAGGCTCAAGCAGTTATCGATGCATTACTTGCTTATGATGCTTCCTTGGCATTAGTGGCTTTAGCAGGCTCACCTTTAATTGAGTTTGCGCGTCAACAAGGTGTTAATGTCGTTTCAGAGGCATTTGCAGATCGTGCCTATCATCGTGATGGTGCATTAGTGTCTCGTCGTCAAGATGGAGCTGTTTTACATGATGCCGATCAAATTGCACAACGTGTATTAGAAATGATTCAAAAGGGTGGAGTGATGTCTATTGAAGGTGTATTTACACCAATTCAAGCGGATACGGTCTGTTTACATGGTGATACATTAGGTGCAGTGGAAATTGCGAAGGTGATACAACAAACCCTAACTCAGCATCAAATTCAAGTACGTTCTTTTACTGACCCAATGGCATAAATGAGAGCTGATATGAGATTTCTATCGGTCAATGCAAATGCTTTTTTAATTGAATTTACAAGCTTACAAGATACGATGGCTGCATATCGAACACTACAACATGCACAACATCCCTATATTCGAGAGCTTGTTCCCGCTGCACGGACAATTTTGGTTTATTTTGATCCTTTATTTATCAATACAAAGACCTTAATTAAGTGGATTAATACACAGAAAATATTCGAATGTGCTGCGCTCAATGGTAAAGAATTGGTCATTCCAGTGTGTTATAACGGTGAGGATATTGAGCATGTTGCAGATCTTGTTGGGTTAAGTGTTTCGGAGCTTATTTACAAACATAGCCAAACCTTATGGCGTGCTGCGTTCATTGGTTTTGCACCAGGCTTTGCTTATTTAGTGAGTGATGAGCCTACTTTTGGAAGCATTCCGCGCTTGGCTTCACCCCGTAAAAAAATTACTTCAGGTTCAGTTGGCCTGGCGGGTGAATATAGTGGTGTTTATCCTAAAGATAGTCCTGGTGGATGGCAACTGATTGGGAAAACTGATCTGAAAATGTGGGATGTTCAACGAGAACAACCTGCTTTGTTGCTGCCGAATGATCAAGTGATTTTCAAAGATGTTACATATCAACCCACACAAATTTGTGTTCCCAATACAGTGCCAATTTCGGAAAAACGAATTACTGAAAATGAAGCAGTTTTACGTGTTAAAAAAGTTGGTTTACAGGTGCTTATACAGGATGTTGGCCGCCTAAACATGGCAGAAATGGGCGTAGGTAGAGCTGGTGCAATGGATCAGACTTCTTTTCAAAGTGCCAATTTGGCTGTAGGTAATCCTCAAAATGCCGCTGCCTTGGAAATACTCAATGGTGGTCTTGTTCTCAGTTTTTTTAAACCTACAGTGATTGCTGTTACTGGCGCTGATGCGGAGCTTTCGGTGCAATATGTACAGGAAGAAAAAGTTAGAGTCCCTCTCTATCAACCGATTGCACTTGATCAGGGGGATGAGGTTTATTTGGCAGTCCCTAACGCTGGGGTGAGAAATTATCTAGCAGTGCGGGGAGGCTTGGCGGTTGAAAACATTCTAGGAAGTGCTAGTTATGACAGTTTAGCTGAGTTAGGGGCATTACCTTTAAAGATTGGCGATGAGCTTGCATCGGCACAATTGAAAACTCATTCTGTGGATTTGAGCCAGAGCTCTATCGATATGCCAAAACAGGGTGATGTGATTGTGATAGATCTCCATTTAGGGCCAAGAACGGATTGGTTTAAAACTTCTAGTTTGGAGTTACTTTTCCAACAAAAATGGCTCGTAACCACAGAAAGCAATCGGATTGGCTTGAGGTTGCATGGGGAACATGCTTTGCAAAGAGAAATTGAGCATGAACTTCCTAGTGAAGGGTGCAGCATCGGTGCTTTGCAAATCCCTCCAAATGGTCAGCCTGTTTTGTTTATGAGTGACCATCCGATTACAGGAGGGTATCCCGTCATCGCGATGGTAGCTGCTCATCATCTCGATTTAGTTGCACAAATTCCTTCATGCAGTTTCATCCAGTTTCGCAAAATCACAGAATTTATGGACATCCAAGATCATGAAAAATAAACAACATAAATTACTGATTGCCAATCGAGGTGAGATTGCGGTTCGAATTATTCAAGCATGTAAAGATTTAGGTATTCATTCCGTTGCGGTGTATGCAGATGATGATATACACAGTTTACACGTTAAACTTGCAGACGAAGCGTGGTCATTGTCTGGTGTAACTGCGAAAGAAACCTATCTTGATATAGATAAAATGCTAGCAATAGCAAAAAAATCACAAACGACCATGATCCATCCTGGTTACGGCTTTCTGTCTGAGCGTGCAGAATTTGCACAAGCTGTAATAGATGCAGGTTTGATTTGGATCGGCCCATCACCTGAGTCAATTCAAAAACTCGGCGATAAAATTGAAGCACGAAAAATCGCCCAATCAGTCGGTGCGCCACTGGTGCATGGTACAGCACAACCACTTCAATCAGCAGATGAAGCCATTGAGTTCGCGAAAGCATATGGTCTTCCGATTGCAATTAAGGCAGCTTATGGTGGAGGTGGGCGTGGATTAAAAGTGGTTTGGCATTTAGAGGATGTTGCTCGCTCGTATGAGTCAGCTGTACGCGAAGCTCAGGCAGCATTTGGGCGGGGTGAGTGCTTTGTTGAACAATATTTAGATCGACCGCGTCATATTGAAGCGCAAGTTATTGCTGATCAACATGGTAATGTTGTGGTGGTGGGAACTCGCGATTGTTCCTTACAGCGCCGTAATCAAAAATTGGTTGAAGAAGCACCAGCGCCGTTTCTTGGTCGGCAGATAGAGCAACAGCTACAGCAAGCATCGATTGATATCTGTAGAGCTGCTTCCTATGTAGGCGCGGGTACTGTGGAGTATTTATTAAGCCAAGATGGCAAGCTTTCATTTTTAGAGGTAAATACGCGTTTACAAGTGGAGCATCCTGTCACTGAGCAAACAACTGACGTGGATTTAGTTGTTGAGCAAATCAACATTGCGTTAGGTGCAACATTATCGATTGTTGAAATGCCAAAAGCCCAAGGACACGCAATTGAATTTCGGATTAATGCAGAAGATCCAGCAAGAGGCTTCATTCCTTCATTTGGTCAAATAACTCGTTTTAATCCGCCATCAGGCATTGGTATTCGTCTTGATACTGGAGTCGAGACAGGTAGCGCTGTTTCAAGCCAATTTGATTCATTAATGGCAAAACTAATCGTGACTGGCGCAACCAGAGATATTGCAATTCAACGTGCCAAAAGGGCATTAGAACAGTTTGAAATTGAAGGGGTTGCTTCTGTATTGCCATTTCATCAATTGATCTTGTCTGAGCCAGATTTTGTGAAAGAGTTCAAGGTGCATACGCGTTGGATTCAGCAAGCAGACTATTTGCAATATCCAACTCAAGAGCGGGCGAGGATAACATCATCCTCTATGTTGCAACGACATGATATTGAGATTGATGGGAAAATACATCAAATAGGCTTGCCAACATCATTATTTAATTTAACAGCTTCACCACAAATCCATAAGTCTGAAGAAACTTTTCAGGCTCATCAAGAAAATGATGTTTTAGCACCTATCAGTGGCGTCGTAATGCAATGGAAAGTTACTGAAAATACATTCGTAAATGAGGGGGATGTAATCGGGGTGATGGAAGCAATGAAAATGGAAGTGCAGATTATTGCCCATCGAACTGGTCTAATCTGTAGCTTGGTACAGCCTAATAAAACTGTAACTGCGGATGAAAAGATTGCTGAAATAAATTAGCCATTAAGATCAATGTTGAACTTAATGGCTTCAGTATTAATATTAGATTAGCGGCGGTTATACACTGCTAAAGCAGCAGGTAAGTTCTTACGCATGTCGTTAATACGTTGTTCATTTGATGGGTGAGTGGATAAGAATGATGAGCCACTTGCACCGTCATTACGAGCCATTTTTTCCCATAAAGTAATTGCGGAATTTGGGTTGTAACCAGCTTTAGCCATCAGCATTAAACCACCATAATCGGCACGGCTTTCGAGATTACGCGAATAAGGTAAACCAACACCGACTTGACTGCCTAGATCGATAGCAGCAGAACCGAGGCTACCAATACTGTCGCCTGCATATGATTTGCCAATTCCAATGGCAAGATTAGTAAGTGCTTGCGCACCAATTTTACTTTTCGCATGTTCTTCGAGTGCATGGGTCATTTCATGTCCCATGATTGCAGCAATCTCATCATTTGTCAGATTTAGTTTATTGACAATACCTGTATAGAAAACAACTTTACCCCCTGGGGCAACATAAGCATTCACGGTATCTGATTTTAATACTGCAAGTTGCCAATCAAATCGTTGACCTGTTTGGTTCATTTGATCTGCGTAAGGTTTTAAACGTAAAAACACAGCATTAATACGTTTGTATGTGCTTGAGCTGGTATCAAGCTGATTCTTCGAACGTGCTTCTTGTGTCATTTTTGCAAAGCTTTGTGCTGACTGAGCATTTAAAGTTGCACTATCTGCACCCGCCATATCGGCAAAAGAAGCGCAACCTGAGATAGTCATGACAGTTGCGGCACAAAGGCTTAAAGCCAATTTTTTCATACTTATTTGCTCCAAATCAGTATCTTATGAGTTTCATCGTAATATTGTAAATTATAAAAAATGTTGGAGGCGCTTTACATTCTGAATATCTCTATAATCATTGTAATTATGTAATCAAATTTCTGTGAATTTATAGGGTCTGTTGATATTTCAACCATGCGTTGCGTTATAGACTAAAACAACATAAACAAGACATGAAACGTAGGCATTAGCGACATCGACATCATTGATAAGTTTCATAACGCAGTTTAGGGAAGTTTTAGCCATAACCCTACGGGACAGGGACATTTTTTGCTGCTACTGCGTTACGTCTTGCTTACTTAGAATGACTAAGTTTCGCAAAACATGCCTTGTACCATCTAAAAATGTCCTCTGTCGCAAGCATCTGTGAAACATCAACCGTCCCCAATTATCTGTACTAAACAATAAAAATTAAAGCCAGTGAAGAACACTGGCTTTGTTGAGTATCACAACGTTAGTAAGATTTATTCTTCGTCGTCAAACTCATCTTCAGAAAAGCTATTCTCTTCTAAAGAAGTATCAAAAATTAAAATAGCTTTACCATCTGTTTGAATCATGCCTTGATCTTCAAGTGTTTTAAGTACACGACCAACCATTTCACGAGAACAACCAACGATACGGCCGATTTCTTGACGCGTAATACGAATCTGACGACCATTCGGTAGGATCATTGCCTCAGGTTGAGCAGATAAGTCAATTAAACAGCGAGCAATACGTCCAGAAACATCAATAAATGCAAGGTCTGTTACTTTACGTGTCGTGTTTTTGAGGCGACGAACAAGCTGAGCAAATACCGCATAACTTAAATCAGGGTATTGTTTGCTTAGCTCATGGAAGTTGTCATATGAAATTTCTGCAATTTCACAAACGTCACGAGTGCGTACTTCTGCGGTACGTTGTGGATTCTTTTCAAAAAGACCCATCTCACCAAAGAAATCACCAGGGTTTAAGTATGCAACCACGATCTCACGTTCATCATCTTCACGTAAGATAATTGACACTGAACCTTTTAATATTAAATACAGTGATTTTGATTCCATTCCAGCGTCAATAATCGTGGTGCGTTTAGGGTATCTGTTAATATGAGCACGTTTTAGCAGAGCTTTAACTGATTCAGGTAACTGACCTGGAGATAAAGCATCAGTGCTAAGTTGTGAAAAATTTGAAGTCATGCTTAAAATTTCCGAATTTGGATAAAACCGATCGCACAGACCCTTAAAAGAGCCTTTTCTACACAGAAGAGATGAAATTCCTTATCAACTCATTTTATGTTAGTGTACAAGAACAGAGTAAATTTATAACGTTTTTTGGGTAGTTGCAATGCAAACAAGTGTACATTGGTTAGAGAATGTTGCTTTTGAGGCAAAATCGGAAAGTGGCCACACTGTGGTGATGGATGGTTCTGCTGAATATGGGGGGGAAAACCGTGGCCCACGTCCTATGGAGTTGATTTTAATGGGACTTGGTGGTTGTGCTTCGTTTGATATTGTGACTATTTTAAAGAAATCTCGCCAAGATGTGACGAATGTCGTATGTCAGCTTAAAGCAGAAAGAGCTGATTCAATTCCAGCCGTGTTTACCAAAATCCATTTACACTTCGTTGTAACAGGAAAATCTGTAAAAGAGAAGCAGGTTGAAAAGGCTGTCGAACTTTCAGCTGAAAAATATTGCTCTGCGAGCAAAATGCTTTCTGATGGCGGTGTTGAAATTACACATGACTTCGAAATTATTGAAGCTGCTTAATACTTTATTGTTAAGTTTTTCTAAAAAGTGATCTATTAAATAGATCACTTTTTTTATGCTTATTTTAAAAATAATTGAGGATCTACACGCGCATTATTTAAGCTCATTCCCCAATGTAAATGCGGTCCTGTTACACGTCCCGTCTTGCCGACCAAGCCTAAAACTTCACCTTGAGTAATATGTTGACCTTTTTCAACATTAATTTTACTCAAATGGCAAAACATACTAATTAAGCCTTGGCCATGATCAATCAAGACTGTATTACCATTAAAGAAATAATTGCCAGTCCCTACAACTACACCATCTGCTGGTGCAACGACTTTTTGCCCAATCGGCGCTGGAATGTCTAGACCTGAATGTGGTGCACGTTCTTCACCATTAAAAAAACGTTTACGACCAAAAGAGTTGCTAAATTTTCCAGAAGTAGGTCTGATGAAATTTGGGAATTGTGTCCATGAACTCTGACTGAAAGAACTGTAAATATCATTTTGTTCTTTTGCCTCACGCGCGTAGCGGTCTAGTTGCTCCTGATTTGGATTGACATAGTCTTTATTTTTAACATTTAAGCGTTGTTCCGCGTATCGATAAGGTTTGATTTCAATCTGAATAGGATTCTTGTTGGTATTAAGAGTTAGTGTTCCGACTTGAGCAGAGAGAGGGATACCAAACACAGCATAATGTTGTTCATTCTCCTTACTGATGAGTACCGCTTTACCTTCATAAGAGACTTGAGAGATGTCTTTTGATAAAGGGATCACGGCAATGCCACCAGCACGACGAGAGTCTTGAGGAAGTTGAGCAAAAAGTAACTGAATCGGAATCATACATGTTGCTGCGAGAATAATTTTTTTAAAGTACATCATCATCTTTTTTAGTTTGTAGCAAAACAATAAGCTAAAACCTTATTGATTAAAGAACAAGAATGGTTTTGTGCGAATATGCAAAGACTGAAAAATTATACAAAATATACTTGAAATAGATTGTTTATATACCCATATTATTACTGAGTTTTATTTGAGTAAAATATTTTAAAACTTTGAAAAATATATAAAATTTATTTGAAATTTAAAAAATAGTTCCCATCTAAGTGTTAAGTTAAAAATTTGTTGTGAGGAATAACAAGAATGCGTTTTGAAAAATTTACAAACCGCTTACAGCAAGCACTCTCTGATGCACAATCTTTGGCAATGGGTAAAGATCATACTGCGATTGCAGGTATTCATATTCTGTCGACTTTACTTGAAGAACCAGCCAATCTAAGTTTGTTGCAACAATCAGGTGCTCGTTTACCAGAGCTGAAGCAAAAACTTGAACAGGCATTGCAAAATGCCCCGACTATAGCAAATCCAACGGGTGATATTAATCTAAATCCTGAAGCGGTAAAGGCGCTGAATTTAGCTGACCGCTATGCACAGAAAGCAGGTGATGAGTTTCTATCGACAGATTGGGTGATGTTAGGGTTGGCTGAAACTGGTGAAACCAAAACGATATTGAACAGTGTTGGTGTAACGCCAGAAAGCTTACGTAAAGTAATTGAAAATATTCGAGGAAATGACAAAGTCATGAGCAATAATCATGAAGATCAACGTGACTCATTGAATAAATATACGATTGATTTAACTGAGCGCGCACTTGCAGGAAAGCTTGACCCAGTGATTGGTCGCGATGATGAAATTCGCCGCACGATTCAGGTGTTATCTCGTCGTACCAAAAATAACCCTGTCTTAATTGGTGAACCTGGTGTAGGTAAAACTGCGATCGTTGAAGGTTTAGCGCAACGTATCATTAATGGTGAAGTCCCTGAAAGTTTGAAGAATAAGCGTGTGTTGTCTTTGGATTTGGGTTCATTACTTGCAGGTGCAAAATATCGTGGTGAATTTGAAGAGCGCCTAAAAGCTGTCCTCAAAGATCTTGCAAAACATGAAGGGGAAATCATTCTGTTCATCGATGAGTTACATACACTCGTAGGTGCAGGTAAAGGCGATGGTGCGATGGACGCAGGTAATATGTTGAAACCCGCCTTGGCACGTGGTGAATTACGCTGTGTCGGTGCAACGACTTTAGATGAATACCGTCAATATATTGAGAAAGATGCAGCGCTTGAACGTCGATTCCAAAAAGTGTTGGTCGATGAGCCAAGTGTTGAAGATACCATTGCCATTTTGCGTGGGCTAAAAGAGAAGTATGCAACCCATCATGGAGTGCAGATTTTAGACTCGGCAATTATTGCTGCTGCAAAAATGTCACATCGATATATTACAGACCGTCAGTTACCCGATAAGGCGATTGATTTGATCGATGAAGCAGCATCGCGTATCAAAATGGAAATTGATTCCAAGCCAGAAGCTTTAGATAAATTGGATCGCCGCTTGATTCAGTTAAAAATGCAACTTGAAGCAGTGAAAAAAGATGAGGATTCGGGCAGTAAGGCTGAAGTCAATCATCTTGAACAGCAAATTGCTGAAAAGCAAAAAGAGTACAATGATCTTGAAGAAATTTGGAAAGCTGAAAAAACACTGGTTGAAGGTGATAAAAAAGCACAAGTTGAGCTGGATCAAGCACGTAGTGCATTAGAAAAGGCAAAACGTGAAGGTGATTTGGCTGAAGCTGCACGTTTACAATACGGCGTGATTCCAGAGTTACAAAAGCGTTTGGAACAAGCAGAAGTTGCTGAGGAAAACGAAGAACCTAAACTGATTCGTACCAAAGTAACTGAGAACGAAATTGCCGAAGTGGTGAGTGCGGCTACAGGTATTCCTGTATCTAAGATGTTGCAAGGTGAGCGTGAGAAACTGCTTAATATGGAAGAGTTCTTACACAATCGTGTTGTCGGTCAGGATGAAGCTGTCGTTGCTGTATCTAATGCAGTACGCCGTTCGCGTGCAGGTTTATCTGATCCAAACCGTCCAAGTGGCTCTTTCTTATTTCTTGGTCCAACAGGTGTCGGTAAAACTGAGTTAACCAAAGCATTAGCGAACTTCTTATTTGACAGTGATGATGCCATGATCCGTATCGATATGTCGGAATTTATGGAAAAACATTCTGTGAGTCGCTTAGTTGGTGCTCCTCCGGGTTACGTCGGCTATGAGGAAGGCGGTGTTTTAACTGAAGCGGTACGCCGTAAACCATATAGTGTGGTGTTGTTTGATGAAGTCGAAAAAGCACATCCTGATGTATTCAATATCTTACTACAAGTATTGGATGATGGGCGTTTAACCGATTCACAAGGTCGTGTTGTCGACTTTAAAAATACGGTTATTGTCATGACTTCGAACCTAGGTTCACAAGATGTACGTGAATTAGGTGAGGGTGCAACTGATGATGAAGTAAGAGCTGTCGTGATGAATGCAGTTGGTCAGCACTTCCGTCCTGAATTTATTAATCGTATAGATGAGTTAGTAGTTTTCCATTCGCTTCAAAAAGCACAGATTCGTGGAATCGCTGATATTCAGTTAGATCGTTTACGTTCTCGCTTGAGTGATCGCGATATGGGCTTAACTGTAGATGATACAGCCTTTGATCTATTAATTGATGCTGGTTTTGATCCTGTATATGGTGCTCGCCCACTTAAACGTGCGATTCAGCAACAGGTAGAGAACAGCTTAGCTCAGAAAATTCTAGCGGCTGAGTTCCAACCAGGCGATAACATCTTGATTAAAGGTGAAAATGGTCATCTTGTTTTCGATAAAATGAAACTGAGTTAAGTTTAAATTTTATCGAATGGATAAAAAGATGGTGATGAAAGTCACCATCTTTTTTTATAGACATGCAATTTATCTGATTTTTTCTGGAATATTACCAATGACATTGCGATTTTGTGAAAAGGTTGGTAGTTTCGAAACAAATAAGAAAAAAATTCAGGATGAATTGGAATGGAAAATAAGCAACATTATTACACAGGTATCAGTGTGATTTTGTTCATGGCTGTCTTGCCATCTATAGGGTGGTCTGCTCAAGCAATGACGGAAGGGAGTTTGGCTCTTCAGACTGCATTACTGAATAATGCGTTACCAAGTATCATCCAAAAAGCACAACAAGACGCGCTTAAACCTGATGAAGAACGCTGGCGTTCACAGCGTGTATTGAGTGATCGTAATTTACGTGAAATTCGTATCAGTATGCTAGCAGAAGGAGCATTATCTCCTTATGAAGAGGCTAAGAAAACATCTGTTTTAGATGTTCGAGAAAAGAAAAAAGCGACCATGAAACCCCATGATGAGGCTCCTGATCGCTATATGATTTATGAGTTTGAATCACCCAATATTAAAAGATATAACGTAACGATTAAGTGATCCAAAGTTAAAATTTATGACATTCCTAAGTGTTGGATTTTCCAAGCACGGTGGATTTTTTGATTACGTTTAAAGTCTAAACCAATTGTTTCAGACGTAATTTCTTCAACTTTATAGAGTGCTTCGATTTCTTCATCTAACTCAAAACCACGATAGTTGTTTGAGAAATAGAGTGTGCCATCACTTGTTAAGCGATTCATTGCTCGTTTAAGAAGAGATACATGATCACGCTGTACATCGAATGTTCCATAGAACTTTTTCGAATTTGAGAAAGTTGGTGGATCAATAAAAATTAAGTCATATTGTTCATGACCTTCTTTTAGCCATTCAAAACAATCACTTGCAAAGAACATATGTTGTTCATCTGCATGGTCTACGGTTAAACCATTTAAAACAAAGTTTTCTTTTGACCAACCGAGGTAGGTGTTTGATAAGTCGACACTTGTTGTGCTTGCTGCACCACCAAGCGCAGCATGTAAGCTTGCGGTAGAAGTATAGCTATATAAATTCAAGAAATGTTTGCCACGAGCTTCTTTAGCAATTTTCAAACGAATTTGACGGTGATCTAAGAATAAACCTGTATCCAGATAATCGGTCAGATTCACCAAGATACGTGCATTGCCTTCTTGTACGATAAAACGTTTAGATGCAGTACTTTGTTTGGTGTACTGATTTGTTCCAGCTTGACGGGCACGGGTTTTAATAAAGATGGCATCACGATTTAGACCTGTTACTGCACGGATTGCAGCAAGGCCAAGGTTAAAACGTTTTTTTGCTTTCTCTGGATCAATCTTCTTAGGTGGCGCATATTCTTGAACGTGTAGCTTATCGCCATATAAATCAACTGCTAGATTAAAATCTGGCAAATCTGCATCATATAAACGTAAACAGTAAACATTCTCTTTAACAGCCCATTTTTTCAAGGCTTGCATATTTTTCTGCAAACGATTGGTAAAGTCTTCAGCACCTTCGATTGGGTCAAATTGTTGTGGTTGCCAATTTGCCAAGAATGGTTGAGTGACAGTCGCAGGCTTCACTGTGCCAAAACGAATGTAAATTGGTAACTTACCATTCATCAAACGTAGGGTTTGCGGGTCATTAAAAGCAAGTACATCTGCTTGTTCAACTTGTGCGGCAATAATTGCAGCACGTTGATTTGGAAAATTCTTTTGTAAAAGAGCAGAAAGACCTAGATATAAAGAACGATTAGATGCTTTATCTCCTAGGCGCTCACCATAAGGAGGATTCGTTACGATAAATGCTTTTTTACCTTCAGCATGGAAATCATCCCAATCAGCTAAAGTACGTTCTTCAATCTGGATTTGATCAAGAAGTTTTTCAAAGCCAGCAGCAATGATATTTTGACGCGTTGCTTTGACCGCTTCCCAATCAGCATCGTAAGCATAAAATTTAGGTAGTGGTTGTTCTAATGCTTTTTCGTGGCGTTCTGTGGCTTCAGCTTTCAGTGATAACCATAATTCACGATCATGTCCATGCCAGCCATTAAAACCGAAACGACGGACTAAACCAGGTGCACGATCTGTCAAGATCAATAAAGACTCAATAATAAATGTGCCTGAACCACACATTGGGTCAAGAATAATATCCGGCTGATATTGGCTGAGTTGTGCTTTTTGTAAGATTGCAGCAGCTAAGTTTTCTTTAATTGGTGCATCTGTCATATAACGACGATAGCCGCGTTTATGCAAAGAATCACCAGATAAGTCTAAGCAATAGGTATGTTCTGTTTTACCAGCTAAAACATATAATGTAATTTCAGGTTGTTTAATATCAATACTTGGTCGCTTACCAACAGCTTCCATAAATGAATCAACAACGCCGTCTTTTACACGTAAAGTGGCGAATTGGGTATTTACTTTGATCTCACGTTCGACGTGTAAACGAACTGCAAAGGTACTTTGTGGTGCAAAAATAAGTGACCAATCAAAGCTGATTGCACCTTCATAGAGTTCTTCTGCGACATCTCGTGCATCGTGGGTAAATTCCAGTTCATGTGTATGAATAGGTAACAGTACACGAGATGCAAGACGTGACCACATGCAAACGCGATAAGCATTTTCGAGAGTGCCTTTAAATACTAAACGTCCAGCAAAGCGTTGGATATTTTGAATGCCTAAATCTTCGAGTTCTTGTTGTAATAAGGTTTCAAGCCCGTCTGCACAGGTCACCCAATAGTCTGTTAGACGTGGTTTAGCGTTCATTCAAATTTCCAAAGCAATTCAGCAATCGGCTATTTTAACTGATTTTTGTTTGTTCTGTCGGTGCATATTTGTGTGATTGTCAGCTTTATCATCAATTAAACGTCATTATTTTATCAATGAAATGATGAATTACTGAAATTAGATTATGTGACCATAGTCATTTTTTCTCATCATTTTTAATTATTGGTACATATTTTGCTTTTTAGTTTGCAGATTATCAGTGAGTTATTTAATTCAAAGCTGATGAAACTTAAGAATTTTAATTGAATGGCTGTGGGGTTGTTATGAAAGAGAACATGAATAGTGAAGTGCTAGTAAATGCTGAAGCTTTTGCAATTGCAACGCAAATGTATGTACGTTTAAGACGTGTATGTGGACGTGTAATTGATGTGATGTATCTCGTGAATAATAAAGATTATGCAAAGCATATTGTTGAGATCGCTTTATCGACTGAAGATGAAGAGTTAGAAAAACAAGTGACACGTTTGCGCCCATTAATTGATTTATATCCTGAACCAGCTGTAATAATCGAAGAGTCGAAGGTTGAAGCTAAAAAACAAAAAGAAGTGCATCAAGAAACATATTCGATGGACGTGACAGCAGAGGAAATTTATCAAGCGCAAGTTCACCATCACTATATTGGTGCATTAAGGTAAATTATAAGTCATTAAAAAATATAAAATTAAAAGGATGTAGCACTGATGTTTACATCCTTATCTTTCTTTTAGAATATTCAGAATGGATGTTCTCATGTTGAATAAAAATAAGATTATGAAAAAGATCTAGAGATTTTACTTAAGTGCTGAAAAGTTCAACTGCGCATGAAATCCAAAATCTGTATAATACGTTAACTTAACGTGTCAGGAATCTCTTATGCACTTGGCGGCATTGCATACTTTGAGTCAGATTCAACTCAATCAACAAGGAAATCTCAAGCACTTTTTAACTATTGAAGGCCTTTCCAAAGAAAGCCTCACTAAGATTTTAGATACAGCGCAAAGCTTCTTAGATGAAAATAATAATTTGATCAACCGTCCTTTATTAGAAGGACTCACGGTGATGAATCTTTTCTTTGAAAATTCAACTCGTACACGTACAACTTTTGAGGCAGCGGCAAAACGTTTGTCAGCAAATGTCTTAAATATTGATATTGCACGTTCAAGTACATCGAAAGGTGAAACGTTACGAGATACGCTTTGGAATTTAGAAGCGATGGCTGCGGATATTTTTGTGGTTCGTCATTCATCTTCTGGGGCAGCACATTTTATTGCCAAAGATGTTTGTCCTAAGGTCGCAATCATTAATGCAGGCGATGGTCGACATGCACACCCGACTCAAGCCATGTTAGATATGTTGACCATTCGTCGTGAAACCAACAAGCCATTTGAACAACTTTCTGTGGCAATTATTGGTGATATCAAACACTCGCGCGTTGCACGTTCAAACGTGGCGGCATTGCAAACACTCGGTTGCAAAGATATTCGCGTGATTGCACCGAACACGTTATTACCAGTTGGCTTCAATGAATATGGTGAGCACGTTCGTCTATTTAACAAAATGGATGAGGGTGTGACGGATTGTGACGTGATCATCGCGCTACGTATTCAGAATGAACGTATTGATTCTCCAGCACTATCTTCACAATCTGAATTTTACAAGATGTATGGTTTAAATAAAGAACGACTCGCTTTAGCTAAACCTGATTGTATTGTGATGCATCCTGGACCAATGAATCGCGGTGTGGAAATTGATTCAAGTGTTGCTGATGGTAATCAATCTGTGATTCTTAGACAGGTGACCAATGGTATTGCTGTACGTATGGCAGTACTGGCATTAGCAATGCAAGGACAGCTCCAAGAGCAAGGTTTAATTGAAGCGATTTCACTATAAAGGGTAGATCACATGAGTATTGTAAAAATTGAAAATGTCCGTGTGCTCGATCCGATTGAGAAGACTGATCAAGTGAAAACGGTTTATCTTGAAAATGGCAAGTTGATCAATGCTGTCGATCAAGTTGATGAAACGATTGATGGTCAAGATAAATGGTTAATGCCGACAATGGTCGATCTATGTGCACGTCTGCGTGAACCTGGCCAGCAACAACACGGAACCTTAAAGTCAGAAGGTAAAGCGGCACTCGCAAATGGTATTTTGCATGTCATAACACCACCCGATTCCAAGCCAATTGTTCAAGATAATGGTGCGCTTATTCATGGCTTAATTGAAAAAGCAAAACTGGATGGTGGTATTTATTTACAAATCATTGGTGCACAAACCCAAGGTTTAAATGGAAAACAACCTGCAAACATGGCGGGTTTAAAGAAGGGTGGTTGTACGGCTGTTTCAAATGCTAATGCTGCTTTTGAAAATGATGATGTTGTGATTCGTACATTAGAGTACGCAGCAGGTTTGGGTTTAACCGTAGTTTTCTATGCAGAAGAGCCACAAATTGCCAAAGATGGTTGTGCGCATGAGGGCTTTATTGCCTCACGTCAAGGTTTGCCAATGATTCCAGCAATTGCTGAAACAGTGGCAATTGCGAAGTATCTTTTAATGATTGAAGCAACCGGTGTGAAAGCACATTTTGGTTTGTTGTCTTGTGGTGCTTCTGTTGAGTTGATCCGCGCTGCAAAAAATAAAGGCTTACCTGTGACTGCTGATGTCGCAATGCATCAACTGCATTTAACCGAAGAGTTAACAGATGGCTTCAATTCACTTGCACATGTTCGTCCGCCATTACGCTCAATTCAAGATAAAGAGTTATTGCGTGAAGGTGTAAAAGACGGTGTGATTGATGCGATTTGTACACATCATGAACCATTAAGCAGTTCTGCAAAGATGGCACCTTTTGCTGAGACCCAATCTGGAATTACAGCTTTTGATACTTATGTTGGTTTAGGTATCCAGCTTATTCAAGAAGGTGTTTTTGAACCTTTAGAATGGGTTGAAAAAGTTACCTCTACTCCAGCAGCAGTTGCGAATATGACAGCACGCTGGCAGCAAGAATCTGGTTGGGTTTTAGTTGATCCTACGCTGACATGGATAGTTTCTAAAGACACGATTATTTCTCAAGGTAAAAATACACCATTACTCGGTCAGCAACTGACTGGTAAAGTGCTTAGTACCTTTGTATAAGCTCGTTTGGAACTAGGCAGAATAAGACTTATCGGCTTATTCTGCTTTGTAAACCAAAATATGAATATTGTATTCATATGATATAAAAAACGAATAAAAACAAGATAATTAGCTACAATAAGAAAAACTTTGGAAGCTTTGAAACAATAATTAAATAAGCGGTCTAAATGAAAAATTATATTTATTGGAGCGATTACCATGTCGACAAATCCGATGGAATTGTTAAAGAAAAAAGTGACTTCCGAGCTTATTCAAGAGCAAGATGGTTTATCTAACGAAAAAAGTGCGTTGCTTTCTAAGTTTTATCCCATATTTTTATCTATCTTAACGGCTAAACCTGAATTTATTCAGAAGCTAAAAGAAATTATTATGCCTTCATTATCAGATTTACTTGGTCATAATGAGCAAATTAAAACGGTATTTTTAGCTAATATCTCAACAGCCAAACTTATTCCATTTGAAACTGAACAAATTATTAATAAAGCAATTCCAAAATGTTTAACAGCATTAACAAACGAAGCAGGGAATGATAGCGCTAGTATTTTGAAATATCTGAAGCAACATAAAGATTCTATTCAGTCGCTATTACCTACTTGGGTAATGAGTTTGTTAATACCAGTTGGCTTGATCTTAAATCAACAAAATTTGAACACTGAATCAAATCATTCATCTGTTAACTTCGGTCGCAAGATAGGTATTTTTCCAATCATTGGCTTTTTGATTCTAGGTCTATTAATTGTGTGGTTGTGGCAGTCTTGTCACCATCAGCAGCTCGAAGTTCCTGTAGATGATTTGGATGCATCTGTTGCTCAATAAGTATTTTGAACTTGGTGGAGGAAGTCTTTTGATTAAATTGGGAAATGTTGTATTCAATGTATAAATTATAAAAGCACAAATTGATTCATCCGTTTTTTATTGGCATGCTTAGCTTTGTGCAAATAAAGATTCTAGATTGAGATGATGCGAATTACATTGATTGGTACTGGACGTGTGGCAAACCATTTGGCTTTAGTTTTAGCAAAAAAGCATAGAATTGTTCAAGTTTTTAGTCGTGATAAGCAAAACGCACAAAACTTAGCAGATCGAGTAAATGCAGAAGCAATCAATCAAATAGAGCAGTTAAATCGCCAGACTGATTTAGTCATCATTGCTGTAAGTGATCAAGCAATTTCTGAGTTAATTAAGAACGTGTCTCAATATGTTCCAGATAGCCTAATTGTTCATACCTCTGGCAGTACGAGTTTATCAGTCCTTACTGAATCACATCTTCGAGCAGGTGTATTTTATCCATTACAAACATTCAGTTTTGAGCGAGAAGTCAACTGGTCAGATACACCTTTATTTGTTGAGGCAACCAACACACAAGATCTAAACGTATTAACTGAATTAGCAAATGAATTAAGTGATTGTGTTTATCAATATAGTTCTAAGCAGCGCCAAACATTGCATTTAGCTGCTGTGTTTGCTTGTAACTTTAGTAATTATTGTTATGACATGGCCAAACAAATTGTAGATGCCGAAAGCGTTGATTTTAATTTGTTATTCCCTTTGATTATGGAAACAGCAAATAAAGCAACGCAGAATGATCCTCAAAAAATGCAGACTGGGCCAGCAATGCGTGGTGATCAAAATATATTAAGTAAGCATCGTAATCTATTAATAAATGCGCATCGTGCTGATTTAGAAAATATTTATAAAATAATGAGTGATGGAATTTATGAAAGACAAAACAAACCTTTTTAACGATAATTATACAAAATAGACAAATTAGTCTATTTTGTATAATATGCGCGAAATTTAAGTCAATATTAAATAACAAGAGATGTTGAATAATATATTTCGCGCATTAGATCAATTAGGCATCACCCCACAAAAACGTGCCATCCATATTCAATTTTCTAATCCCATATTAAATGCTCAGGTCTTTTTACAACGTATAGATGGGCAACATGAAATCAATCAAGGCATTCGTGCAGAACTGATTTGCTTATCCACTGATGCTACGATTCCATTAAAACAATTCATTGGTAGCCAAGTTGCGGTTGACCAAGTCACCGATTCAGGACAATTGTTTCGCACTACAGGTATTATTATTCAAGCCCTACAAGGCCAATCCGACGGTAGTTTAAGCCTCTATAAACTCACACTTGAAGACCCCACCACACTTTGGAAAAAACGCCGCAATAGCCGAGTGTTTATGAATAAAACTGTGGTTAATGTTATCGAGATTGTCTTTAAAGAATGGCAACAAAAAAGCCCACTCTTTGCTGCGAGCCTAAGCCTTGATTTAAGCGGACTTAGTCAGAACTATGATGCCCGTCCCTTTATCATGCAACACAACGAAACGGACTATGAGTTCTTAACTCGACTACTACGTAGTGAAGGCATCAACTGGCTGATTGATGAAGCACAACTGATCGTACCGAACAGCAGTGCAGCGATTCAACCGCAAAAACTCCGTCTGATTGATGACAATAGCCAATATCAGGCGTTAGCACGTCGCCAGATTCGATACCATCGCAGTAGTGCCACAGAACAATACGACAGTATGACCAGTTTGATAGGACAACGCTCACTGCAACCCAACAGTGTACATATCCAACGCTGGCAAGCTGATGCACTGGAACAAGAACAGGGTGCAGGTAGCGTTCAAAGTACCCATCAACATAGTGCACACTACGACAATGCCAGCCTCGGCTTAGAAGATGCATGGCACTTTAGCCCAGCTTGGATGCAAGACCTCAATGGAGAAGATGGAGCAACTGCATCAGGCAACTCACAAATCGAAAAGCTGAACCAAAACTTAGGCCACTATCACGACCTACAATCCAAATACTTCACCGCTCAAAGTACGGTACGAGATACACAAGTCGGCTACTGGTTTCAACTCATCGAACACCCTGAAATAGACCAACACAGTGGATCAGACCAAGAATTTCTGATTACAGGCAAAAGCTACTATAACCAAAACAACCTTCCCAAAGACTTGAATCAGCAAATTAACCAATTGCTACAACAAAGCCATTGGCAAAATGCCAATACCCAAACCAATACAGAAGAACGCCAAGCCAATACACTGACCTTACAACGTCGTAGTATCAAAATAGTCCCAGAGTATCACCCACAGCAACACCGACCATCAGTACACCCACAACGCGCCAAAGTAGTGAGTCCAAGTGGAGAAGAAATCCATGTGGATGAATGGGGGCGCATAAAAGTCCGCTTTCTGTTCACAAGAAATGAAGACCATGAACATGATGGAGGCGCAGGCACCAATGACAACGACACCGATTCAGCTTGGGTCGATGTTCTGACGCCTTGGGCAGGAGAAGGCTATGGCGCACGCTTTCTCCCCCGCATTGATGAAATCGTGGTAATCGACTTCTTTGATGGCAACATTGACCGACCGTTTGTGGTGGGACGCATTCATGAAGCACAACGCAGCCCGACCAAGTTCGACAATGCAGGCAAGCTCCCAGACACTAAGAAACTGGCAGGGATCAAGTCCAAGGAATATCAAGGTGAAGGTTTTAACCAATTGCGCTTTGATGACACTACAGGACAGATCAGTGCCCAACTGCAAAGCAGTCATGCCGCCAGTCAACTCAATCTAGGTAAACTCAGCTATCCCAAAGACCAAGCAGAGAGTGAAGACCGTGGAGAGGGATTTGAACTGCGCACTGACCAATGGGGTGCAGTACGAGCAGGTGAAGGCTTACTCATCACAACTCATGCCCAAGCACAAGCTGAAGGCGAGCACCTTGATGCCCAACCAGCCAAGCAACAGCTCGAAGGTAACCAAGCTAATGCCAAAGCGCTGAGTGAAGTTGCCAAGAATCAGCAAACTGATGAAATTGAATCGTTGGATCAGCTAAAAGCTTTTGCTGATGAGATTGAAGCTGATATTGCTAAGTTTAACAAGGCGATGCTGTTATTGAGTTCGCCAGCAGGCATTGGTCTAAGTACCAATGAAGATATTCATTTATCAGCTGATGGACAAATCAACCAGTTTGCAGGCGACAGTATTAATCTAAGTACGCAAAAGAATCTGGTGGCGCATGTCAGTGGTAAAGTCAGCCTGTTTGCCGCGCAAGGTGGGATTAAACAAGTCGCAGCCAAAGGTAAGTTTGAGGTTCAAGCTCAAGGGGATGGCATGGATTTACTTGCGAAGCAAGGTATTCAGATTATTTCGACAGAAGACAGAATTGAAATCACCAGTCCGAAAGAGATTGTGATTACTGCGGGAGGTTCTCAGATCAAGTTGGATGGCTCAGGTATTTTCCCGACCACAGGTGGTAAGTTTGAGGTCAAGGCGGGGCAACATTTGTTTATGGGTGCCGCATCGGTGAGTGTACCAGCAATTGATTTACCAGACTGTTCTGCGAAGCAGGCTGATGCGGCAAAAAATGGTTCAGCAAAAGTGATATTAGACTAGAATGAAGTTTTTACTGCCAAAAGAAGAGATAGTTTCTGAAAATTTAAGTGAATTAATCGCTGATTTGTTTGAACAAAATGGTCATGTCACTTTTTTATGTGATGAAACTTTATTAAGTGGTTTTTTTGATGAGTTTGTTGATGAGTTAACAGATTATGAATTAGAGCCAATAGAGATTGCAGCTTCTAAAAAGAATATTCATCCAGCTCTTTTCTTTATAAAGATAAAAGTAAAAGAAGATTTACAACATTCATTGGCTTTTATCATTCAAACCTTACTTATGAATTTAGATCAAAATGAGGACGGCTATTTTATTCATGGATTTGGAAAAGTTAATGATCTAAAAAACAAAGTTCAATTTTTTAAAAAACTTGTTATTGCGAAAGATACAAAGAGTAAATTTATTTTTCGGTGGTATGACCCTCGTGTATTGGTTTATTTACCTGCAATTATTGATAAAAAAATTGAACGAATTGAAGCATTTTTAGAGGATTGGCATTTTGTTTTTTTAATGGTTTGTATGAAGTGAAAACTCAGGAAAAAAGGGCACTTTTTCCACTTACTTTTACAAATGACGAGTCAGCAAAACTAGATTTAATTGAGCTATCGAATACAGTGATCAAGCAATCTCTTATATATGATGAGCAATTATCGATTCGTCAGGATGAGATATTAGAATCACTTCATCAAGCGATAAGGCAATATGGAATTTTACATGTAACTGATCTGATCGCTTATGGGATGTATTCCGTTATTTTGCATAAAGATTTTATGAGAAGTTCGCGAGTATCTTCAATAATTAGTCATTATTGGATTGAGAGATTGGAAGCAAACTCTTTTACAACAGCGATGGACTATTTAGAAGAAAATCAATATTCACAAGTTACACAAGAATGTGAAGAGGGCTAGCATGACTAATGATAAACCAACTTTCGCAAATAATATAAAAAAGTTTGGGACAGTTGACCAGCAACAGAAAAAACTAACCCAGACTTTAGGTGTCAGCCCAAATCCGAGCAAAATTAGCCAACAAGCTGCTGCATCCACAACTCAGAATAATAAAATTCCAGTGACTCAGGTCGCCAAAAAGGAATGCACTAACTTTTGTCGACCGACGGGTATCAATATATTACCGCTTAAGTATTCGGTGGCGCGTTTGGGTGTGAAGCCATTACCTGCACAGTTAGGTGCAAATGTCACTAATGTTGCACTTAAGGAGTATAAATATACAGTTCGAATGATTGACTCGGGGTATATTTATTTATTGATCAAAAGAAAGTCTGGAAAGAAAGAGTGGGTTGCCTACATTACCAATAAAAAAGGATTTCATCAGGAGTTTCCTATAGGTAGTAAAGCGCCTCTTGTGGCTCAGGATTTTGCTTGTAATAAAGCAGGGCATAGTGCTAATGCCTCTTTAATTACGATTCCTTCAGTAAATAATGATGATGCCCAGACGGTCTATTTACTGCATGCTCATGCACCACTCAGTCAAAAAATGAGAGCGCAGTTTGAAAAAAATGCTGATCAATATGCAACTTCAGGTTATTGGCAAAAAATAGATGTAGCAAAAGGAGCTACTCAGCAACATTGTCTTTCTGGTGCCCAATTAACTACGATAGCGATGGCATTAGATAGTTATGGTTCTGCTCGATGGGGGGCAATAAACAAGAAATTTAGTGAGAAGCCGAAAGAGCATATTGGTGTTGCCTTATATGATCCGATTGGAATCACCTCTAAGTTAAATGAAGATCGTAATATATTAAGTTTTCAGGGAATTGATAGCTTTTTAAAAGAAGATAAAGATGGTTTTAGCAATGAACATAAGCTTCAGACCATGACTTTAATTGATAATATGAAGCAAAACTTGGTTGCAAATTCCATTCAAGCAAAGTTCAAAATTATTGATTCAAATGAACAGCAAAGGAAGAGAATTACAGATCCTTATCTCCAAGCAGCGATTCAAAGAGCTGAACGTATGGGCGATAAAAAAGGACTCGAGAATCTAAAGAATGTCGAAAAAAATGCGCCTGCAAAAGCTGCAGCTGAACTTGGGAAACAGAGAGCAGAGGCTATTAAAAAAGCAACTGTAGATGGCAATAATGCATGGAAAAAATACCAAGCACAGTTAGATATGAATGGCTTGGAGAAGTTCCGTAAGGACGTGGATAAAAAATCAGAAGAGAGTTACGCTGCTGCAGCTCGGTATGTAGATGATCATTATAACTGGCTGGTTTCTTCTAATCTTTTAAAAGGTCTATTCTATTTTGACCAAAGTGAAGAATTGAAACAGGGGAAAACACCGAAAGAAAGCAATGGTTTTATTTTCCATGCAGTCATTATGGACTTAATGTATGGCATGAATTTATTGCAAAAAGGGAAAGATTTACTGAATAAATGGATATGTGAAAAAAAGGTTTCAGATAAAAACTTATTCCTGAGAGCATATTGTTTTAACAATAAACGGTTAATAGATGAATATGCCAAGATTTTTGAAAGTCCAAGTTCAACAAAAGATTTGCTGGATTATAGTAAACAGAGTTTTGGTGTGTTTACCGCAGCCGATGCAGCCTTTGATAGTTGGTTAGGCAGTATTGAAGGGAAAAAGTTTATTTCAGCACAAAACTTTAAGTTACCAGAGAAGCTACTCTACTGGATGTCTTTGATGTTGAATACTGCTCTAAAAGAGTTTGGTGATATCCGCTTAAAAACTTTACATATTAGTCAAATTACGGTTATGGCGACGCAAGGTGCACAACGTCATACGGCTCAATTGCTTTATTTAAGATCAGGGAACTTAGCTCAACAGGTTCCGTTGATGCGCTTGATGTATAACCTGGAGTTTAGAGCCGCTGCAATTGCAGCTTTACCGCAAACTGGTACGACGTATACCTACCGTAACACCAGAGCAGTGGAAATTAAAAACTCGGTATCCCTTGCAGTTAAAGGACAACCTGATATTACCAAAAACCGAATACTTGCTATCGTAGGTATTTTTGAGTTACTAAATTTTTACTTCCAATATGATGCGTGGAAGTCTGATATTAAAGATAAGCCAGAGCTATCCGTACAATTGGTGGGTTCGATGTTCTCGGTATCTGCTGTTGCATTTGATATGTTAGGTGAGAGTTGGGGGCGTAAGACTGCGGCAGGTGCAGCAGCTTCTGCAGCGGCTTTTAGATTGACTGCTGGAAGTCTTGGTACCTTAGGTGGAGTAACTGGTTTATATGTAGATTCAAAAACCTTAAAAGAGACAAACTCAGTTGTTATCCAAACAATGTTATTTACTAGAATTTTGATCAACTTAGGCTTATCAATTGGACAGGCAGGCGTATTAGCTAGTGCCATTTTACAATATAGTAAAAATGCAGTAATTAAAAGAGTTTTAACTAAATTCACAGCGAATGCTCTAGTTGCATTTTTAATGGGTGCCCGAGTGATTGCTGGATTAAATTTATTAACATTAGGCTTAATTAGTGCAGAAATTTTACTTAAAAAATATGTTTTGGATGATGCAATGGAAGACTGGTGTCAGAAAACCGCATTTAAGTTAGCATCTGATCCTAAAAAAGAGTCTATATTTAAATCTACATCTAGGAATGAGAAGAAATTCAAAACTGCAGATGAAGAATATGAAGAGTTTATGAAAGCGATAGTGAGCGTTTAAAATGTATGAGATGTTAAAATTTGAAGGTCGCATTCAAAGATTAGAGATTTATGATGACTCTTTAAGTGCATTTGGAAAATCAGGTGATGCCCAAATTGCAGCTTCAGCAATTCTAAGTGGTGTAGCAGAAAGTGTTTCATTGTCTGCACAGACGGTATTTCTCGCTTCACGTAGTCGTTTACATGTTAAGACAGTGGTTATGGAAATAGCTGGTAAAGTTTGTATTGGCCAATTTCATAGTGGGTTGTTTGAACAGAATGAATATGTCATTTGTGTCGTAAGACGACTAGAAAACAACTTATACGAGCTTTATTCAGTATTGAGCCCTAAAACAGGCTTACTTCATATGCAGGTTGGGATGGGAGCTTCTGTTAAAGCTCATCAGACTTCTATAGCTAAAGGTAGAAATGTCTGGTACGCGATAACAATTTTTTTGGGATCTTTAATTTATTTTTGGGCAAGAGGTTTTAATCAGGTTGATATATTAATTTTTTTAGGAGTGGCTATTTTATTTTATTTTATTTTATTTTTTATTATTAAAAGTGCTTCAAATTCATTAAAACATTTTTCAGAAAAGTCAGAACAGATTTTTGCTTTATATGGATTTAAAGACCCTCAAGAAGTTTTCTTATTACCAAGTCGCTATCTAAGTGAAAAAGATCACTTATTGCTTGAGTCTGTATATGAATATAGAAAAATTATTGAAAGTGATCCATACCCAGAAAGCTATATAGAGCAAAAAGAACGGAATGTATGATTTACTAAAAATCGAAGGTCGCATTCATAGGTTAGAGATTTATGATGACTCTTTAAGTGCATTTGGAAAGTCTGGTGATGCTCAAATTGCAGCTTCAGCAATTCTAAGCGGTGTAGCAGAAAGTGTTTCACTCTCAGCACAAACTGTTTTTTTAGCTTCAAAAAGCCGTTTACATGTGCAATCTATTGTTATGGAAATAGATGAGAAAGTTTGTATAGGTCAATTCCATCGTGCTTTATTAAAAGAAAATGAGTATGTAATTTGTATAGCAAAAAAACTTGAAAATAATTTGTATGAACTGTATTCAGTATTAAGCCCGAAGACAGGCCTGTTGCATATGCAGGTGAGGATGGGGGAGTCAGTAGAAAAAAATAAAAAGGGTCTCAAAAAGGAAGGGTTAATATATTATGGAGTGGTATTTTTTTATTTTCCATAATTTTTTTATGGGCAACTGGTATTAATAGTGAGAATTTATTTTTTGGTTAATTATATCGGTTTTTGGATATATAGTTATAAATTATGTTGTTAAAAAAGCTGGAGAATCATTAATATATTTGTGTGAAAAATCTGAAAAAGTTTTTAATATTTATGGTTTTTATAATGCTGATGATTTATCTTTGTTGAAATCTCGTTATATCAGTGATGAGTATAAGTTGTTATTGGAGTCAGTTTATGAATACCGCAAGGTCATTGAACAAGATCCATACCCAGAAAGCTATATAGAGCAAAAAGAACGGAATGTATGATTTACTAAAAATCGAAGGTCGCATTCAAAGGTTAGAGGTTTATGATGACTCTTTAAGTGCATTTGGTAAGTCTGGTGATGCTCAAATTGCAGCTTCTGCAATTCTAAGCAGTGTAGCAGAAAGTGTTTCATTGTCCGCACAGACTGTATTTCTCGCATCGCGTAGCCGTTTACATGTCAAGTCAGTTGTTTTGGAAATAGATGAAAAAATTTGCATCGGCCAGTTTCATCGTGCTCTATTCGAACAGGAAGAGTATGTTATTTGCATTGTAAGACGGCTAGAAAACAACTTATATGAGCTTTATTCTGTATTGAGCCCTAAAACAGGTTTGCTTCATATGCAGGTTGGGATGGGAGCCTCACCTAAACCTCATAATATTTCAGTTATGAAAGGTGGGTTAGTTTGGTATTCTATAACCATAATCATAACAAGTTTTATTGTTTTATTAGCTCGTGGAATAAATTTAAATACATTATTAATTTTAGCCTTTGTATTTATTTTATTCTACTTCATTTTATTTTTTATTATTAAAAAATTCTTCAAATTCATTAAAGCATTTGTCAGAAAAATCAGAGCAGATTTTTTCTTTATATGGATTTAAAGATCCTCAAGAGATTTTTTTATTACCAAGTCGCTACATGAGTGAAAAAGATCATTTGTTGCTTGAAGCAGTATTTGAGTACCGTAAGGTCATTAAAGAAGATCCATACTCAGACAGTTATATAGAGCAAAAAGAACGGAATGTATAACTAGCTAAAATTAAGGTTATTTAAGGTAAATCATTTGAAACTAAACTTAAAGCTTGTTCAAGGTCCAATTCACTCTCTAGAGAAAGCCAAGTCCAAAATTCCTGTAAATCAGAATATTAGTGGGATTGCAGCAGGCACCGCTTTTGCAGGTGTACTTGCTGGAAGTAGTTCATTGCTTACAAGCTCGCCTATTTTATTAATGGCTGGAAAAGCAAAAGATGGTATAACTTTTATTGGTGAAATAGAGGGGTGTCCTTTGCTAGGACAATTTACGACGGTACGTTTTAAAGAAAATGATGAATTGATTGCTGTAATTAATGATATGCCTGTAGATGGACGTTATCAGGTCTATGCCATTATTGATCCTAAATCCGGCTTATTGTATATGATCTATGAAATGGGGCGTTCTGTAAAAATGGGTTATAAAGCGATTATGATGCAGACCTATTATTTTAGTATTGCATCATTTGGCTTGTTTTTAATTGTACTTATATTTAGTTTTATTTTTTCTTTTGATTATTCCGTTGAACGTATATTGTTTTTCTTTCAGGCAATACTTATCGCATTTTTTATTTCAGTTTCATTTTCTGCATTTATAAATTATTTTAGTTTTCGAAAATCTTATGAAATTTTTGGTGAGTTATCCGAACAAATATTCGAAAAATTAAATTTTGAATATCCCAAAGAGCAGGATTTTTATAATGACTTTTTAACTGATGATGGCGTTCAGATTAGTGTAATGAAATATCGTAATAAGTTAAAAGGCCAAGATCCCTATCCAGAAGCTTATTTTGATAAGAAAGCATAGCATTTAGATGCTTAGCAATAAAAAAGCCACTAAAAATGAGTGGCTTCCTTTGATAACTAAATCAGCTTATTTAATTTTCTTAAAGATAAAATCATTAATCTTATGACCAGATTCCAGACCACGACGCTCAAATTTAGTCACTGGACGCCATTCTGGGCGAGGGTAGCTATTGCCTTTACCTGCCAAGTTTTCCATATCTGGACGGTTATCTAGGATATCAAGCATCCACTCTGCATACGGTTCCCAGTCAGTTGCTGAGTGGAAAGTACCACCCAACTCAAGCTTTTGTTCAACCAGTTGCATACGCTCATGAATCACAAAACGACGTTTAAAGTGACGTTTTTTCTGCCACGGATCTGGGAAATAAAGCTGTACACAGTTAATGCTGTTGTCTGGCATCTCACGTAATACTTGGATTGCATCGGCATCCAGTACAAACAAGTTCTTTAAACCTGCCATGCCTGCTTCATAGACACACTGTGCAATACCTGGTACGTGAACTTCGATGCCGACAAAGTTGCGTTCTGGGTTGGCTTTCGCCATTAACACCAAAGAACGACCCATACCAAAACCGATTTCAACAGTTAAAGGGCGTTCAGGATGTTGAAAGTGTTGACGCAAATCACCAACAGGATATTCCAAAATTAAATCACGATAATCTTCTAAAGCAGTACGTTGTGAAGTATTGAGCGGAGCTGAACGACGCATAAACGTCACAATTTCACGGTGCTCAGGCAAATTGTCGAGTTCCGTAATTTGCGTTTCTAACTGATCGTTTGACATGATTCTGGAGATATAAATATAGAAAGGCCGTATTTTAAGTGTTCAGGGGATCAAGTCAAATTTTTAAGGCATTTTATTTAAGAGAAAATTTCTAAAATTGCTTAAAAGTTGTAAAGAAAACTTCATGTGGATGTCACAGTAATTGCATAGCCTATTGTCGATTTGAACATAAAGTAAAAAAGCTATGAAAACATTTAAATTTCACTCGATCGCAATGTGTTTAAGCCTATTAGGTGCATCATCTATATTTTCAGTTGCGCATTCGCAACTCATGTTTAGCCAATATGTAGATGGCAGTAGTAATCGTAAGGGTTTAGAAATCTATAACCCTGACGGAACAACTGTGAATTTGGCTGATTATGAAATCCAACAATTCAACAATGGTGGAACAGCCAAAACTGCAACATTCCAGTTGCAGGGGACTTTAGCGAGCAAGCAAAAATATTTAATTGGTCGTTCTGAATTACAAGCACAGCTTGGCAGTAAGGTAAATCAAGTTGCAGGTTTGTCATTCAATGGTGATGATGCGATTGTCTTGGTTTATCGTGGTACGCCTCTAGATCGTTTTGGTCGTATCGGTGAACGTCCAACTTCAGGTTGGGGGACAACTGCCTATAGTATTGCGAACAGTTTTAAGCGTATTCAAGCAGAAAATCCTGTTTTGAGTGTTGATCCAACAAGTCCTTTTGATTTAGATCAATCTTGGCAAGCTTGGACTGATCGCAATGATTTCTCAAATTTAACTGGATCAACGACGACACCACCAACGACAGAAACTGTTTCATGTAGCAGTAGCGATACGCCAATTGCAGATTTAGCTCAAGCAACACAAAATCAAACTTATACGATTCGAGGCATCATTACCGCGGATTATCGTTATAGCAATGGTTTCTCAGGTTTTTATGTTCAAACTGCAGATAGCAAAGCTAAGGCAAATGTGAGCAATGCGATTTTTGTATATATCCCAGCGAGCAGTGCGATAAAAGGTGGGCAAGTAGGTGAAGAAGTGATCTTAAAAGGTCGTCTCACCAGTTATCAAAATCAATTACAAATTGATCAACTACAACAAGATATTCAAACCTGTAATCTGAATATGGCTGATCAAGTACAACCACTGGCAATCAATCTCCCATTTTCAAGTTTAAGTGATAGTTCAGAAAATTCAGCAAAACGCTATCAAGGGATGTTGGTTAAACTTCCTCAAACGTTAACAGTCAGTGAAAATTATAATTTTGGTCGTTATGGCGAGTTATCGTTGAGTTTAGGGCGTTTATTTATTCCAACTAATCTCTATCCAGCATTATCAAATGAAGCAAAAGCGTTAGCACAACAAAACTTACTTTCAAAAATCATTTTTGATGATGGTTATAACAATCAGAATAGAACGCCTTGGTTGCCACAAAACTTTAGTGCATTGAATACATTACGTTCAGGCTATCAACTTAAAAATGCTGAAGGGATTTTAGAATATCGTTTTAATAACTGGCGTGTACAGCCCGTGGTTGGACGTAATTTGCCAGAGTTGGTTGCAAATACCAATCCACGTCAAACAATTGCAGCAAAACAAAGCCAATATATCCGTGCAGCTGCTTTCAATGTCTTGAATTATGACAATGGTAAAAATGGTTTCCCAACTGAGCGCGGTGCGACAAGCCAAGCTGAGTTTGATAAGCAGCACCGTAAAATTGTAAGTGCGCTAAAAACAATTGATGCTGATGTTTATGGACTCATGGAAATTGCAAACAATGGTTATGGTAGCGATAGTGCAGTCGCTTATTTAACGAAAGCATTGGGCAATGATTGGAAGTATGTCACTCCTGAGGGACAAGATAAATTAGGTACTGACGTGATTGCAGTCGCGATTATCTATAACAGTAAACGTGTTAAACCCGTCAATAAAGCAGCAGTGCTAGATTTAGGCGATAAAAACCGTAGCACAATCGCACAATCTTTCCAGCCAGTTCAAGGTGGGAAAATTTTTACAGTGATTCCGAATCACTTAAAATCAAAAGGCTGTTCAGGCGTTGATACAACATCTTTGGATGCAGATCAAAATGATGGACAAGGTTGTTGGAATCCTACACGTGTGAAAGCAGTTGAACAATTAACACAATGGATTGCTAAGAATCCAACCCAAGTTAAAAACCCGAACATTTTGCTGCTCGGAGACATGAATAGCTATGCCAAAGAAGATCCAATTTTGACCTTTGAAAAAGCAAATTATAAAGTTCTGTTAAACGACGTAAAAGTGGGAGAGGGTGCAAACGCCTATAGCTATGTATTCGGTGTTTCAAGTAATGCAGAAGGTTATGGTGGTGCAGGCAACCTTGATCATGCGATTGCAGATTCTGAACTGTACAAACGTGTTGTCAAAGCTTTTGCTTGGCATATCAATGCCGACGAGCCAACAGTCCTTGATTACAACGAAGAATATAAGACAAAGGAGCAAAAGGAACTATTCTACTCTGCTGATCCATATCGTTCATCTGACCATGACCCCGTGATCGTGGATTTGGATATGAAAGGTTCTGCTACGCAGCCTGATCAGCATCCTAAGAATATCATTTCAGAGTTCTTGAACGCTTTATTCTCATGGTTAAGCCAATTATTTGGTCGAGCATAAAAAATGAAATCCGTGACATTGAGTAATCTGTTCTTTCATATTTTAATCAATCGTCACGGAATATAACTTGCAAGGCAGAAAAAAATTCATTAATAGTAAGTGTGTAGATATTTTTAGCTTTAAAGTTATTTTAAATGTGAGTCTATATCTGTCTCTCGGGTTTCGTTTGAATGTTCAAGAGCATAAATAGTTATTAGAAAACAAGGATTAGATATGAAGTTGTATTATTCACCAGGCGCATGTTCTTTAGCAGCACATATTATCTTAAATGAAATAAACGTAGATTTTGATTTAGAAAAAGTTGACTTAAAGACTCATAAAACTTCAAAAGGTTCAGATTATTATGAGATTAATCCAAAAGGTTACGTGCCTGCTCTAGAGATTAATCCGGGTTTGATTTTGACTGAAAACGTTGCGATTTTACCATTTCTTGCTCAGCATGATCCTAAACAGGATCTTATCCCGCCATCTGGAATGGGGCGTGCTAAAGTTCTAGAGTGGTTAGGTTATTTAAATTCTGAATTGCACGATGCTTATGCGGTGTTCTTTGGTGGTCATTTAACTGATGATGAGAAAACTAAAGCTTATGCTGAGGTAGATCGTTTATTGAAATATATTGATAATCATCTGGCTGAGTCTGAATATGATTATTTAGTTGACGATAACTTTGGGCCAGCGGATGCTTACTTGTTTGTGTTAACGAATTGGTCAAATCATATTGAGCATGACCTTATGCCATATATCAACATCATTGCATTACGTAATAAAGTTGCTGAGCGTCAGTCTGTTCAAATTGCAATGCGTGACGAAGGTTTATTAGCTTAATCTAATACGCCATTAAAAAAGCCTCTGTTTCCAGAGGCTTTTTTAATGATCAACAATAAATTATTGTTGAGCTTTTTCTTTAACATCAGCAGCAGTAGATTCTACTGCACCAGCTACGTCAGCAGTTGCATCACGTGCAGCAGCTTCAGTTTTAGCAGCAGCTTCAGCTGTGGCGTGAGCTGTGTGATCAGCAGCAGCATCGATTTGATCAGCAGCATTGTCCGCAGCAGTTGCGATGTTGTCAGTTGCAGTAGCAGTCGCGTTTTGGATATCAGCGCTTGCTTGTTCTGCAGCATTTTCTAAGTGCTCACCCGTAGTTGCACCAGTTTCAGGCGCTTTATCTTTATTACAGCCCACAAGCGCAACAGTAGCAGCGAGACCAAATGCAACAAGTAATTTATTCATTTTCATATTTCCTTTTCGTTGTGGCATCCAACAAGTATGGATAGCGAAAATATAAACATAAAAACGTTGACGAATAAAGTTGAAAATTTGTTGATAACTTGTAAAAACACGCACTTACATCTAGAAATGTAAATGCGTGCACATGTTTTTTGAGTGTTCTGTTATGAACCTGAACGAATCATGTAATCAAAAGCAGAGAGAGAGGCCTTCGCACCTTCACCTGTCGCGATGATAATTTGTTTGTAAGGTACAGTCGTACAGTCTCCTGCCGCAAACACACCTTTAACATTGGTTTCGTTACGATCATTGATCACGATCTCACCACGATTGCTGAGTTCAACCGCACTGTTCTTCAAGAAATCTGTATTTGGTAATAAACCAATTTGTACAAAAATTCCTGCAAGTTCTACAGTATGTTCAACATCTGTGGCACGGTCTTTATATTTCAATGCTGTGACTTGCGAACCATCACCCACCACTTCTGTGCTTAAAGCATTCATGATCACTGTAGTGTTTGGTAAGCTATTTAACTTATCTTGCAAGACTTGGTCTGCACGAAGTTTGGTATCAAACTCAACCAAAGTCACATGCTCAACAATCCCAGCTAGGTCAATCGCAGCTTCAACACCAGAGTTACCGCCACCAATCACAGCAACACGTTTGCCTTTGAATAATGGACCATCACAGTGTGGGCAGTACGCCACACCACGAGTACGGTATTCTGCTTCACCTGGTACATTCATTTCTCTCCAACGTGCGCCTGTTGATAGAATGATGGTTTTTGATTCAAGCTTAGCACCATTCTCAAGTTCAACTTCAACCAAACCATTGGCTGTTTGATCTGCACCAGTGATTTTGCTGACGCGTTGCAAGTTCATGATGTCTACGCCATATTCACGTACATGCGCTTCCATATCTTGCGCAAACTTCGGACCAACCGTTTTTTGAACCGTGGTAAAGTTTTCAATATCCATGGTATCCATCACCTGACCACCAAAGCGCTCAGCAACGATACCTGTTTTGATGCCCTTACGTGCTGCATAGATCGCCGCTGTACCACCCGCAGGACCACCACCAATCACCAATACATCAAATGCATCCTTGGCATTGATTGCAGCAGCATCTTTCTCAGCAGAATTGCTATCTAATTTAGCCACGATTTCTTCCAAGGTCATACGACCTTGACCGATATGCTGATTGTCTTGGAATACCATTGGCACTGCCAAAATTTTGCGTTCTTCCACTTCGTCTTGGAAGAAAGCACCATCAATCATGGTCGCAGTGGTGTTTGGATTATTAATCGCAATCAGGTTTAAAGCTTGCACCACATCTGGACAGTTATGACAGCTTAACGATACAAAGACATCAAAGTTTGCAGTTAAGTTTAAGCCTTTGATTTGAGCTAAAACCTCGTCAGAGACTTTTGGCGCATAACCAGACACTTGTAATAATGCCAAGATCAAAGAAGTAAACTCATGTCCCATTGGTAAGCCAGCAAAGAACACACGTGGTTGTTCACCTGCTTTAGCTACACCAAAACTAGGACGGCGAGCGTTTGAACCATCAAAACGCGCCGTAACTTGATCAGAAAGTTCAGCAATCTCAGTTACCAGTTCTTTGATTTTTTCTGCTTTGTCAGATTCATCTAAAGCAGCAACCAACTCGATTGGACTTTCTAAACGTTCTAAGTAAGCTTTTAATTGAGTTTTAATATTTTGATCTAACATGTATTTCTCCAAATGCTAAGACTTTAAAATCTGCTAAATTCATTCAATGAAGCTATAGTACGCAAAAGCGTTAAATAGGTAAAACAGTATGTTTTTATGAGTTTAATCGGTTTTTTGGATTTATATGGCAATCGATAAATTTATGATCATTTGTGTGTATAAAAATTTGATTAGATTGAAAGTTGTTATATAACTGCAATCATTTCATGGCATAAATTTAAGGGTAAACAACATGGCACTACAGCGTGGAATCTATCAACATTACAAAGGGCAGCTTTATCAAGTTTTCAATGTGGCTCGACACAGCGAAACTGAAGAAGAGTTAGTTGTATATCAGTGCTTATATAGTGATTATTCAATGTGGGTACGTCCATTAACCATGTTTACAGAAACCGTTCAGCTTGAAGATGGACAGACTGTTCCTCGTTTTAAGTTAATTCAAACGACCTAGATTCAGTGTTTTAAATAAGAGCATCATGGAGAGTCAGATATGACCAGCACAGTATTTTTACAACGTATTGCTGATTTATATGATGAGTTTAAACAACATGA
The DNA here is from genome assembly GCF_000241225.1 of Acinetobacter sp. NBRC 100985. Lineage (NCBI taxonomy): Bacteria > Pseudomonadati > Pseudomonadota > Gammaproteobacteria > Moraxellales > Moraxellaceae > Acinetobacter > Acinetobacter sp. NBRC 100985. The sequence continues at coordinate 19,528 of NZ_BAEB01000036.1, read as the reverse complement.
TGCTCGGCAATCAGACCGTCTTAGACGCTATCGCAACATTGAGGCTGAATCGGCGAAGCTGCTTGGAATGTTAGTGCGTACTCAGCATTCACAACATATTTTAGAAATCGGAACATCGACAGGTTATTCAACCTTATGGTTGGCTGAAGCAGCAAAATCTGTCTCGGCAAAAGTTCAAACCTTAGAAATAAATGCATTTCGCAGTGCACAAGCTAAAAAATATGCCGAAGAATTTGGCTTAGAAGCATATATTGATTTTTGGGTGGGTGATGCCGCTGACTATTTGACAGAAAGTGTTGAGCAGTTTGATTTAATTTTGTTGGATGCGGAACGCGGTAGCTATGTGAGCTACTGGCATGATTTAAAAAGACTATTAAAGCCCACAGGCGGCACGCTCATCATTGATAATGTGATTTCACATACTGCTGAGGTTAAACCTTTACTTGAGTTGATTAAACAAGACGAAAAATTTATGAGCACTATTTTACCCGTGGGTGCTGGGTTATGTATGGTCGTGGTTAAGTAGCCTTTCTTTCTTGCGATTTTAAACGGTAAGCTTGAGGACTACAGTCCATCACTTTGTTGAATGCACGCGTGAAATTAGCAGGATTGGTATAACCTAACTCATAAGCAATATGCGTAATCGTGTAGTTTGAGTTTGCAAGTAAATCAATCGCTCTTTCTGTACTAATTTGCTGTTTCAAAGTTTGGAACTCCACACCTTGTTGTTGTAAATAACGCTGTAAGGTTTTGGTGGAAATATTCAGAACCTTCGCACATTCAGTCAGAGTCGGTACTTGATTGGCTTGACGAAGCATCATGCTTATCCATTCTACAATTTCACCTTGATGATAAATTTTTTGTAGTTGTTCCTGACAACGTTGCTCGACCACTTTCAAGCTGTGCGCATCGGCGAGGGGCAAGGGCAGAGCCAATTGCTGTCGATCAATAATGACACGGATACCTGTAAGCCATGTGTAGTTAAAATGGAAATGTGCTTTGACTAAATGTAGATAACGTTCTTGGTAAATCGGCTCGGGAATATTCAAGTAAATTTGATAGCGTTGTAATTGTTGTCCAGCCAGCTCAAACAGACTGTAATAAAACGCCACAGCAATCGCTTCAGTATGAAAATCAAGACATTGTTTATTCATTTGTAAGATGGGTTCAAACAATAATTCAATCTTTTGAGGGTCTGTCGCTGAATGTATAGAAAGTTTGAAACTCGGCATGATTAAACGGAAATACTGTGCGATTAAGCGTAAAGCATGTTCTAAGTTAGGGCTGGTCATTAGTGCATAGCCGACCAAGCTATGCGAACTCAGCTTGAGATTTTTCCCAAGTTCAAAGGCTAAGTCTTTGGTATTCGGTAGGCTTAACCCCATTGCAATAAACTGTTCAATTTGTTGAATAGACAAAAGCTCAGTTTGAGATAATTCATCTCTAAAAGCACAAAGGAATTGGTTATCATACTGATTTGTATTGATTAAAATTTCAATCAAACGTAGATAGTAACGTGCTGGGATAACGGGTATCTGCTGCTTTTGCACAATATAAACTCAGTAAAGTCTTAAAATGATAATATCAAGTCTTAAAATGATAATATATAGTCATCTGAAAAGACCAAAATAAACTCAAGCAAAACATAGTGTGTTTGATTGAGGAAATTCTAATGAATATGCTAACTGAACTGGATGTAGAACAAGTAACAACACCCTTTAAAGATAAAAAGCGTCATTTATGGTTATTAGGATTGGCAGTACCAGCAATTGCGATGAGCGGTTTAGCGGGTTATCAGTTTGGTCCAAAGAAAACTAAGAAATTCTTTGCATCTTTTGGCCCAATGTTTTTACACGGTGTGATTCCTGCGCTAGATAAACTGATCGGTGAAGACACAGAAAATCCACCAATTAGTGCCATCGCTGATTTAGAAGCTGATCCTTATTATGCACGTATTGTAAAACTATATATCCCGTTGCAATATGCTGCCAACCTATATGGAACATATCTTGCGAGTCGCAAAGGAACTTCACTGGCTGACCAAGTTTTATTAGGAACAACGATTGGAATGGTAAATGGTATTGCAATCAATACTGCGCATGAGTTGAGCCATAAGACTGGAAAATTAGAACAATATTTATCACATTTAGCATTAGCACCTTCAGGCTATAACCATTTCCGTATTGAGCATCCTTATGGTCATCATCGCCGCGTAGCGACACCTGAAGATCCAGCATCATCACAGTTAGGTGAAACCTTTTGGAAATTCTTACCACGTACTGTCATAGGTAGCTTTAAGTCCGCGATTGAAATTGAAAAGAAACGTCTAGAACGTAAAAAATTACCATTCTTCTGCATGGAAAATGAGCTTATTCGTGGCTGGGCAATGTCTGCTATTTATCACGCAGGAATGTTGACTAGATTTGGCGCGCGTTCATTACCTTTCCAAGTCACACAAGCTGCTTATGCGATAACCTTGTTTGAATCGGTCAATTATATCGAACACTATGGTTTAAAACGTCAGAAAAAAGCCAATGGGCATTATGAGCGCACTTTGCCCGAGCATAGCTGGAATAATAATAACGTTGTAACGAATTTATTTTTATATCAGTTGCAGCGTCATTCAGACCATCATGCAAATCCAACACGTAGTTTCCAAACGTTGAGACACTTTGAAGATGCGCCACAGTTGCCAGCAGGTTATGGTGCACTAATTCTGCCAGCCTTTATCCCTTCTTGGTGGTCGAAAATTATGGATGATCGAGTCGTTGAGCATTATAAAGGTGATCTGCAACGAATTAATATTCATCCAGAAGCCAAAGAGCAGATATTAGAAAAGTATGCAACAGATCAGATTGAAGCTGCGTAAATGAATAAAAACAGCCCTATAGAAGGGCTGTTTTTTGCTGAGTAGTTGATATACACAGTCGTTTAAAATGAAGATCAAACTCAAGGTATTTATGCACAAATGCAGCTTTGTCTGTAGAACGAAGCAAATTGTCATAAATAAACTCTGGAACAGGGTGGTATAGCTCTCCTGAGCCATTGTTATAAAATATTTTTAGATAACGAGAAGAAACATCGTATTTCCAAGAGGTTACAACTACAGCTTTGTCCATATATTTACCCCCATCTGAGTTTGATCACTAACTACATATTAAGAACTCTTTTATTTCATAATTTGACAGTACTCCAACTTTTAGAGGCTGACAATTAATAAATGAATTTAGCTATAAATTTATAAGTATAAGAATTGTAAAAAATTTGCTATGAAATAGACGACGAAAAAAGCATTGATTAGTAAAAATATCAGACAAAAAAGAAGCCACTCTAAAAAAAGTGGCTTATTTGGAAATTGGTTAATCTAAGTGATTAGATTTTACCAACTAAGTCGATAGATGGAGCAAGAGTCGCTTCACCTTCTTTCCATTTAGCTGGGCATACTTCACCTGGGTGAGCGTGAACGTATTGAGCAGCTTTTACTTTGCGAAGAAGTTCAGATGCGTCACGGCCGATACCACCAGCGTTGATTTCAACGATTTGGATTTTGCCTTCTGGATCGATCACGAAAGTACCACGGTCAGCAAGACCAGCAGCTTCGATTAATACTTCGAAGTTTTTAGAAAGAGTCCAAGTTGGATCGCCGATTAATGGGTATTGGATTTTACCAATTACGTCAGAAGTGTCATGCCAAGCTTTGTGCGTGAAGTGAGTGTCAGTAGAAACACCGTAGATTTCAACGCCTAATTTTTGGAATTCAGCGTAGTTGTCAGCAAGGTCGCCTAACTCAGTTGGACATACGAAAGTGAAGTCAGCTGGATAGAAGAATACAACAGACCATTTACCTTTAAGATCAGCTTCAGTTACGTCAACAAATTGACCGTTGTGGTATGCAGTCGCTTTAAATGGTTTAACTTCAGTATTAATTAAGCTCATCATTGTCTCCATGATTGAGGTTTTATTGAGAGGCTAGTGCCTTACTTGTTTACGAAAGCAAGAATAAATAATTTTTAGTTATTGGGGAAATAGTATTTTTACATGACTAAAATCGGAAAATTGAATAACTCAATAAAGTTCGACTTTCACCCAAGGATATTTCACTATTTGACTTCATCGAGATGAAGCAAAAATGACAAAACATCCGAAAACTAACTCGCATAACAACATGCAGCCTGCGCCATTAAAATTCAAGGGTAAAATTGAAAAAATATAAAAATAGATAAAAAACCGAGATATACTATTAAAAATTCTGCGATATATGTTGTTAAGAGATGACGGCTAATAGATTGTGATGATTGCAATAACTTCTGTTCAATTATTTTGATTGTTTAGTTGAATGAGTTTCGCATAAGTCATTTTGGTCGCATTTGAATCGCCTTGTTATTTTTTAATCATATACATCATTAGATGTTTATCTTAGAATAAATTTAAATCATTGAAATGATGAATAGTATTTATCATCAGTGAAATAATAAGGTGATGAGCGAATAAATATATCTCGCATAAATAGTGAATTTATACCAAACATGACTGATCAATTAAGAGAAAAATTCGAAAACTTAGAGCTGAATGCTGGACTTGGAAAAATCAGTGCTTTTATTTCAATGTCACTCGGCCTATTAAGCCTATTTGGAGCACTGTGTTTTCTGTTTCCGACGGTATTGACGATGCCTGAATTACGTCCAGTCTACGTTCAACACTACAAAGTTTTTTATTTTAGTTTAATGCTAGGTATTGTTCTGAGTGTAGGTTTTGGGGCATTTAGCTCAATTATTCGTCAAAATCGTTATGGTTTTTATGGTATTTGTTTTGCACTATTCGCCGCAATATTAGGCTGTGGTCTAATTAAAGCACCGACACTACCTAATTTACCTTTTTACGCTGGGATTGATTATTTCGTTCTTACTTTAGTGATTTTGGCAGTGGTATTTATTCCATTAGAAGGTTTTTTTGCCAAGAATCCAGAGCAGAAGATTTTAAGAGTAGGCTGGGTGACGGATATGAAATATTTCATGTTTAGTCATATTGGGATTCAATTATTTACCTTTCTTACAGTGATGCCAATTCAGTATTGGATTACCCATCTACCGAATAATCCTATCGTGCCTTATGTACAAGCACAACCGATTTGGTTGCAATTCATTGAATTATTGATTGTTGTTGATTTCGTCGTGTATTGGTTGCATCGGGCAATGCACGAAGTTAACTTTTTATGGCGTTTTCATGCGATTCACCATTCAACTGAATATATGGATTGGCTTGCTTCGTCACGATTACATATCGTTGAAGTATTGATGACGCGCTTTATTGCGACTTTACCAATTTTCCTGCTCGGGTTTCATACCTCTGCGGTATTTGCTTATCTAATTTTTATTTCATTCCATGCAATATTTATTCATTCAAATGTGCGTTTTCGTTTTCCTTATTTACGTTGGTTGATTGCGACACCTGAGTTTCATCACTGGCATCATTCTTCAGAAAAACCTGCAATTGATAAAAATTATGCTGCATTTATTCCGCTTTATGATGTCATTTTTAAAAGTGTGTATATGCCAAATCATTTGGCAAGTGTTTATGGAACTGTGGGATATAAAATTCCAAACAGCTTTGTGAAGCAGTTTACTTGGCCATTTAAAAGGTACATCAAACGTTTCCGAGATCGTTTTGGTCGTACACCCAAGCCATAAAAGGGTTAATTGATTTAATTCAATTGCTGTACTTGCTTTGCATAGCAAGGGTTTAAGGCGTAAAATAGCCGATTATTTTATTTTTCAGGAAAGCTGTTCAGTGCAGAGTCATTTAAATGTAGATCAATTGGTTATGGCACGTGACCGTCACCGTTTAAATAGACTGCGTAAAGATAAGAAAACAGAAACAGCTGAAATCGAAAAATTCTTTGAAAAGTCGAACCATAAAGTTAAGCAGCGTTTAGCACGATTGCCTAAAATTAAACTGAATCAAGACTTACCTGTGACGCAATATGCAGATCGTTTAATTGAGGCGATTCAGCAGCATCAAGTCATTATTGTCGCGGGTGAAACGGGTTCGGGTAAAACCACACAGCTTCCGCAAATTGCCATGTTGGCTGGCCGTGGCTTAACTGGAATGATTGGGCATACTCAACCACGACGTTTAGCTGCACGCAGTGTTTCTCAACGTATTGCGGAAGAAGTTGGTGAAAAGCTAGGTGAGTCGATTGGTTTTAAGGTTCGTTTCAATGAACAAGGCTCACAAGATTCTATTGTCCGATTAATGACGGATGGTATCTTGTTAGCAGAGTTAACCAATGACCGTTTTCTGTCTAAATACGACACAATCATTATTGATGAGGCACACGAACGCTCACTCAATATTGACTTTATCATGGGTTATCTCAAACAGCTTTTACCTAAGCGCCCAGATTTAAAAGTGATTGTGACTTCGGCGACTTTAGATGTTAATCGCTTTAGTCAGTATTTTAATGACGCGCCTATTTTTGAAGTTGAAGGGCGTAGTTTTCCTGTAGAAGTACGTTATCGTCCGATTTCAGAACTCAGCATCGTGGGTAGTGATGATGATGAGTTCGATGATTTTGAAGAAAACCTACCCCGAGCAGTGGTTCAAGCAGTAGAAGAATGTTTTGCTGACGCAGAAGGAAAAGGTCATCCTGAGCATGCTGATATCTTGATTTTTGCCAGTACGGAACAAGAGATCAGAGAGCTACAAGAAACCTTGCAAAAGTATGGGCCAAGACATACCGAAGTACTACCTTTGTATGCTCGTCTCGCACTTGCTGAACAACAAAAGATTTTCAATCCAGGTGGTAAAGGTCGACGTATCATCATTGCGACTAACGTAGCAGAGACCGCTTTAACTGTACCGAATATTCGTTATGTGATTGATAGCGGTTTTGCCCGTATTTCTCGCTATAACTATCGTTCGCGTGTGCAGCGTTTACCTATTGAAGCTATTTCGCAAGCAGCAGCAAATCAACGAAAAGGTCGTTGTGGTCGTATTGCAGCAGGTGTGTGTATTCGCTTGTACAGCGAAGAAGACTTTATGAGTCGACCAGAGTTTACTGAACCTGAAATTAAGCGAACAAATTTAGCATCAGTGATTTTGCAGATGCAAAGTTTAGGCTTAGGTAGCTTAGAAGACTTTGATTTTATTGAACCACCAGATTTTCGCTTAGTCAATGATGGTCGTAAATTACTGATCGAGTTATGTGCACTGAATGATCGTAAAAACGAGCTAACAAAAGTCGGACAAATGATGGCACGCATGCCAATTGATCCTCGTTTAGCACGGATGATTATTGGTGGTGCACACTTTGGTGTACTCAAAGAAGCTTTGATTATTGTGAGTGCTTTGGCGATTCAAGATCCGCGGGAGCGCCCAGCTGATAAGCAAATGCAAGCAGATCAAAAGCATGCACTATTTAAAGAAGCTGATTCAGACTTTTTATTCTATTTAAAACTTTGGAATACGTTGCAAACTAGCCCAGATACGCAATCTGAGAATAAGCGTCGTCAGTTTGCACGTCAGCACTTTTTGAGCTGGTTACGTTTGCGAGAGTGGAAACAAACACATCAACAACTCGTTGAGCTCGCTGAAAGTTTGAAGTTGAGTTTTAATGAAAAAGGTGCAAATTATGAAAATCTGCATCGTGCATTATTAACAGGTTTGCTTTCATTCATCGCTAATAAAACCGATGAACGTAATACCTTTATGGCAGTACGCCAGCAAAAAGCTAAAGTCTTTCCAGCCAGTACCTTACATAAAACCAATACCTCTTGGATCATGGCATTTGAGATGGTGGAAACTTCGCAAGTTTATCTGCGAACCTTGGCAAAAATTGATCCTGAATGGATTTTATTAGCTGCGCGAGATTTGTTGAAGTATCATTATTTTGAACCACATTGGTCTAAAAAAACAGGTGTGGTTAATGCCTATGCACAGATTTCATTATTTGGTCTGATTATTGAGCCAAAGCGTTTAATTAATTTTGAAAAAGTAGATCAACCAGCAGCGCACGAAATCTTTTTGCGCGATGCACTCACGACTGGGAATCTAGGAATAACGCCGCCGTTTTTAAAACATAACTTGCTCAAACTAGAAGAAGTTGAGCGAGTTGAAGATAAATTACGTCGCCGTGATCTGGTCGTTGATGAAGAAACCATTTACCAATTTTATGCCGCAAAAGTGCCCACCGATGTTGCGAGTCGTCATAGCTTTGAAGATTGGCGTGCTACAGTTGAATCTAAAGAGCCACGTTATCTTTTCGTTGAAGATGATGCGCTGTGGCTCAATGATCGACCAACAACACAACAATTTCCTGATTATCTACATAATGGTCAGCTGCGTTTGGCTGCAAGCTATCGCTTCGATCCAAGCCATGATGAAGATGGAGCAACGGTTAAGATTCCAGTGCAAGCACTACCACAAGTTGATGAGAAACAGTGGTCGTGGGGCATACCCGGCTGGAGACAAGATTTAATCGAAGCATTGCTCAAAGCATTACCAAAAGATAAGCGTCGCAATCTCGTGCCTATTCCAGACACAGCTAGAAAATTAATCAAAGGTATAGATGCAACGCATTTACGTGAGCATTTATTCACTTATCTAGCTTTTGCTTTACGTGGTGAGCAGATTACGGAAAAAGATTTTTCATTTGAGCGTATTGATCAATATCTTGTGCCTTTTATTAAGGTGGTTGATGAAAAAGGCAAGCTGATTGCACAAGGTCGTGATTTAGATGAATTAAAAGCACGTTGTCGAGTTGAAACACATCGACCTGTCAAGCAGCAACAAGGTGAGTTTCAAACATTCCCTGAAAGTTTTATTTTTGAGGCGTCACAAAAGGTCACAGGGGTTGTTGTTAAGCAGTATCAAGCTTTAGTTCCAACTAAATCATTTGCTGAACTTGAGAGCAAAGATGAATCTGGCGTGGTGGTTCAAACATTCAATGATCAAGAAGAAGCGATTAAACAACATCGAGAGGGGATTATTCGCCTAATTCATATGCAATTGGGAGATCTGATCCGTCAGTTGAAAAAGCAAATTTCTAAACCATTGGCACTCGCATACTCACCATTAGGTGAACGCGCAAAGCTCGAACAAATGTTGGTTTATGCAACTTTACAGCTGTCGATTACTGTGCTTCCTAAAAATGCAGATGAGTTTGAAAAACTGTTGCAAGATACTAAAAAGCAATTTTTAGCCAATGGACAGCAAGCATTAAGTGATCTCACTGAGATATTTACACAGTGGCAGCAAATTCGTCGAGAGTTACTTGTGCTAGATCAAACTATCTTTGGTCGGAGTATGGATGACATTGAGGACCAACTTGATTTAATGTCTTTAGCTAACTTTGTTTATACGCGACCTACTGAAATTTGGCAGGAATACCCGCGTTATTTGAAAGCACTGCTATTGCGTTTAGATCGTTTGCCAAATAATCTACAACGTGACCTTGCTGCAATTGATGATGTCGATCCTTGGATGGACAAAGTGTTTAAATTTAAAAATGATCCTAAAATCAAAGAATTGTATTTGATGTTGGAAGAGCTTCGTATTTCTTTATTTTCTCAACCGATGAAAACAAAGATGCCAATTTCGCCAAATAGATTACAAAAACTATGGGATCGTTTAGCAATCGGTTAAACTGAGCAATGATGAAAGCTAGAACCATTCTTTACAGGAGTTTTACATGGGCATCCGTATAACAGGTACAGGTCTATTTCACCCGACCGAATCTATTTCCAATGAAGAATTGGTAGAAAGTTTAAATGCTTATGTAGAACAATATAATCAAGAAAATGCAGATAAAATTGAAGCAGGCGAGCTAGAAGCTCTACGTGGTTCAAGCCCTGAATTTATTGAAAAAGCATCAGGTATCAAAAGCCGTTATGTCGTAGAAAAAACAGGTATTCTGGATCCAAAGCGTTTGCGTCCACATTTACAAGAACGTAGCAATGAAGAACTTTCCCTGCAAGCAGAGTGGGGTGTTATCGCCGCGAAACAAGCAATGGAAAATGCAGGCGTAACAGCGGAAGATATTGATGTAGTTATTTTGGCTTGTTCAAATATGCAACGTGCCTATCCAGCTGTTGCGATTGAAATTCAGTCTGCACTTGGTATTCAGGGTTATGCTTACGATATGAATGTAGCATGTTCTGCTGCAACATTTGGTTTAAAGCAAGCTTATGATGCTGTGAAATGTGGTGCTCGCCGTGTTTTATTACTAAATGTCGAAATTACATCAGGTCACTTAGATTATCGTACTCGTGATGCTCACTTTATTTTTGGTGATGTTGCGACAGCTTCGATTATTGAAGAAACTGAAACAAAATCAGGTTATGAAATCTTAGATATTCATTTATTTACCCAATTCTCAAATAACATTCGCAATAACTTTGGTTTCTTAAACCGTAGTGAAGATGCAGTGGTTGACGATAAATTGTTCCGTCAAGATGGACGTAAGGTATTTAAAGAAGTTTGTCCGCTAGTTGCAAAAATTATTACTGCGCAATTAGAGAAATTGGAATTAACACCTGAACAAGTGAAACGTTTCTGGTTGCATCAAGCCAATGCCAATATGAATGAACTGATTTTAAAATTGGTGGTTGGTAAAGATGCTGATTTAGATCGTGCACCAATTATTTTAGATGAATTTGCTAATACTTCTTCTGCTGGTGTAATCATTGCAATGCATCGTACAGGTGAGCAAGTCAACAATGGTGAATATGCAGTGATTTCATCATTTGGTGCGGGTTATTCGGTTGGTTCAATCGTAGTACAAAAGCATATTGCTTAAGCATTTATAAATAAAAAACACCACATGTAATCATGTGGTGTTTTTTTATGTCTTATTTTAAAAGAATCGCTAAATCAATGAGTGGAGGAGTTGTGCTATTACCGATTGTAGAGGCTGCTGAGCTTGGCATACCATCGGCACTCAATGCAAATCTTGCTCGTGGAGTGGTAATAGTGGTGTCGCTATTCAAATCAATTCGATAGAGAATAGATGGACCTGTACTACCTGAAACCGTTGCAAGAGCATAACCATTGTCACCGCCTGCTATATCAAAACCATTATCAGTTCCGAGGTTAATACCAAGATTACCAATACTATTTAGTGTACCGTCGTTTGGTGGGCTTTGTTTAAGAAGCATTTGACTCATCTGATCTAAATCAAACAATTCTGTACCCAAACCTGTCACTGAAGTCTTAAAGCTATTGGTATAAGCCGCCGCTGTAACTTTGGCGTTCATTATGCCATTCAAATCACCGTCTTTAATGGTGTCTCCAGTATCGACATTGATTCTTAAATTCTGCCCAGTATTGCTTATCACACGTAAACGATCAGCCGCTGGATTAAAGTCTACAGCGAAGCTTGTACCATCTAAAGTTGTATAGCTACTTCCCATTGCTGCTTTTAGAGAAGAAACCAAGGTGCTAACACCTGAATCTGTATTAATTGTATAAATATTGGCTTTATTGGTCAGACCATACAATTTTCCTGAATGATCTGTCATCATTCTAAGGCGATAATCAATCCCGATAAATTTCTCATCAACTAACAGACCTGTAATATTTTTTTCTGTCACCATATTTGGGTTATTTAAAGCAAAACTTACTAATTTATTATTTTGAGTAAGACCAAACCCTTGTGCCATTGCATCGTTGGCCCGTTTTAGTGCAATACCTCGAACACCCATTGAGTTAAAGCTTGTTGCTAAATCACCCATTGCAAAAATAGCAGCATTGCTTGTTCCGACATTGGCAAGATTAAGTTGATAAAATTTATAATTCCCAGTGTTGAGTTTTAATGCTGCAAATCCAACATTATTGACGGGATCAATGTCGAAGCCACCGCCACCATTTGTATTTACATCGTCACCCAGCATGGTAGATATACCAAGTGTGCCTGCATTGGCATTTTGTAGATAAATTCGATCAGAATTTTGGTCGATACTATAGAGCTTAGTTGAGCCAGTACCGTCAAATGCATTGGTGTATGCTCCTGCAATGACTGCTGGGCTACTACCCGTTAAACTAAGAGTACCATCTGTAATTGTGGCACCAGTATCAACATTTATTCGTAAGTTTTGTCCTGTGTTGGTCATGACCCGTAGTCGATCCGCGACTGGGTTGAAGTTCACTGTAATTAAATTGGCATCACCCATAATTTTACTAAAAGGCGCATTTCCGTCAGTCGTATCATTTGGATCAGCAACTAGTTTTTTTACAAAAGTAGCAACACCCGTTGATGGGTTAAGGGTATAGATATTTCCTAATAATCCTACTGCATAGAGCATACTATTTTTAGGTCTGTAATCTATACCTACAAGTTCATCTCCTGATTGAAGACCTTTAACTTTCATGTTGGATACGATTTTATTTGGCATCATACGGTCAACTGAACTAATCATACCGTTGCTGGTGAGAATTAAGGTATCACCGGTATTGGAGCTTGATGATTCAGTATCATTGTTTGAATCACTGTTACAGCCGAATAGTGCCAGACTCGTCAGCGCAGTTACGGTCAGTGTAGCAAGTTGTTTATTCATTATTTTCATCCTGATATTGTTTGCTAAGAAAGCGTTAACTGATCCAATAACGCAATTAAAGTTTTCGCTTCTTGTGTTGTTTTATGCTCAGTAAAAAGTTTTGAATAAAAAAACTGAAAATTTTCTAGCTTTTTATTTTCAATGATCTTTTTTCTTGTAAATAGGTTATTCGTGGGGGAGCAATAAGTAAAACAATGTTTTTATGTGATTTTTCTGTATTTGAGTTCTATGTTGTAATTATTCACGCCGAATTCACGGGTGCTAAGAACCATTGGATTTATAATCAATGTAAATTTTTGGAAATAAAAAGAGAACACTTGTGTTCTCTTTTTATTAGGATCAAAGCTTAGGCTTCTACAGTTTGAACTGCGATCTTTTTAGCTGGGTCAACTTTACGACGTACTGCTGGAACTGGTTCGCCGTGATATTGACGATCAGCAAAGTAACTTGAGCGAACCATTGGCGCAGACCAAATGTTACGGAAACCGAGTTTACGACCATGTTCAGCATAGCGCTCAAACTCTTCTGGTGTCACAAAACGGTCAATTGGAGCATGTTGCTTCGATGGTTGTAGATATTGACCAATGGTCACGTAATCTACATCGTGCGCACGAAGATCATCGAGTAATGCAATAACTTCTTCTTCAGTTTCACCAATGCCGACCATCAAACCACATTTAGTTGGGACATCAGGGCAGTATTCTTTAAACATTTTTAATAGATTTAAAGAGTGCTGATAGTCTGAACCTGGACGCATTGCCTTATACAGACGAGGAACAGTTTCAATATTATGATTGAAAACGTCTGGTGGGCATTCAGTCATGATACGTAAGGCAATATCCATACGACCACGGAAATCAGGAACCAAAATTTCTAATAATGTTTTTGGGCTTAACTCACGAGCTTCTTTAATACAGTCAACAAAATGTTGAGCACCACCATCTAGCAAATCATCACGGTCTACAGAGGTAATCACTGCGTATTTAAGACCTAGATTAGAAATGGTTTCTGCCATGTGACGTGGCTCATCAGGATCGAGAGCATTTGGTCGACCATGTGCAACATCACAGAACGGACAACGGCGAGTACAAATATCGCCCATAATCATAAAAGTCGCAGTACCACCACCAAAACACTCAGGTAGGTTAGGGCAGGCAGCTTCTTCACAAACAGTATGGAGTTTTTGCGAACGTAGAGTTGTTTTTATACGCTGAACCTCTTCAGGTGCAGTCATTTTGACGCGAATCCAGTCTGGTTTACGAGGTACTTCAACCGTAGGAATAACTTTAACAGGAATTCTTGCGACTTTTTCTGCGCCACGAAGTTTTATACCCTGTTCAGGTTTACGGTGTTCAGACATATATTTTCCACAACCTTTGACTTGAAATACTGGAATATTATAGTCAAATTTATAGGTTTTTAGGTTGAAAACAGGTATTCATTTTGAAAATGTGAATATATAAAAATATATGGTTGAGAAATACATCAACCCGCTGCATATTAGTTATCATATATTAAGCAATAAACGGTTAGAAATTAAAGGAGCTTTGAATGCCACGTAAGAAAGAGGTCGTTGGTGGGAACATTGTTAAATTTGATGCAGTAGTTCTCGGTTCTGGCCCAGCTGGTGAAGGCGCGGCAATGAAGCTAGCTAAAGCAGGTAGACGTGTTGCAATTGTTGATGTTCGTGATCAACTCGGTGGTAACTGTGCACACGTAGGTACAATCCCAAGTAAGGCATTGCGTCAAACAGTATCAAGTATTATCCGTTATCAACGTGATCCAATGTTTCAAAAAGTAGGTGAATGGAAACAATTCACTATGAAACAAGTATTACGTAATGCTCATAAAGTGATTCAACAACAAGTAGATACGCATACTCGTTTCTATGATCGCAACAAAATTGATGTATTTCACGGTCGTGCATACATCCAAGATAAAAATACTGTTTTGATCTTTGGACCAGATGGAATCAAAGACACGATCATCTGCAAGCAAATTGTGATTGCAACAGGTAGTCGCCCTTATCAACCGCAAGGTTTAGATTTTACTCATCCACGTGTTTTTGATTCGGACAAGATCCTTGATTTGGATTTCGCAATTCAAAAAATCATCATTTATGGTGCAGGCGTTATTGGTTGTGAATACGCGTCAATTTTTATCGGTTTAGATCATAAAGTTGATTTGATCAATACTCAGCAAAAATTATTAAGTTATTTAGATGATGAAATCGCAGATGCGCTTTCTTATCACTTACGTGAACAAGGTGTATTGATTCGCCATAATGAGCAAATTGATCGACTTGAAACTTTTGATGATCATGTCGTTCTGCATTTATTAAGTGGTAAGAAAATCAAAGCGGATGCGATCCTATGGTGTAATGGTCGTTCAGGAAATACCGATGGTCTAGGTTTGGAAAATGTTGGTTTAGTGCCGAACAGCCGTGGTCAATTAACGGTAAATGATCAATATCAAACTGAAGCAGAAAATATTTTTGCTGCAGGTGATGTAATCGGTTGGCCATCACTTGCTTCAGCAGCATATGACCAAGGGCGCTGTGCTGGTGCTAACATGGTTGGCGAAAAGAATGTTAAACCAATCAAAGATGTGCCGACTGGAATTTATACCATTCCAGAAATTTCTTCGATCGGTAAAACTGAACAAGAGCTAACTGAAGAAAAAGTACCATATGAAGTAGGTCAGGCATCTTTCCGTCATTTAGCGCGTGCGCAAATTACGGGGGATACTGTTGGTGAATTAAAAATCTTATTCCACCGCGATACATTAGAGGTGTTAGGTATTCACTGCTTTGGTAACAATGCGGCTGAGATTATTCACATTGGTCAGGTCGTTATGCATAGCCCAAACAATACCTTAAAATATTTTGTAGAAACCACATTTAACTACCCAACCATGGCTGAGGCATATCGTGTGGCTGCTTTGAATGGTATGAATCGACTATTCTAAGCGATACAGACATTGTAAGATTAAAATGCCAATCTATATGATTGGCATTTTGCTATTTGTTTTGGATAAAAAAGGTTGATATGAAAACTCAAAAAAATAATTTAGTAATCGTTGCAATTATAGTTCTACTTATTGCCACATATTTCGGTATAGATTTAAAACAAAACGCATTAAATAATTCTGATCTTCAGGATTCTGCGCAACAACTTAGCATAGATGATCAGCAAAAGATCATGCAAGCTTATCAGCAGCAACGCAGCAATATTCAAGCTCAATCCAGAGGTGAAGTAAAAGCAATCTTGGCTGATGATAATGAAGGTTCAAGACATCAAAAAATGATTCTTAAGCTAGAGAATGGTTTAACCGTTCTGATTGCGCACAATATTGATTTAGCGCCAAGAATAGAGGGGCTTAAAAAAGGAGATATCGTTGAGTTCTACGGTGAATATGAATATAGCGAAAAAGGTGGTGTTATTCATTGGACTCATCATGATCCACGCGGAAAACATATTGATGGGTGGTTGAAATATAAAGGAAAGGTATATCAATAATACCTTCCCTAAATTTTAATTTTTTAAATATGCACTAGATTAGCTTGTAAGCGCCAATTTTTGACGAGATTTCCATTTAGGTAGGATTTTAGCTAAATAAGCATCCATACACCATACGGGGCCGATCAGGAGGAACTGGAGGTCTTTAAAGAATGAAGGTTTCTTGCCTTCAACTTTGTGACCATAAAATTGTCCAATCCAAGCAATCACAAAAACGCCGATATAAAATCCAACGCCTACAGGTAAAATCACAATCAACCAAGCCATTACAGCAAGTAAAGCTGCCATAGCAACAGCTAAAACGATATCTAAACGAGCATAGAATACTAAAGTAAGTACAAGCAATAATGCGGTAAGTAGCATACTAAAATGGGAAAGAATGCCAATTATTGAAAATAGAATAGCAGGGACGCACACCCAGTGAATTTTCTTATTGGTTTGATTTTGGTGGCTATCGCTATACTCATCAAACCATTCATCGATTGATTTCACAGTACGCACTCCTTGCAATAATGACAATGTGTTATGTCATCAATATACCGAAGAATTTAATAGCGGTCAAAAATAAAACAAGACGCTGAAAACATAAAAGCCACTTTTATAAGTGGCTTTTATTGGTTGAGTATCTAAACTTAAAAATTAAGAGTTTGGACCATCAACACGTTCAATACTTACATTGCCTGTACCTGCACTAGACATACCTAGTTGCTTCGCAGCAGCATAAGATAAATCTAACACACGATTACCATGGAATGGGCCGCGATCATTTACTTTCACAACTACGCTTTTACCATTGTCTTTATTTGTTACGCGGATGTAACAGTTTAAAGGAAGGCTACGGTGTGCAGCAGTCATTGCATTCATATCGAATGTTTCACCACTTGCAGTTTTACGACCATGGAATTGACGACCATACCAAGATGCAACGCCATTTTGGGTAAATTTACGAACGGTGTTTGAAGCAACAGTATTCAGTTTTTCAATCACTGAAGGCTCTTCTTCAGGGATATCGATCTTTGCAGCAATCGTCTGGCGACGGACTTTGTCACCTGAACTCTCAGTGATTGAAAGACTATTAACGTTAGAGAAACGAGAATTAAAATTTTGAGAATCTTTGCTTAGAACGCGTGCAGCTAGGTTGGAACCTTCCACATCATTAGTTAATGATGAAGATTGTACCATTTCTGCATGTAACGGGCTTAAACTTAAGCCTGCCGTCAGCGCTAGAATATATTTTAGCGAAAACTGCATTGTATAAACTCCTAGAGATCATGCTTTTCTATTTCAATAAAACCACCTTGAAATATAGTGCACATGTCTAATTATTCACTTTTGCAATTACTTTAACTTGTGGCGATAATATTCAGCGCTTACGAAGTGTGTCTAGTCTTTAACGATAAATAGTTACAAAAAGGGCAAAAACTTACAGTTTCTGGTTAAAAAACAACCAATATTGTAACAAAATATGAATTTTGCTGATTGTTTAAACTTTTTTAATTAAAAATTTATTGACTTTTCAGAATGTTGTAAAAAAGCTAGTCTATCGACTAGCTACTTCTGTGCCTAATAACCATACTGCAGTTGCATACATACGGCTTTTGTTGTAGGTCGTTATCACTTGGAAATTAGGATAAGTAATATAGTAAATTGGACCAAATTGATCTTGCAGTTGGATGACATTTACCAAATCTAAATCATCAATTTTTACAAGTGGATCAATAGGCGCAATACCTAATCTTTTCAACTCTCCGTAAGGAGTTGGTTGAGTTAAATCCTTTGCAATTATACTATCTGGGTTATTGCCTAAGTAGCGTGCTTGAAAGCCAATTGGTCGATCACGTTGCCAACCATGTTGAGCTAAATAGTTTGCAATAGAACCAATTGCATCAACAGCAGAGTTTCTTAGATCAATATGACCATTTCCATCATAGTCGACACCAAGCTTCTGAATATTACTAGGCATAAACTGTGGATAGCCAATCGCACCAGCGTATGAACCTACAATACTATTTGTTGGATAGCCTTCTTTATAAGTCCAAGAGATAAGCGCAGCTAATTCATCACCAAAATACTCAGCACGGCGTGGGTAGCCAAAAGCAAGTGTCGCAAGTGCATCTCGAGTAATGAAAGAGCCTTTATTTGCACCGTATCCAGTTTCTACCCCTAAAATACCCAATATGACTGCTTTAGGGACACCAAATTGCTGTTCTGCGCGATTGAGCGCATCTTCATACTGACCTTTAAAGCGAGCACCACGTTGAATTGTACCTTCAACTAAAAACATAGAGCGATATTCATACCAAGGTTTACTTTCACCTGGGCGAGTCATGATATTTAAAATATTAGGTAAGTTGCGAGCACCACTCATTGCTGCATCAACTTGCTCACTACTCAAGCCATATGTTGTCATCGCTTTTTGTTTAAAAGCTGGATAATTCGGATTAGTATAAAACTCGTTTGCTTGTGCCCAATTACTGCTCAAAAATAAGCTGGCACCTAAAGTCAAAAATTTAAAAGTTTTATTTAAAGTTTGATGAAACATATGTTTTTTAAGTTCCTCATTATCGGTGTGTATGAATAGACATAACCAGTCCAAAAGTAGACATCAGTGTGATGATTGCAGTACCGCCATAGCTCATAAAGGGTAAAGGCACACCTACAACAGGTAAAATACCACTGACCATACCTGCATTTACAAATACATAAACAAAAAACGACAAACCAAATGCACCCGCAACTAAGCGACCATAGTTATGGAAGCTTTGTAAACCGATTTGGAAAGTTCTAATAATAATTGCACAATAAAGCAGAATAAGTAGGGTAACACCAATCAAGCCAAACTCTTCAGAATAAGCTGCAATAATAAAGTCGGTATGTCCTTCTGGTAAGAAGTGAAGATGTGATTGCGTACCTTCTAAGAAACCTTTGCCTGAAAAACCACCTGAACCAATAGCGGTTTTCGATTGGATAATATTCCAACCTGTACCTAGTGCATCCGCCTCAGGGTTAAAAAGTGTTAAAACACGTTGACGTTGATAATCATGTAGTAAAAATTCCCAAGCGATCGGAATAATTATGCCTGCAGCGCCCGCGGCAGCAGCGATCAATTTCCATGAAAGTCCACTTAAAAACAGGACAAAGATTCCACTTGCAAGTACAAGTAATGAAGTTCCTAAGTCAGGTTGTTCAGCGATTAATAAAAACGGAACAACAATCAGCATTAAAGAAAGGATGACCTGAGAAAAGCTCGGTGGTAATGCTTTACGTGAAAGAAACCATGCAATCATCATTGGCATGCCGATTTTCATGAATTCACTGGGTTGTACACTACCAAAACCAGGAATATCAATCCAACGTTGAGCGCCCATGCGGACTTCACCAAATATCATCACAGCCAATAATGATAAAACCCCAAAGATATAAAAGTAGGGGGAAAATGCCTGATAAACTTTTGGGGGG
>NZ_BAEB01000037.1:0-28504 GCF_000241225.1 Acinetobacter sp. NBRC 100985 | reverse complement strand
AAATGCAGTTCAAAAGCAGATGAACGTTGCGAAACAGGCTCTATCAAAGAAATGCAGCTTTACTTTAAAGCTGGTGTAGATGGCTTCTTTACGGATGATCCTGCGATTGGTCGTAAAGCGGTTCAAAACTATTTATCAACTCAGAAACAATAATCTTGACTTAAAAGGGCAGTTAAACTGCCCTTTTCTTATTGGTGTGAAGCCGCGAATTGCTTTTGTTTTACTTGTTCCCATTGCCACCAACCATAAGCAGCTAATCCAACAAAAACTGCATACAAGGCCGCTGTTAAAAACAAATCCTTATAAATAAACATGCCCACATAAATAATATCGACAAAGACCCACAACACCCACGTTGCAATATGTTTTCGGCTCGTCCAATAAGTTGCGAGTAAGCTAAAAGCAGCAAGTTGAGAGTCTAACATCGGCACTGCCGCATCAGTAAAATGTTTTAATACCAACCCAAAGATTAATCCACCTATTGCGGCAATGAGCATTTGAATAATTACTATTTTGAAGGCAATCGGCTCAATCCGAATCTCGTGATCTTCACGTTTCCCTTTCAACCAATAATAAAAACCGTAGAAATTCATCACCATGAAGAAAAATTGCAGAATGGTCTCGCCATAAAGTTTATACGTATAAAAAAGATAACCATAGAGAACGAATGCCACGAAGTTAAACCACCAACACCACATATTACGTCTCACCGTCAATGCGACACCAATGATACTGATTACAACAGCAATAATTTCTAAAGGAGACAAAACAAAACTTCTATCTAAATCACATCACCACATTATGAAAAAAACCAAAAATTAAGCAATCCTAAAATTTATCTTCTGAATCATTCTATTTTTAACTTTATTCTCAAACACGACTATTTTTCAACCAAAGCTTATGCTATAAAAATCTAAATTCATTTTAAATATCACACATGTTGATCCATAGAGTTTCTTCTCAATATCCGACTCAATTCACCAATTGCATTTCAATCCATGCAATGTGGCGACGTGTCTGCATTTTTATGCGAGGAGACTTTGCAAACATAAATATGATGACAATTTAAATAAAACATCAATTGCAAAAAGGTCGCCTCAGTAGCGACCTTTTTTATTGCCTAAACATCTATTTTTTATAGTAAATCACTTTGTTAATACAGGAGAATTTCCATGTCAAAATTCCAGCAGAAGAACTTTATTCAAGCAACACAGGGACAACCGACTGTAGTATCTACTCACCCTCGCCTTGCTACAGTCGGTCAATTTCTTGCAGTCGTATTCATTTGGTCTTTTACACCCTTAGCAGCGGTAATGACTGTGCAAGAACTTCATTGGGCGTGGGGATTATTCCTACGATTTAGTCTCGCGATCCCTCTTGCATTGATTTGTCTATTTTATTTTCGACTTAAATTGATTGTGACTAAACAAGCGATGATCAGCTATGCAGCAGGTGCATTGGGCTTATTTGGTTCGATGTCTTTTTGCTATCTGGGTGCAACAAAAGTTTCATCAGGAATGATTTCTATTATTTATGGCACTGCGCCTTTGTGGACAGGCTTAATTTCTGTATTGATTTTAAAACGTGAGCATTTTTTACAAGGTCAATGGTATGGATTAACGCTAGCAATTGTAGGTTTATCTTTTACATTAGGAATTGGAACTGATGATATTCAACTCGATATGTTAGGCATTGGGTATGAAATTATTGCTGTTTTACTCTATGTTTTATCTATGTTTGCTGTGGCAAAGATTGGTGCTGAGATTCACCCCATTATTCAAACGACAGGTTCAACGCTAATGTCGTGGTTAGGTTATTTATGTCTGTTGCCTCTATTTATCTCAGAAGCACCAACTCATTTTCCGAGTATTCAGACAAGCTTAGCCGTATTGTACAGTGCCCTATTTTCCTCAGTTTTAGCCATGATTTGCTATTTTCATTTGATTCAAAAGCTCAATCCAACAACAGTGATGCTCATTACAATTCTTACACCTGTTTTAGCAACCATTTGGGGCATATATTTCAATAACGAACGATTAAGCTCACATCTGGTTATAGGATTAGTCTTTCTTTGCTTGGGATTATTCTTATATGCATATCGGAACAGACCAAAATATCTTTAACTCATCTAAAACTGGTAGGTCAGCAGAATGATCTATCAGTTGGTAGTATCTCTCACCTTGACACAGTAAACTAAATTGGCTTTTTCGAGATTTGCTCAAGGATGAAAGAATCTATGCGTCGTTATCTTTTATGGATTTGGTTTAGCTTATTTTTGGTTTTACAAGGTTGTGTTCATGCAACGATCCAACCAACGGCATATCAAAAACAAACAACTGAATTAAAACAACGCTATTATCAAGCCAAAACAACGACAGCTGATGGTACAGTCTTAGCCTTTACTGTATACCAACCTCAGTTAAAAGCAGGTCAAGATGCCCCTTTAATTATTCATACGCATGGTTTTGGTCTATCTCGCATGAAACGACCAGAAATGAGCTTGTATGGATTCTTACTTCCAACAGGACAAATCGCCAAGAAAGCATGGAAAGACGGCTATTGGGTGATTAGCTATGATCAACGTGGACATGGTAATAGTCAGGGCAAAATCCGTTTAACAGATCCTAAAAAAGAAGCTCAAGACGTTATTAGCATCATGAATTGGGCGGAAAACAACCTTCCTCAATTAGCAAAAAATCAAAATGGCGTTCGTGCAGGTATGATCGGCGAATCTTATGCTGGCGGCGTGCAATACCTTGCGTCCGCTCTTGACCCTCGCCTACAAGCGATCGTCCCGATTACGACATGGTATGACATCGTCAATAGCCTTGCACCAAATGGTATTCCCAAAAGTAATTGGATTAGCTTTCTTAATTTAATTGGTGATTGGTGGAACTGGAATAAATTTGATCCAGATCTAAAACAAGCCTATCTCGATACCCAACAAGGTCAGTTAAAAGCTTCGACCTATGACTTTTTAAAAACACATCAGGCCAGTTGGTTCTGTAGCCATAATCAAGCGCCTCAAGCAGATGCACTAATTATCCAAGGATTTAGAGATGTGTTGTTCCCCTTTAATGAAGGCGTTAAAGCAGCCCAATGTATGCAACAAGCTCATCATGAAGTTCATTTAATTGGTGTACAAGGTGGTCATTTACAACCATTCGCACAAAGCTCTCCTTCAGGTAACACACCATTTTGGTATATTGGGAAATCTGTCAGCTGTGGTAATAAGCAAAAATACGATCTACAAAAAACAGTGCTGGATTGGTTCAATCAAAAGCTCAAAGATCAAAATACAAATACTACTCTTCCTGAACTATGTGTAGATGATAGCCCCATTCAACATCTCGCTAATTTAGCTGCAACAGAGCAATACACTTTAACCAAAACATGGATTGAACCCACCACAACTCAAGCCGTGTTTATTCCCATTCATACTGCGACTGAATCATCTCAACTTACTGGCTCACCTCAACTCAAATTAAATGTGCAAACTACAGATCAAAGTACGCCGACATTGTTCATTTCGGTTGCTATCAAATCAAAAGCATCTGGAAAATATGACATTTTAAATGAACAAACAGCACCATTTAACTCCTCAAAAAAACAGGCTTATGATCAAATCGTATTAGGTACGACAACAGAACAAGAAATTGAATTGCCGAGCGTCAATGGACAGCTTAATCAAGGAGATACTCTAGGTCTGTTAATCAATACTGAAAGTATTTATTATCAAAGCATTCAACAGCCTAAAATTAAGGCATGGATTTCTGGAAAAATTATAATGCCTAAGCTTTGGAAATTAGAAAGCCCATAGTAATTATTATATTAAAAAATCGAGAGTGACATTTACCACTCTCGATTTGCAATCAACTCTTCCATTTCAATTTCTAGATAACCTGAATCCTGCACAACCATCATCATTGCCTCAGCAATATAGTCAGCAGCAGTATCATCTAAGCTTGAATCTAAGTCTTCAAATTGTGGTTTCATCTCATTGATTTCAATCATCGTCTGATGGGCAAAACGATAGATTTCTGATTCAGATAAATCAGCGCGACTCACTTTTTTTGAAAACTGGTGAATATGTTGTTTGACTTCAGCAACCAGAATATCGGGATAATATTCATCGTCAAACATTGGGAGAAGTAAACTTTCAAACATAACAAATAATATGTCAATAAAACGCCATGCTTATATCACAATCTCGTACAAATCACGATATTTAGACATAAAAAAGCGGTAGTTTCCGACCACCTTTATTATCGTATATGAAATGGATACATCTTCCGCTCAAATGGATAGATGAATTTATAAAATAAATCAAAAATTAAACTGATAATTCAACAGTATATTTTGATAATTGATCAAAAGTAATTGAAGCACCCCCACAAACAATCACCAGTACATCATCTGTTTCAGTGAACGCTATTTTCTGATCATAAAGCACTGATAAAGTAGCACCGCATGCTGGTTCAACCAGTGTCCGATGGTCATCTAAAAACTTTAGGCAAGCGCGTACAGTTTCCCCATCTGAAACTGTAAGTCCACGCACATCATTATTTTGAGAAACACGAAAAGCTTGTTCACACACTTTTTTTGCAGCGAGTGTCGTTGCAATACCTGTAACTTGATCTAGTGTGACATGCTCACCCAGTTGAATGGATGTGTTCAATGAAGCTGTTCCGACTGTTTCTATGGCGTAAATTGGAATATCCAGATGATGCTTTTGCAAGCCTTGTGAAATACCAGAAATTAGACTGCCACCACCAACGGACAACACAACGGCTGTAGGACGAATGCCTTCAGCAATCACCTCATCAACAATTTCAGCAACACCATCCCAAAGATACTGATGATCAAAAGGATGGATATAAACTGCATGATCATTTACAAAAGAAAGCGCAAGTTCATTGGCATCTACCCATGAATCACCATGAACAATAACCTCAGCACCCTCACTCAACATCAAGTCAATCGCTCTTTGATACGTTGTTTTTGGTACAACAACCGTTACAGGAATATTTAAAACTTTTCCCATGTAAGCAACTGAAATACCAGCATTACCACCAGATGAACTAATGAACTTGGTAGCCCCCTGTTCAACATATTTTTGGCAAGCATTTCCAATGCTTCGTTGTTTAAATGAACCCGTTGATTGTGAAGACTCCATTTTCAACCAAACATTGCAGTTATTTAATTCACTTAACTTACTGGATTTAATCAACGGTGTTTTCATATCAAATATCATTTCATGGTTATTAAATTAAAAATCATTTATGGTCGGTCTCAAAAGGAATCGACCATGTTGTATGACCAAAATATTAGTTTTGTTTGGCACTGAGACTCTTAGCAATTTTTGCAAGATCAATAAACTCTTCACGCATTTGATAAGGATCAGGTTTTGCTGATTGTTGGGCTAACTGAATAATCTGATCCCAGCCCATCGCACCATTGTACTGACCACCTTTTAATTGCTGAGCGTATGATGCAACGGCGATTGCAAAACGGGTGTCATTATTGGCTTGGGCGAGTGTTTTACTTTTCACATCAACCGCTTGACTCAATAAAATACTTTTTTCTTGATTTGGCAATTTATAACGTAAATTCACGAAAGCATATTCAGATTTTTTAGCAGTATCCGATTTTATAGGTGCTTGATAACGTGAGTCATTCAGCCAGCCTTGCTGACCGACAGGAATAATTTCATAGATCGCAGTGACATTATGCCCAGCGCCTATATCACCAGCATCAACCTTATCGTTATTAAAATCCTCTTGTTTCAACATACGATTTTCATAACCGACTAAACGATATTCTTTGACAGTTGCTGGATTAAACTCTACTTGTATTTTGACATCTTGGGCAACCGTTGCCAGCGTAGAAGACAGCTGACGTTGTACCACTTTTTTCGCTTCATTTTTGTTATCGATATAGCTGTAATTACCATCACCAGCATCAGCGATTTGTTCCATTAGCTCTTCATTGTAATTACCTGTGCCATAGCCGAGCGTTGTCAATGAAATACCACTTTTACGCTTCTCCGCGACCATGCCTTTTAAAGTATTAAAATCAGTAATACCTACATTAAAGTCGCCATCAGTCGCTAACAAAATTCGATTAATACCATTTTTAATAAAAGCTTTCTCTGCTGCTTTATAGGCCAATTGAATCGCCTGCTCACCAGCCGTTGCACCACCAGCTTGCAATTGATTAATCACACGTAAAATCTTATCTTTCTGCTCACCTGATGTCGGCTCAAGTACTAATTTTTCCCCACTCGCATAAGTGATAATCGTCACTTTGTCCTGTGGGCGTAATTGTTCAGTCAATATTCTTAAGGTTTGTTTAACCAATGGCAACTTATCTTCAGCACTCATACTGCCTGAAACATCGACAAGAAAAACTAAATTAGCAGGTGGTAATTGTTTCGTGCTTAAATCTTTGGCTTGAATCCCAATTTTGATCAACTTAGCACGCTCTTTCCACGGCGAATCAACTGTTTCAGTGGTCACAGAAAAAGGATGTACGCTATTTGGTTGCGGATATTGATAATCAAAATAATTAATCATTTCTTCAGCACGAATCGCATCAACTGGCGGTAACCTCCCATCATTCAAATAACGGCGAGTATTGGTATAACTCCCCGTATCAACATCAATGCTGAAAGTAGATATTGCATCATCAGCAACTCGATGAACTGGATTGACCTCATTCTTCTGGTACTTCTCAGTATTCTGTTCTAATCGCGGTCGCTCAATACTTGGCATTACAGCAACATAAGCTGTTGGAGCGATTAATTTACGGGAGCGATCTGCTCCAAAATTTGCAGTTGATACTGGTGCTGGTGCAAGCTCAGTAGCAATCCCACTATATTTAGCTGGGTTACTACATGCCACAACCATATAACTCAGTAGCGTTAACCCAAATACTTTTGTTGATTTTTGCATCTCTTATTTCCCCTAATTTTGTTTTGTATTTTCAAATAAATAGTCATATTGAGAGCATTGTAAGCAAAAAAATAAAGATACACCGTGTCCGTATGTATCTTTATCTACATCATTTCTCTTTAATTTTATTTAGCAACAAGCATCGCTTGCCAAACTTTTATTGCATCAACAGTCGCTTTAACATCATGTGCTCTTACAATGCTTGCACCTTGCTGAATACTCAATATATGTCCCATCACACTCCCCACAGCACGTTCTTGAGCAGGGATACCATTTAGCGCCTCACCAATAAACCGCTTACGAGACAAACCCGATAAAATCGGGTAACCCATTCGATTAAGCTTCCAAAATTCATTCAGCAATTGAAAATTTTGCTGTGCATTTTTAGCAAAGCCAAAACCAGGATCAAGGATAATATTTTCAACTTTAATACCTACTGCAAGCGCTTGATCAAGACGTTGTTGTAACTCTTGAATCACATCTTCAGTCACATCTTGATATTGATCCAACTGATTCATATTGGTGGGCTCACCACGCATGTGCATCAGCACGACAGGAATATTCAAGTCAGCTGCTGTTTCTAAAGCCAGTGGTCGAGTTAATGCCCGTACATCATTCCAAATATGCGCACCAGCATCAACAGCCGCACGGATAACCTCTGGTTGACTGGTATCAATTGACATCACCACATCGTATTTTGAAAGTGCTTCTACGACAGGAATGACACGGCGTATCTCTTCTTCAACTTCAACAGCTGATGCATTAGGACGTGTTGACTCTCCACCAATATCAATAATAGTTGCACCATCAGCCATCATCTGCAAAGCATGTTTAACAGCTTGGTCTTTTTGATGATGCTGCCCGCCATCACTAAATGAATCAGGCGTTACATTCAAGATTCCCATAACATGAGGTTGCGATAAATCTAATGTAAAACGACCACCCTGTAATTGTCGTTGTGGTAATGGCATCAACTGCATCAAAACTCTCCACACTTTAATGATGGTATTTTAACAACAGATAATGCCTGTCATGACTGATTTATTTTCAACTTAGTCTAAAATCCAAACAAAAAAGAGCGACCCGAAGCCGCTCTTTTTATTACAACGAATATTAGCCCATTGCTGGCAATGGTGGTGGTGTAGATGGACCATCTTTAGGTGGTTCAAATTCAGCCACAGGGTTCTCAGCAACATACACTTTCGGTGGTTGTGGTTCACGACCTTCCATGATGTCTCGGATTTGGTCACGATCAATCGTTTCCCATTCCATCAAGGCTTTCACCATTGCATGTGCGATATCTTTATTATTTTCCAAGATATCACGCGCAACCTTATATTGTTCATCTAATATACGACGAACTTCTTCATCAACTTTTTGTTGCGTTGCTTCAGAAATCGTACGGCTACCAACATTACCGAAGAAACCATTTTGGTTTTCATCTTCATAAACCATTACGCCAAGTTTATCTGACATACCGTATTTCGTAACCATTGCACGCGCCATTTTCGTTGCGCGTTCAAAGTCATTTGATGCGCCAGTCGACATTTGATTGATGAAGACTTCTTCAGCAATACGACCACCAAACAAGATTGAAAGTTCATTCAACATCTTATCTTTATAGTGGCTCGTTTGATCTTGTTCTGGAAGCTGCCATGTCACACCAAGCGCCCAACCACGTGGCATAATAGTGACTTTATGGACAGGGTCTGTACCCGGTAAAATTTCAGCAACAATCGCATGTCCCGCTTCATGGTAAGCCGTCGCACGACGTTCTTCTTCACGGATGACCATCGACTTACGTTCTGGACCCATGTAGATTTTGTCTTTAGCATCTTCAAAGTCATGCATATCAACCGTGTTTTTATTACGGCGAGCAGCAAACAATGCAGCTTCGTTCACCAAGTTTGCTAGTTGTGCACCAGAAAAACCAGGTGTACCACGGGCAAGGACTTTAACATCAACACCAGTTACAGACGGAAGCTTCTTCAAGTGAACATTTAAAATCTGCTCACGACCACGAATGTCTGGTAAACCAACCATCACTTGACGGTCAAAACGACCTGGACGAAGTAACGCTTTATCAAGAACATCTACGCGGTTCGTCGCAGCAATAACGATAACACCTTCATTGCCTTCAAAACCATCCATCTCAACAAGCATTTGGTTTAAGGTTTGCTCACGCTCATCATGACCACCACCTGTACCTGAACCACGATGACGACCAACAGCATCAATCTCATCAATAAAGATGATACAAGGTGCATGGCGTTTCGCTTGTTCAAACATATCACGAACACGCGATGCACCAACACCAACGAACATTTCGACAAAGTCAGAACCAGAGATACTGAAGAAAGGTACTTTAGCTTCACCAGCAATTGCTTTTGCTAATAATGTTTTACCTGTACCTGGAGGGCCAACCATCAATACACCACGGGGAATGGTCGCACCAAGACGTTTAAATTTGGCAGGGTCTTTTAAGAAATCAACGATTTCAACCACTTCTTGTTTTGCTTCATCACAACCAGCAACATCACTAAACGTTAACTTAATTTGATCTTCAGATAACATTTTTGCTTTTGATTTACCAAAACTCATAGGGCCATTTTTGCCGCCAGCACCACCACCCATATTACGCATGAAGAACATGAATAATAGGATAATAAGTAAGACTGGGAAGCTCGCAATGAGAAGTTGCATCAAAATGCCTTGACGTTGCGGCGCTGTACCCTCAACCACTACATTTTGTTTATTCAAGCTTGGTAGCAATTCAGTGTCTTCTACTTGTGGACGAACCGTTTCGAAAGAAGAACCATTGGATTTTTCACCACTAATATTTAAACCGTCAATTGTGACTTGTTTAATCTGCCCAGCATTCACCGCTGCCACGAAATCTGAGTATTTCATCGCTGCAGGTTTATTGCGGTCACTGACGTTGCTAAAAATCAAAATCAGAACACCGAGTATGATGAGCCACAATACGGCATTCTTGAAGTAATCGCTCAAGGCTTTATTCCCATATCAATCTAATTTGATCATACCTAATCTTGGCTGACCTTCACAAAAACAGCAATGAATTTGCGTTGCAAAAAACTTAAAAGGTACAAAATGCACAATTTTTAACAACTTGGCAAGTACACTTTTTATTGCAATGCCTTTTTACGACCTTGCCCAATCAAAAAAACCTCTTTTGATCGCGCACGCGAAGCCGCAGGTTTGGCTGTTTTTAATACATCAAAACTATCGACCACTTGTTTTCTGAACTCATCAAAACCAGAGCCTTGGAACACTTTAACCACAAACTGTCCGTTTGGTCCTAATACTTTCTGAGCAAAATCCAAAGCCAATTCACATAAGTAAATTTGACGAGGTTGATCAACAGCCCTATTACCTGATGTATTGGGGGCCATATCAGAAATTACAATGTCTACTTGGCGCCCATTTAAAATATTTAACAATTTTTCAAAAACTTCTTCTTCTCGGAAGTCACCTTGTAAAAAGGTCACATCTGGAAGTGCATCCATTGCTAAAATATCAGAGGCAATGACTAAGCCATTTGCACCGACTAATTTACCAGCGATTTGAGACCAACTTCCTGGTGCTGCGCCTAAGTCAACCACCGTCATACCAGGTTTGATCATTCTATATTTTTCTTGGATTTCGAGTAGCTTATACGCTGCCCGAGCACGATAGCCCTCCTTTTGTGCCTTTTTCACAAACGGGTCATCTAAGTGCTCTCTCATCCATGCACGACTGCTTTTAGACAATTTTTGATTGGTAATGCGTGTCGCCATAACTCACTAAATTAAAAAAACTTCTGATAAGTCATTGTACGTGAAAATTACTCTCATTACAGTACGGATGTACTTCATTCACACGAAGTTTTACAGATTTTTTCCGATAAGTATAATTGATGATTCCAAGTGTGTTTTCACACAATTTATTCTACATGCTGGCATGCTAAATCTATCTAAGATTCGGGATGCAAGTTATACTAAGTCGTTTTTCCAATCAGGTATTTTTAATGGCGGCTTTATCTATCCATGAACGTAAACGTTTACGTCAAATTGGTCATGCACTTAACCCAGTTGTAATGATTGGCAGCCAAGGTCTTACAGAAAGCGTCATTGAAGAGACAAATCGTGCACTTAATGATCATGAATTAATCAAGGTGAAAATTGCTGGTGAAGATCGTGATGCTCGCGCCGCTGTTATTGATGCGATTGTTGAAGCAACTGGTGCAGAATCGGTACAGAAAATCGGTAAAATTGTTTTGCTTTATAAAAAAGCTGCAAAACAAAACCAACATCTTTCTAACTTAGTTCGCTTTGCTCATTTAAGTAATAAGTAAGATCAATGGCAAGTTATGAACTTTCCGCTTTCGATCGCTTCAGTGCCATTACTGTCGTTGGAGCAATTGAGCAAGAGACCCCAGCCACGTTAAATATTGGCTTTTGGGTTCGAGATCCCAATCAGTTTTTAATTTACCCAGAACAAGTTACAGCGCATCCACGTAAAGACTATTTATGGGAACAAACTTGCTTTGAAATTTTTATTGGTGTGAAAGATCAAGATTTTTATCGTGAAATTAATCTTTCCCCTTCTCAAGCTTGGCAAGTTTATCAATTTGAAGAATATCGTTTTCCAGAAGAGATGCCGCCCCTCGCAGCATATGACATTGAATTAAATCATTTACAACGTACCCATTATGGGTTGAATGTAAGTTTAGATTTATCTCAATTTATGCGACAGCACCAATTAAAGTGGGCTGATCTCTATCTTGGTTTAAATGCTGTATTAAATACCACACAAGGTATGCATTATTTTGCAATGCAACATAGCAGCCCTCAAGCTGATTTCCATAATAAGCGAGATTGGTTACATCAATTTTAAAAATAAAAAAGCGAGAAATGAATTTCTCGCTTTTTTTA
Source organism: Acinetobacter sp. NBRC 100985 (assembly GCF_000241225.1). NCBI lineage: Bacteria > Pseudomonadati > Pseudomonadota > Gammaproteobacteria > Moraxellales > Moraxellaceae > Acinetobacter > Acinetobacter sp. NBRC 100985. The sequence goes on along the minus strand of NZ_BAEB01000037.1, from coordinate 16,617 downwards.
ACTTACCACTAAAGTACAGAATTAGCTTGCACGAACTTTATTCCAAGCTTCAACCGCTTGCTCTTTAGTACGTTTAAAGCTGCCAACCAAAGTATCTTTATGTTTCACAGAGATTTGGCTGATGTCATCTTTTAATTCTTTACTTACTTTAGTTAAATCTTCGATTAAAGCATTTAACTCAGTTTTTAATGCATTGGTTAATTCAACCAAGTTACCTTGTGAAGAATTAAGTTGAGTTTTAATCACTTCAATACGCTCTAAAAGGTCTTGCTTGATTTGAGCAAGTTGACCTTGAATATTTTGATTTAACTCTTTAGCTTCTGCCTCAATTTTCTCTTGAGTTTCAGCAAGTGCTTCTTTTACCTGCTCTTGAGTTTCTGTGATCACTTCCTTTGCTTGTTCTTGAGTTTCAGCAATCACTTCTTTCGCCTTAGCAGTTTTCTCAGCAACAACTTCTTTTGCTTTTGCTGTTTTTTCTGCAACCGCTTCTTTCACCTCAGCAGTTTTTTCAGCGACAACTTCTTTCACTTCAGCTGTTTTCGCAGCAACAGTTTCTTTTGCCTTTGTTGTTTTTTCAACAACAGCTTCTTTCACTTCTTCAGTTGCAGCTACAGCGTTTTGATTCTCAGCCATATTGGTTCCCCTCATTATTGATTGTTGATTTTTTGGCTTAATATAAGATAAAGCTCTTTCTAGTTGGACCAATAAAAAATTGTTAGACAATTTGCATAATATCTCACGATATCGATAAAAGAATGAGTTATTTGGCAATAGACAGGTTTGTACTTAAACTTTTAAGAGAATTCGACCAATTCCTGATTTTATAAATAAAACACATAGACTTTTCACGTTCTCATGCGTATAATGCGCTGTTAAGTTACAAGCGAGCAGACTGGAAGGAGGGGCATGTTTTTTATAGACAGCCTGCCTTTTTTTATGTCTTCTCGCTTTTTTACAGCCTTATTTTTGTGGTTTTAGTTCAGGAGCTTTGGTTTGAGCACCCCCGCCATTTTAGCCCTCGCAGATGGAACGATCTTTAAAGGAACGTCTATCGGTGCATCGGGATGTACGACTGGTGAAGTCGTTTTTAATACTGCAATGACTGGTTATCAAGAAATCTTGACTGACCCTAGTTATGCGCAACAAATTGTGACGTTGACTTATCCTCATATTGGAAATACAGGCTGTAATAGCGAAGACGTTGAATCAGGTCGCATCCATAAAGTATGGGCGAATGGTTTGATTATTCGTGATCTTCCTTTATTACATAGCAACTTCCGTTCTGAACAATCATTAAGCGAATATTTAGAGCAACACAATGTTGTTGCTATCGCTGACATCGACACACGTAAATTGACTCGTATTTTACGCGACAAAGGTGCACAAAATGGTTGCATCCTTGCTGGTGAAAATATCACAGAAGAAGAAGCAATTGCGAAAGCACGTGAATTCGGTGGTTTAACTGGTTTAGATCTTGCGAAAGAATGTTGTGATCCTGAAGGCTTTGAATGGACTGAAGGTTCATGGACTTTAGGGAATGGCTTCACTCAACCAGAATTAAAATATCATGTGGTTGCATACGATTATGGTGTCAAAACCAACATCTTACGTATGCTTGCAGACCGCGGTTGTAAATTAACAGTTGTTCCTGCACAAACACCAATTGAAAAAGTTTTAGCTTTAAATCCAGACGGCGTGTTCTTGTCAAATGGTCCTGGTGATCCAGCAGCATGTGACTATGCAATTGAAGCAGTTAAAACACTGGTTGATACAACAAACTTACCTGTATTCGGTATTTGTTTAGGTCATCAAATCCTAGCACTTGCTTCTGGTGCGAAGACGATGAAAATGAATCATGGTCACCACGGCGCTAACCATCCTGTACAAAACCTTGAGAATGGTACAGTGATGATTACTTCTCAAAACCATGGCTTTGCTGTCGATGAGAGTACTTTACCTGCAAACTTAAAAGTGACACATCGCTCACTGTTTGATGGTACAAACCAAGGTATTCATCGCACTGACAAACCAGCATTCAGCTTCCAAGGTCATCCTGAAGCAAGCCCTGGTCCACATGACTGTGCCCCACTGTTCGATCATTTCATCGAACTTATCGAAGCAGCTAAGAAGTAATTAAGGAGCGAATAATGCCTAAACGTACGGATATTAAAAGCATCTTAATTATTGGTGCTGGTCCGATTGTCATTGGTCAGGCGTGTGAGTTTGACTATTCAGGTGCGCAAGCATGTAAAGCGCTTCGTGAAGAGGGTTACCGCGTTATTTTGGTAAACTCTAACCCAGCGACCATCATGACTGACCCTTCAATGGCGGATGCAACTTATATCGAGCCAATCACTTGGCAGACTGTTGCTCAAATCATCGAAAAAGAGCGTCCAGATGCAGTCCTTCCTACTATGGGTGGTCAAACTGCATTGAACTGTGCGCTTGCATTAGATGAGCACGGTATTTTAGAAAAATACAATGTTGAATTGATCGGCGCGAGTAAAGATGCAATCGAAAAAGCGGAAGACCGTAAACTTTTCGATATCGCAATGCGCAAAATCGGTTTGGAATGTCCAAAAGCTGCTATCGCTGAAACAATGGAAGAAGCTTTAGCCATCCAAGCTGGTTTCGGTTTCCCTGTCATCATTCGTCCATCATTCACGATGGGTGGTTCTGGTGGTGGTATCGCTTATAACCGCGAAGAATTCCTTGAAATCTGTGAACGTGGTTTTGACCTCTCTCCTACTCACCAATTATTGATTGATGAATCATTGATTGGTTGGAAAGAATACGAAATGGAAGTTGTTCGTGACAAAAACGACAACTGTATCATCGTATGTGCGATCGAAAACTTTGATCCAATGGGCGTTCACACAGGTGACTCAATCACCGTTGCGCCTGCGCAAACATTGACAGACAAAGAATATCAATTGATGCGTAATGCATCGGTTGCAGTTCTTCGTGAAATCGGTGTTGAAACAGGTGGCTCAAACGTTCAATTCGGTATTAACCCGAAAGACGGTCGCATGGTTGTGATCGAGATGAACCCACGTGTATCACGTTCATCTGCGCTTGCATCTAAAGCAACAGGTTTCCCAATCGCAAAAATCGCGGCGAAACTTGCAGTCGGTTACACCCTTGATGAATTGAAAAATGACATCACTGGCGGCGTAACACCTGCATCTTTCGAACCATCGATTGACTACGTTGTAACGAAGATTCCACGTTTCAACTTCGAAAAGTTCCCACAAGCTGAGCCAGTATTAACCACTCAGATGAAATCTGTGGGTGAAGTAATGGCGATTGGTCGTAACTTCCAAGAATCTGTACAAAAAGCACTTCGCGGTCTTGAAGTTGGTGTATGTGGCTTTGATGAAAAAGTTGAAGCAGGTACAGCCAATGCCAAAGACATCATCTTAAAAGAACTTAAAGTGCCTGGCCCAGAGCGTATTTGGTACGTTGCTGATGCATTCCGCCACGGTTTCTCTTTAGATGACGTATTTGAAGCAACAAAAATTGACCGTTGGTTCTTAATTCAAATCGAAGACATCATTAAAACAGAAGCTCAAGTAAAAGCTTTAGGTTTTGGTGACTTGAATGCTGACAATATCCGTTCATTCAAACGTAAAGGTTTATCGGACCTTCGCATTGCGAACTTAATGGGTATTTCACAAAAGCAATTCCGTAAACAACGTTGGAACTTGGGTGTATATCCTGTTTACAAACGTGTTGATACATGTGCTGCTGAATTTGAATCAGGTACAGCATATATGTATTCAACTTACGATGAAGAATGTGAAGCAAATCCATCTAATCGTGACAAGATCATGGTGATTGGTGGTGGTCCTAACCGTATTGGTCAAGGTATTGAGTTTGATTACTGCTGTGTACACGCTGCGCTTGCAATGCGTGATGACGGTTACGAAACTATCATGGTGAACTGTAACCCTGAAACAGTTTCTACCGATTATGACACATCTGATCGTTTATACTTCGAACCTGTAACTCTGGAAGATGTATTGGAAATCGTACGTACTGAGAAGCCTAAGGGCGTAATCGTACAGTATGGTGGTCAGACTCCATTGAAATTGGCTCGTGCTTTAGAAGAAGCTGGTACGCCAATCATTGGTACATCACCAGATGCGATTGACCGTGCTGAAGACCGTGAACGTTTCCAACAGATGATTCAACGTTTACAGCTCCGTCAACCAAACAACAGCATCGTAAAATCTGCTGAAGAAGGTATTTCAGAAGCAGCGAAAGTAGGCTATCCACTGGTTGTTCGCCCATCTTATGTATTAGGTGGCCGTGCAATGGAAATCGTGTATAACGAAGAAGAGCTTAAACGCTACCTTCGTGAAGCAGTACAAGCATCTAATGAAGCACCTGTCCTACTTGACCGTTTCCTAGATGATGCGACTGAAGTTGACGTAGACTGCGTATCTGACGGTAAAGATGTTGTAATCGGCGGTATCATGCAACACATTGAACAAGCAGGTATTCACTCAGGTGACTCGGCATGTTCGATTCCTCCTTACTCTCTTTCACAAGAAGTTCAGGATGAAATGCGTCGTCAAACTGTAGCAATGGCTAAAGAACTTGGCGTTGTTGGTTTAATGAACGTTCAGTTTGCTGTAAAAGGCAACGACATTTACGTACTCGAAGTAAACCCACGTGCATCACGTACGGTTCCATTCGTGTCTAAATGTATTGGTGAATCTTTGGCAAAAGTTGCAGCTCGTTGTATGGCGGGTCAATCACTTGAATCTCAAGGTTTCACTAAAGAAATTATCCCAACACGTTTTGCAGTGAAAGAAGCGGTGTTCCCATTCGCTAAATTCCCTGGTGTTGACCCAATGCTTGGCCCTGAGATGAAATCGACAGGTGAAGTAATGGGTGTAGGTCATACATTTGGCGAAGCATTCTATAAAGCAGTATTGGGCTCAAATGAACGTTTGCCTGGCTTACCAACTGAAGGCGAAGTTAAACATGCATTCTTGTCTGTTCGTGAATCAGATAAGAAATACATTACTGACATTGCTCAAAAGTTAATTGCTTATGGCTTCAAACTTGTTGCAACTAATGGTACTTACCAAGTACTTCAAGCAGCTGGTTTAGAGTGCGAAGCAGTAAATAAAGTCACTGAAGGTCGCCCTCATATTGTTGACCGCTTGAAAAATGGTGAAATTCATCTTATTGTCAACACAACTGAAGGCAAACAAGCTCAGTATGATTCAGCGATGATTCGTCGTGCTGCCCTCCAAGGCAAAGTGTATTACACAACGACAATCAACGGTGCTGAAGCAGTTTGCCAAGCATTTGCTGTGAAATTGCCAATGGATGTATACCGCTTGCAAGATTTACAAACTGTAGGTTAATTCCCTACCGATAAGTCCCGTCACCTTATCGGTGGCGGGCTTTTTCTTTTTTTAATCCTGTATTTTCCCAACCAATTTAGAGGGGACTAAAATGCAACGTTATCCTATGACTCCCGAAGGCAAGGTTGCCTTAGAGAAAGAATTACAACAGCTAAAAACAGTGGATCGCCCTCGTATCACGCAGGCAATTGCTGAGGCACGTGAACACGGTGACCTCAAAGAAAATGCTGAATATCATGCTGCTCGTGAGCAACAAGGTTTCTGTGAAGGCCGCATCCAAGATATCGAAGGTAAGCTCGGCGCATGCCAAGTGATCGATGTAAAAGACCTTGAGCAAAATGGTCGTGTTGTGTTCGGGGTAACAGTTACTATTGAAAACCTTGATACTGAAGAACGCAAAACTTACAAAATCGTAGGTGATGACGAAGCAGATTTTAAAATCAATAAAATCTCAGTGAACTCACCAATCGCGCGTGGTCTTTTAGGTAAGAGTGAAGGCGACGAAGCGAAAATTCAGACACCACAAGGTGAAGTTGAATATGAAATCGTAAGTGTGGAATATCTCTAATTCCAAATCATCAACCCCTCTTCTGAGGGGTTTTTCTTCTCAAGATACACTGTGGAAATTCAATGGACTCATCTTTGATCAACTCTCCTGTTAAACATTGGTGTGAGTTCGAATTTATTTCCAAAACAGTGAAAAATCCGAATATCCATATTAAAGGTAATTATTCTTATTACTCAGCCTATTGGGATCAGGGTTTTGAACGTTGTGTTGTCCGTTATTTACATGACAAACCATCTTTGCCTGAGAAGCCAATCGATCAACTCCATATCGGTAACTTTGTTTGTTTTGGTGCTGAATGCGTGATTATGATGGGTGGCAATCAACTCCATCGCCCAGATTGGATTTCGACCTTCCCTTTTGATACACGCAGCTTTCTACCCGCTGGTGATACTGTGATTGCTGATGGTTGTTGGATTGGCAGTCGAGCAATGATCATGCAAGGGGTTAAATTAGGTGAAGGCGCTGTGGTCGCCACAGGTGCTGTGGTCACTCAAGATGTGCCGCCTTATGCTGTTGTTGGCGGAGTTCCTGCCAAAATTATCAAATACCGTTTCTCCGAATCTGATATTGAAAAATTGCTCTCGATCAAACTCTATGACTTTGATGAAAAGCAGATTTTAAAAATGCGTGAAACATTGCAGACGGATGATGTGGAAACCCTTCTCAAGCATCTAAGGAAAGATTAATCAAACTTTTTACAAATAAATCATGTGTATACCTACACTGTATTTTTATGGAAATTTCATATATTTAAAACACCGTAATGGCTTAACCATACTCCTATAAATAATAACTATCCCTATAAATTTACTAGGTTTTATTCATCTCATAATCAGTTTAATATAAAACCATAGACAGTATTTTAAACAAAAATTTCACAAGCAATTAGACAGTAATAATAAGGAGCAATCACCATGACTTATCAAAAAATCCTCGTTGCCATAGATGATTCAGAAATTGCAGTAAACGTGATCCAAGAAGCTGCACAACTCGCAAAAGCACTGAATAGTGAAATCACAGTCGTTGAAGTGATGACCTTAGACCCTTATCTAGCTGATGCCTATCTTAAACTTGGTCAAAGCAATGAACTGATCGAACGCGTACGCAGTTATGTACAAGAAAACTTAGATAAAGCAGAGAAAAAGTTTGAAGAGCTTGGCTTAACCGTTGGAACACAAATACTTGAAGGTTTTTCAATACACGAAGAAATTATCGGTGCAGCACAGAACTTAGGATCTGATCTTATTATTATGGGATCACATGGTCGTACAGGCATTAAAAAATTTATATTAGGTAGCGTTGCCCAAAAAGTATTAGGAGAAAGTCATATTCCTGTTTTGATCGTGCGTTAATTATATTTATGAAGATTTAACCATCGAATCTTATTAATTTAAAATCAAAGCCAGTACAAGAGTAATATCTTGATACTGGCTTTTTTATATTTATTCTGATGCTAATTGAATTGGTTTTGCCTTTTCTAATACATCTTTTGGTAATTCAGTCGTAGAAACGATAGTTAATGACTGCGTATTTGCTTGAAGGTTTTCTTTCTTAAGATCATTTAATACGACATTCGTATCTTTTGTACTTAGGCTATACATTGCACCTGTCGCAGGATCAATGATCAACAAACCAAGTAAGCCACCAAAAACAATATTTCCAACATACCAACCATTTACGTGTGCTGAAACATTCACAGTTTTAGTTTCGTAGCCTTCTTTTTCAAAGATTACAGTATATTTTTCAGGTACAAAGAAACCTGAGCTTCTTTTCAAACTTACAGTCACAGGTGCTTGTCCTACATGAACTTTTTTACCTGCTTTATTTAAAATCGTAATATTACTGAGTTCTGGCGTACTCTCAAATGTCATTGTCTGAGTTCTACCAGACATAATGCTCGCACATCCAGATAAACTAAGCGCAGCGATCCCACAAATAACAGCTAATTTTTTCATTTAATTACCAAATATACATATGTATTCTTTATGTATAATTATTGTAATTAAAAAATAAAATAACGGCAATATCCTTTTATACAAATCAGTCTATTTATTTTTAGCTTTATGGAATCCAACTAAAAACCTTTAAATTAATTTTATTATTTAAAAGATAAATCCCCTCATCGGCCAATAATTGTTGTTGAATATTCCCTCCTTTTTCATTTATACGCATCACACTTATTTTTCCTTGTGAATTAATAACGCGATGCCAAGGAATACTACTCTCCTGATCCAAATGCTTGAGAACGTAACCAACCAATCGCGCATGCTTAGGAATACCCGCTAACTTTGCAATCTGCCCATAAGTTGCTACTTTCCCATAGGGAATTAAAGCAATAACTTCTAAAATCTGTCGATGCAACTCATTACTATCTTTCACAATTTCCTCTCAAAAAATCTGTTAGCATATTGAAAATCAGAACGAATTTCCTAAAGAACAATTAAAAATTGATGGACAGAGGAACATAAAAATGCGATCAAAACTGATATTGCTTACAGCCTTATGTCTGACCTTTACAGCTTCATGTACCACCAAAAAACCACCGGTGAAAATTACACCGTATAAATACAAAATTGACGCAGCAAGCCATCTTCCCGTCGTCTATGTAAGCTTTGTCTACACGACCAATCGTCCTGAAGCAAAAGTATTTGATACGCGTTTGCAAATGTACAAAGAGTTAGAGATTTTAAACCGCTACTTCCTTGATGAAGATAATCAAAAAATCTTTAAGTTTAGAATCAATCATTACTACTCTTATCAAGACTTCAGCAAACGAAAATGTGAATTGGCAAATCGTTTGAATCAGCCCACTGCCCTCATTCCCGACAACATTCCTGGCGCTGTTAAAAGCTGTTTCCCAAAACGTAAAAGCAAAGAAGTTTTTTTCATTATTTATGACGCATACAATCAAAAACTCAAGTACGACGATATTACCAGTTGGGGGTTTAGAAATCAGGGACAGCCTTTTATCTTGATCGATTGGGAACGACTCAACTATCAAACACAAGCCGCAAGTATCCATGAAATGGGACATGCTTTTGGTTTAGGACATGTTTGTGCACCGAGAGCAAAGAAAAGTACACCAACCAATATTATGACCAGCTACGACTGTAAATTAGGTAGCGGAGGTCTACGTAACTTAGGTTTTACCTCAGAACAATTGAATACTATTTTGCAAAATTATGCAAAATACCCTTAGATTTTCAGCTCAATAAAAGAACCTAATGCATTCTTTTTAAATTGATAATGACTTTGATCCAAATGTTGCGTTAGATAGTCACTTGCCTGCTTAAATTGTTTTTCATTCACAGGATATGGCTGCCAAAAAGTTTCTAAATTGTCTGTAAAAATTGGATACAGTTGCACAATTTCTTCATTAACATTAATACGAGCAATCATGCCATAAGGTAAAGCCTGATGCTTTTTATATTCACCATTGCTATTAAACACCCCATTTCCTATCCCAAAAACTACTGGTTTATCATGAATATATTGAATCGGCTGAATCGTATGCGCGCCATGTCCAATGATCAGATCAACGCCAATTTGGGTAAATAATTTAGCTAGACTTTCTTGCTCTGGATGAGTTGTTTTGAAATCAACACCCCAATGACAAATTAAGATGACCTTATGGTTAGGATGACGTGTTTTATAATGGATAATCTGTTCAAATAAAATCGTATTTAGACAAGCGACTCCAGCACTATTCCCTAATGCATAAAAATCATAATCTTGATAGGCAATATCCCGATGCCAATAACCATTAAAAATCGCAAAGGTTTTTTGCACTGTTCTAATCTCAAAAAACTGATGTGCTTGTTGTTGATCTAATCCAGCACCAATGTACTGGATATTCGCCTCATCAAACTGCTGTAAGGTGTATCGTAAACTAGCAGCGCCATAATCCTTTAAATGATTATTTCCGAGGCAAACTGTATTGAGATGAACTCTTTTAAATTCTTGGATCGTTTCTTTCACTTCGGCACCCAAAATAAATGCTTTCTTATCTTGTAGAGGAGAATCTTTTTCTGAGTTAAAGACTGCCTCAAAATTCGCAATATTCAGATCATTTTCATTAAAAAAGGCTTTGATTTTTTCAAATGAATGTTGATAACCATAGCGTTGTAATGCGTCATCATTTCCTTTGCATTTTCGAATCTCAGTGTAAAACTCACCAAAGTAAGTATCACCGATGATATTGATCCATTCACTTTTTGCTTGGATCGACTTTAATGGAATCAATCCCTCTGTAAAATAATGATAATAAGGAATAATGTGATCAATGCGTTGAATTGAATCAAATAAACAAAAGATACCAATGGTTTGATTTTCTGCTCGATAGGAAAAATAAATCTGTTTATTCGCATATTCCAAATACAACACGGCATCTAGTTGAGAGCACGTTAATATCGAGCTGATCGGTGTCAGCGTATTGCCTTTGAAGCTTAGCTGCTTCTGAAAGACTTGTTGAATGATCTCAATTGGCATTAAAAAAATTGCTTCTGCCAGTTGATAAAGTTCTCTAATGGTTTGAACTTGAGTATCAAGTTTAAATTTTTTTAATTCATGCTGTAATGCGATCTGTGTCTGCTCACGACTACCTAATAACTGACTCAATAATTGCAAAGCTAGTTCTGGTGGTTGGGCAAATGCGATGTACTGTAATAGCTCCAAAACAGTATAAGCTTGTTTTTTTGAACGTCCAAAAAGGTTGTTTTGGCGACTTCCCTCTAGCTCAATCCTTTGATCCAATTTTAATTTTTCAGCTTGAATCATTTGCATCGCAAGGTACAAAACGATCCAGTTATTACAATCCACCGAAAGCGATGTTTGCCAAATCGAATGCTGAAAGTCTTCAGATTTAATCTGCGTTATTATTTTAATTTCTTGAGATAAATCCATTTATTTAAACCTCAATTTATTCATTTTCAAAATGCTGAACATAAGCAATATATCCAGACAAATTATGTTCCTGATCATCTATTCGAACGCGAAAACGATCATGTCTCACATAGAATGCATGTAAAATTTTATCTGGCCGCGCCATATACATTGCAACTTCAGGGTAAAAGAAACCTGTCCGTTGGAACTCAGCCCGAAACTCGATAAGCTTTTTCAAATCATCAAAATGTGATTGCTTGAACAGTTCTGCTAAACCGAGCATCTTCATTCTCTCTATCATTTGATACGCAGCCATCATTAACTCTAATAAGGTGGCATAACTGGTCTTTCGATTGCGAATAAAAATCATATGTCTCAGGTAGTTTTTCATACCAAAGAGAAAATACTTTTCCTCTGGGCAAATTTTCGTTAGTTCATTGGTACAGTAACTGAGCCAATGATCATGATAGCGCTCATATCTTTCAGAAATAAAACGTTCAAACATGAGCTTTACTGTACTTAATAATTTTTCTTCTGGTTTTAGTTGATACAACCGCAATAAGGCCAAAGCAGCTTCACCGTCATAATAAACAATGCGAAATTTTTGCTTTAATTCCATATTTGGATAATGCAGTACATGAGTCGTTTCACCTTCTGAATTTACCATTGATAAAATTCCATTGGCTAACTTTTTAGCATAATCCAGATATTGATTATCTCCTGTAAGCTCTTGATATTTAGTGAGCATTAAGATTGCAGCGGCATTTGCGCCTAACTTAATTTCATCTAATTTTTCTGGTTCACTTGCATCTAACATATGAGCAAGCTGAGGTTCTTGCTCGAAATAAAAATGAGCCAAGGCATAATCAATTGCTGACCTTATTTTCTTTAAATGCCCTTCATGATTATCGATCATTAAGGTTTCGATTAGAGCGTAGTTCGTGGTGCAATGCCGAATCGTATTGTAATTTCGAATACTCCGATCATAGGCAGGAAAACATCCATAAATAAATCTGCCATCTTCTTGAATCTGTGAAGTGATGAATGCTGCATTTTGCTTAATCATTTTTATAAAATGTTGCTTCTTCGGTTCCATCAAGTATCGAACACCATTTTCGGTGAACTGGCTTTGCAACTGAATCAATTGATTGTTTTCATAGAACATAGCATAGGTATCAAACGTCCATACCTGTTGCAATTCTTTAAGATTGATTATTTTTTTTGAATCATCGTATTTTCGTAAGATACTCGTATTCAGATTAGCCTCATCAAAAAAGTTAGGTTTATCATAGCTTAACCCTCGAATGATTGCTCGGCCATAAAGTTCTTGCTCTAAGAAGCAACATTCAAAATTTTCATCGAAACTAATGCCTTTTCTATAGTGATTATTGTGAAATTGGTTTCTCACTGTTTGCTCAACATCATCCCATTGCTCTTTTTGAACGTTGAAAACAAAGTCAAATTTTAAAAATTCAGGTAAAGACTGTTGTGCTTCATATCGCTGATCTAAAAAACTAAATAATTGTGCTTTGGCAGTAGAAAAACTCGAATACGCTGAATTCCAAACTTTGCAACGTTCCTCTCTTTCTCCATATGAAAAAAACAAGACTGTTTTCTCTACTTGCGTATAGAGTTGTACTTTTTCTAGGTAATCAAGTAATTGACTTTTTAACTGATCAATTCCTGAAATCAAAGTTGTTGTCATATTTTAAGTTTCTAGAATTTATAAATATTTTAGACAAGATAGCATAATTCTTTATCAATGAAATCAAACAAAAAAGAGAACCCGAAGGTTCTCTTTTTTTCATAATAATTATCAGTAGATAATCTGACCATTGTTGAGCAAGTCTTGTAACGTTACTTCAGTAGGCATATTTGTTAGTTGAAGCAATGCTGTATCGGTATAAGTACCACCGAGTCCACCATCTCGATCAACGCTGAGTGTAACCGTTTGAGATACTGCATCATAACTTACATCTACATACTGTCCGATATTCAGAGCATTTACATTGCCTAACAACAAGTTAGATAGATCAATCTTATCTGCTTGTGTATCAGTCGTAACATCTCCGAAGTGGAAATCAGTCCATATATCTACCCCATTACCACCTGTAGCATTTGTGACACTTGCCGCGGTTAATGTGTTGAAGATTAATGTATCTGATCCATCTCCTAAGGTGAATGTTTCATTAGCAGAGGTGCTTACAACCAAACTGTTCAACTCTTGACTTAAATCAATCGTTAAAGTACTTGAAGATTCAGCTCCTGTAACTGATACAAGTTTGTAGTTAATCGTATCAATCGTTGCACTGGCAGCACTATCAAGAGCTTGGTAGTAATATGAACCATCGTTATATAAATACAACGTTCCTTCGCCAGTATTAATCGGTTGCCCTGCTGCGACTTCATAAACACCAGGTGATACTTCGACATAAAGTTGAGAACCATCAGTTATGTCAGCTACTCCACCAGAAACATCACCATCCAGAATATTTCCTTGAATCCAATCGGATTGTCCATCAGGAGTATAAGTGTCTGTGTGTGTAGCAGTCGTTGTAACGATAGAATCTAATGTTACAACACCAAGGGAAAGCGCACTCGACAAGCTAAATACAACACGATACGTACCTTCAGACAAGTGAGGAATATCAGCCTCATATGCAGGAGCACCTAAAACACCAGCAAGAGCAGTCGCTGAACCTGAATAAACAGTGTTCACCCAAGTCCCACCAACAAATTGCTGAATTGTATAACCTGTTGTAGGGAATGCCGATAAGCTTAGTGAAGCAGTGTAATTAAGTTGTACATGAACATCATTTACTGTATTCGCCGCAACAGTAAACTGATCAGATGTAACCGTACTACTTAAGACAGGTAATGGAACAGGGAAACCGACCAAGTTACCGATGGTCACATTACCACTATTCACATCTACTGGCGCATCTGTCACAGGAGCCATACTTATAGTTGCATCATTTGTATCTGCATTCGCTACTGGTGCAGGAATAGCAGCATCAAGTGATGGATCGGTAGTATTCCATGTGATTTCAACATCCGGTGAACCAATTTGAACATGTAACGTTGCAGTATCTGTTCGGCCAGTCACAGGATCAGTTACCGTATAAGTGAAGCTATCAACTTTACCAATATTTGTGGTATCAGCTGTTGCTTGATAACTATAACTACCATCCGAATTTAAAGTTAATGTGCCATAAGCCCCATTAATTACTGTTGGAGTACCTGCTGCAACTGTCGCTGTATTTCCATTCTCAGATTCAACAAAAGTGACAACAGATGTACTCGTGATGTAGTCAGGTGTGTAACCAGTACCATAAGCGGCTGAATCGTCATCAGTTAGAACATTACCATTGACTGTATCAGCAACTAATGTTGGTGCTTGAGTAATATCACCGTGATTCAAGGTAATATCAGCAGTTACACTACCAAGTGCGGTAAGAAGTGTGTCACTTTCCATGAACAACTCATACGTTCCTGCACCAAGATTACTGACTTGGAATTCAACTGAAGAACCAAAGATTCCAAGTAAATCTATTACACCAATGTCACTACTATCAGCAACTACAGTACTTGTACCATCTGGATTTAGGCGAGTAAGAACTACATGTAAACCATCAACTACAGTTGCAAGTGAACCAAAATCTACGGAAATGATAGCGTCAGTCAAATTACCTGGATCAACAGTGAAAGTTGCTGTTCCTTCATTTGCACCAATTACCAAACCACCAACACCTAACAGCCAACTATAGCTAATCGCATTATCTAGTACTTCTTGAGTTACTGGATATACAAGATCAATAGAGGCCGAATCAACGTTATCCATTGCATCTACAGGAAGCGGACTTGTAATAATTGCTGGTTGTGATGGATCAGCATCATTCCAAGTCATATCCACACTTTCACTATCTAAGTGGACATACAGAATTGCATCTGAAGTGTCACCAGTTACAGGATCAAGCAATGTATAGGTAAATTGATCAACTTGACCAAGATTCAAACCATCGGCATTCGGTGTATATGTATAGTTACCATCCTGATCTATGACTAAAGTTCCGTATGTACCAACAATCGTAGTACCAGCTGGGTCAATAACGGAACCATTAACCATTGATATAATGGCATTACTGCTTGCAGCATCGATACCACCATTGATACCAGTATCATTGATAACGTTACCAGATATCGCCTGAACAGAATATCCGTCGATGATAAATGGATTATAAACATCCATTGTTCCAGTTAATGTTCCACCTAGACCAGCACCTAACAAACCTTCATAAGAAATAAAAGCACGGTAATTACCAGAATCTAATCCCTCAAGCACAGCTGTAGGAGTACCTCCTATGAGAGATAAACTAATCAATGAAGCATCAGGATTATCACCACCGACAGATACCCATTGACCAGTTGTTTCATCAAATTTCTGAACAACAATCGCATAATCACTTAGTACACTCGCTGTTAATAATGCATCAAATGTAAACGTTGCTGTACCTTCACGGTTTGGATCAACAGTAAACTGTATCGCATCTTCAGACAGTAATTGCAGATCTAAACCTGCTACAGAAACCGTAGCTAGGTAAGAAGCATCTCCAAGGGCTACATCATCGGCAACAAGTAACGGTTCTGGGTTAATCTCTGCAACGGCAAGGTTATCAATTGCTTTTACAGAGCTTAAATCAATTGTTAATGTTGCTTCAGCAGCATCCCCTGTAGCTGGATCATATAATGTATAAATAAATACATCTTCTTGACCTATACCTGCAGCATCTGCATTAGGTGTATATGTATAAGTACCATCTGGATCAATAGTCAATGTACCGTATGTACCAACTATAACTGTATCTACACCTGTTACAGCTTGTCCATTAACTGCAGAAACAACTGTCGTTCCAGTTACAATATCAGTCTCACCACTTGTGTTCATATCAAGAATGACATTACCATCTGCATTTTCTGTATAGAAACCGCCAATTTGGGTAGTGTCATATACATCCATGGTTCCAGTTAAAGTACCAAGTAAACCAATACCTGCTAATCCATTGTATGTCATGAACGCACGGTATGTGCCTTCTTCCAATCCGTCAATAACTACACTCGGAGTTCCACCTAGCAGTGTTAAATCTAGAATATCAGCTTCACCACCACCGTAAACAGAAGTCCACTGACCAGATATTGGATCTAGTTTTTGTAGTACCAATGAATAGTCAGATAAAACATCTGCACCGAGTAATGCACTATATGTAAATGTTGCTGTACCTTCTTGATCAGCAGCAACAGAGAAACCAATAGATTCTGAACCTAACTGTAGGTCAAGTCCAGCAAGTGAAACCAAAGCTAAATAAGTTTCACTACCTAATGGAGCATCATCAGCAATCAACAATGGTTCAGGCGCTAATATAGCAGTATCTGTATTATCAAATGCCGTTATAGTACTGGTATTCAATACGGTTAGAGTGACATCTGCATCAGCCATGTCCACATTGCCTTCGCTATCCACCGCTTCTGCATGGAGCACTATCTCACCTGTGATCGGGTCTGCCGTCGATGCATCAATCGTTGCTGTGATGAAGCCATTTGCCAAGTCGGTTGTCGTGACGGTGTAATCCGTACCATTCACATTCACCACTGTGCCTGCAACGGCATCTACACCTAAACCAACTTGGGCTTCGAATACACCATCAACTCCAACCTCTAACAAGTTCAAAATTCCATCACCATTGAGGTCATCAGGTACTGTGATCGTGGTGATCAAGTCTTGCGGCACTA
>NZ_BAEB01000038.1:0-179665 GCF_000241225.1 Acinetobacter sp. NBRC 100985 | reverse complement strand
TTTTTATTTATGTTTCATTTTGAATATATTGCTGCCGATATTGTTTAGGTGAAATTTCAAAAGTGCGTTTAAATGCTTGGCTAAAAGCAGTTTCAGAAGAGTATCCAACCTTATTTGCAATTTGCTGAATAGAATAATTACTTTTGCGTAGATATTGGCTCGCTAAACGCATTCGATGTTGTTGTAAATATGCTAGTGGTGATTCCCCAATGACTTCATGGAATAAACTTGCAAACTTAGAACGAGACATACAGCATTGTTCAGCCAAAGTTTCTACTGTCCAAGCATCTTCAGGATGATTATGGATAGCGGCTAAACTATTGCTGAGTTCGGGATGATTGAATGCACTCAGCCATCCTGATTGATCAGAAATTTGTTGAATATGATCTCGAATACACTTAATCAATAAAATATTTACGAGATGGTCAATAATAATATCTCGGCCTGCTTGAATATTTTGTGTTTCGAGAGCAAGAAAGTGCAGACCAATTTGTAACCATTCAGGAGTACTTGTGTCTCCATGTTGTAGGTGTATTAAAGTCGGAAGCGCTTGAATAAAAGGGCGTGCCATGAGTGTATCAATTTGACAGCGCACTGTTAATATTAAATTTTTCTCGGATGATTCAGTACCAAACTCGATAGCATCTTCTTTATGACCATCAAAAAATTTAGATATGTCTACAGCATTAACAAGCTTGGTAATGGCATTGTCAGCCCCTGTATGTGCTTTACCAGAAGGGATAACTATGATTTCACCCGCATTGGCTGTCAGACTATTTTGTCCATCAATCTGTATAAATACCGACCCCACTAAAACAATATGAACAATTAAAGCGGTTTGATCTTGGCAGATAAAACTCCATTCTCCTTGTGTTTTCAAGTAGATATATTCACTGTGGTTTAAATGAATATCGGCAAATATTTTACTTAAAGCATCCATATGATTTTTTATCGATGTGTTCATTTAAATTATAGAGAGCTAATGTAATAACTCAATATGTGTTTTAAGGACAAAAACAGGGTGGATGATGCCAAAGACTTTCACATAGGTTTTTTGGACGCTTGCAACTGTAATGCATCTCATAATTCCTGAAAATATACATATATATACAAAGACATGGAAAAGATGATGAATGCGCCAGTAAATGTTGAGCAAGAACTTACGCCAGTAAGCATTCCAAAATCAAAAACTGAATTGGATCGTAAACGTTATTTATGGGCAATTAGCCCAGCTTTGCCTGTAATCGGTATCGGTATTTTAGCGGGCTATCAATTTGCACCACGTCCTTTGAAAAAAATCTTTGCGTTAGGTGGTCCAATTGTTTTGCATATTGTTATTCCAACAATCGATACGATTATTGGTAAAGATGCAAATAATCCAACTGATGAAGACATTAAATTACTTGAAAAAGATCCTTATTACTCTCGTTTAGTAAAAAGCTTTATTCCATTGCAATATGCCGCAAATTTTTATGCATGCTATTTAACAAGTCGTAAAGAAACATCGTTTTTAGATAAGATTTTACTTGGTATTTCGATGGGTGCGATCAACGGTATTGCAATTAATACTGCGCATGAGCTGAGTCATAAGCATGATCGTATTGACCATATTTTATCGCATTTAGCACTTGTGCCAACGGGCTATAACCATTTCCGTGTAGAACATCCTTATGGTCACCATAAACGTGCTGCAACACCAGAAGATCCAGCATCTTCACAAATGGGTGAAACATTCTATGAGTTTTGGCCTCGTACAGTAATTGGTTCATTCAAATCAGCTGTAGAAATTGAAACCACACGTTTAAAACGTAAAGGTAAAGAATTCTGGTCTACAGACAATGAGTTGTTGCAAGGTTGGGGTATGAGTGCTGCATTTCATGCTTCTATGGTTGGTATCTTTGGTAAAGGTGTAATTCCATATTTAGCAACACAAGCATTCTATGGAATTAGTTTATTTGAAATTATTAACTATATTGAACACTATGGTTTGAAGCGTCAAAAAGATGAAAATGGTAAATACCAACGTACCATGCCTGAACATAGCTGGAACAATAATAATATTGTGACTAACTTGTTCTTATATCAGCTACAACGTCACTCTGATCATCATGCTTATCCGACACGTCCATTTCAAGCATTGCGTCACTTTGATGAGGCTCCTGAATTACCAAGTGGCTATGCAAGTATGTTATTGCCTGCATTGATTCCACCTTTATGGTCAAAAATGATGGATAAGCGTGTATTTGATCACTATAAGGGTGATTTAAATAAAGCGAATATTTATCCTAAACGTCGTGCAAAAATCTTTAAAAAATTTGGTGTGGTTGATAAATCTTTAGAACAAACTCAAGCAGAAGTCGTCGCTGCTGAGTAATTTAAAGACATGATCAAATGAAAGCACTGCTTAGAAATGAGCAGTGCTTTTTTCTTGTATTAAATAAATTAAAAATCATCGGTTTCTATATCTTGTTGTTGTATATCTATAGTTTTGATCTAACAAGAATTTTGCAGATTTAGATAATTCATGAGGCGATGATGACAAAACATTATGATTATATTGCGATAGGTGGTGGTAGTGGCGGCATAGCATCTGTAAATCGTGCAGCCATGTATGGAAAAAAATGTGCCTTGATCGAAAAGGGAGAAATCGGAGGTACATGTGTAAATGTAGGATGTGTACCTAAAAAAGTGATGTGGTATGCTGCACATATAGCAGAGAGCATTCAAAAATATGCGCCTGATTATGGATTCAACACTCAAGTCGAATCTTTTAACTGGCAGACACTGGTCAAAAATCGCCAAGCTTATATTGATCGAATTCATCAATCTTATCAAAATAGCCTTAGTAACAATAAAGTCGATGTGGTTCAAGGGCCAGCAATTTTCATTGATAAAAATACAATTGAAGTAAATGATGAGCGCCTAACTGCCGACCATATTTTAATTGCGACGGGTACGCAGCCCTCATTACCTGATATAGATGGTGTTGAGTATGGTATTGATTCAAATGGTTTCTTTGAGTTATCCGCTTTACCTCAAACAGTCGCAGTCATTGGCTCTGGCTATATTGCTGTTGAGCTTGCTGGTGTGCTGAATACTTTGGGGTCACAGGTTGGCTTATTTATTCGAAAGGATTTACCTGTACGACGATTTGATCCATTTCTGAGTGAAACTTTGGTCGACGTTATGCAAACGGATGGCATTACTTTACACACTCAAGCAACCCCAAAAAAAGTGACAAAAAATGCCGATGGTAAAGTGACTTTGCATTTAGAAAATGGTGAAGAACATATTGTTGATTGTCTCATTTGGGCAACAGGCAGAGAACCTAATACAGCAAACTTAAATTTGGATAAAGCAAATGTCCAATTAGATGAGCGAGGTTATATCGCTGTCGATCAATTTCAAAATACCTCACAGGAGGGAATTTATGCAGTCGGTGACATTACTGGAAAGATGGAATTGACGCCTGTCGCTGTAGCAGCTGGTCGACGCTTATCTGAAAGATTATTTAATGCTAAGCCAAATGAATATTTGGATTATGAGAATATCCCAACAGTTGTGTTTAGCCATCCGCCTATTGGCACAGTTGGAATAACTGAACAAGAAGCAATTAAAAAATATGGCCAGCAAGCGGTGAAAATCTATAATTCCTCATTCACAGCGATGTACAGTGCGATTACTCAACATCGGCAGCCGACTAAAATGAAATTGGTATGTGTTGGTGATGAAGAAAAAATTGTGGGTATTCATGGGATAGGATTTGGTATGGATGAAATCCTTCAAGGCTTTGCAGTCGCATTGAAAATGGGTGCGACAAAACGCGATTTTGATAATACTGTCGCTATTCATCCAACTTCAGCCGAAGAGTTTGTCACGATGCGATAGTGTTAAATTAACGATACTATTAAAAAAGGACGCCACTATAGACGTCCTTTTTATTTAAATTACTTCAATTCACTAGATGATTTACCCAACTCGCGACGAGCAATAATTAATTGTTGAATTTGCTGTGTACCTTCAAAAATATCGAGAATTTTTGAATCACGTGCCCATTTTTCTAACAATTCATCTTCGCCATAACCAACACCAGCAGCAAGCTCGACGCATTTTAAAGTGATGTCATTGCCAACACGTCCAGCTTTTGCTTTTGCAATAGAAGCTTCTTTAGAGTTTGGCTTTTTATTGTCTGCCATCCATGTTGCTTTGATCATTAAGAGGCGAGCAGCTTCCCATTCAGCTTCCATTCGATAGATTTGTGCGGCGAGATTCGAGGTTTGTAAATAAGGGGTTTTATAGTCCGCATCAAGTTGGTCTTTAAAGATTTCTTTGATACGTTCCAAAGATGCTTTTGCACAACCAATCGCCATAGCAGCAACCAGTGGACGGGTGTTGTCAAAAGTTTCCATGACACCAGCGAAACCTTTAGCCACGTCAATCTCAGGATTACCTAATAAATTAGCGGCAGGTACTCGGCAATCAATAAAACTAATCACTGCAGTATCAGAAGCTTTGATCCCAAGTTTATGTTCAAGACGCTCAACTTTCATACCAGCCGTACCTTTAGGTACAACGAATGACTTAATTGCAGCACGACCAAGCTTTTTATCGAGTGTTGCCCAAACGACGACTGAATCAGCACGTTCACCAGAGGTAACGAAGATTTTTTCACCATTAAGGATATAATCATCACCATCTTGCGTTGCTGTTGTGCGAATAGCAGCTGAATCAGAACCACATCCCGGCTCTGTAATTGCCATCGCTGCCCAAGTTCCTTTGAAACGCTCGAGTTGTTCATCGTTGGCAACGGCTGCAATTGCCGAATTTCCTAAACCTTGACGTGGCATGCTAAGCAATAGACCTGTATCGCCATAGCACATTTCAATAATACCAAGCGCTGTTGACATATTATTGCCATTCTTATTTCCAGTCTCGGTTTCACCACGTTTCCCGACGGCTGCGCCCGCATTAATACCTTCGCCACCCTCATTCATACCATCAATTAAAGAGGCAAGCATGTCTAATTCTTTAGGATAGGCATGTTCAGCTTTATCGTATTTACGGGAAATAGGACGTAACACATTCAGCGCAACTTCATGTGCTTGATCGACCATCATTTTGAATTTTTTAGGACTTTGTAAGTTCATGTTGTGATCCTCTGATAGTCAATTAAGCATGTAAGCCAGAATGTAAGATAGCGGTTGCACGTAGATCACGATACCAGCGCTCTACAGGATGCTCTTTGGTAAAACCATGACCACCGAGAATTTGCACACCATCTGTACCCATTTTCATCGATTTTTCAGCACAAAGTAGACGAGCCAAATACGCTTCACGATGGAATGGTTTTCCAGCTTCTGCCAAACTTGCTGCATTGAGAACCAACATACGCATCGCATCAATTTCAATTGCCATGTCCGCGATCATGAAAGCCACACTTTGACGATGAGAAATAGGCTCACCAAAAGCAGTTCGCTCATTTGCATATTTGATACAGTAAGCTTTAATCGCTTCACATGTACCAACAGCCATTGCGCACCACATTAAATTGCCAAGATCGACAAATGCCGTGTAATCAAAATCTGTATCACCCAAACGTAATGCAGGGGTTTGATTGAATTGAAGTGTTGCTGTTTCTGTTGCTTTCAAACCCATTGCTGGATTTGCTTTGATTGAAATGGTTTCATTGCATTGCACAACAAAAAGATCAGGTTTACCGTTTAACTCAGCACTGACTAAGAAAACATCGGCTGTATCACCCAATATCACAAGGTTCTTTTCACCATTAATGAAAAACTGACCATTTTGTTCGGTTGCAGTAGTTTTAAGCTGGAATGGATTGAACGCTGGTGTTGTTTCTTGAAATGCAAATGTTGCAGTGATATCTGTATCTTCAGCAAAACAAGGCAGATACATAGATTGAACTTGGGTTGAACCCCAACGCGTAATCGCATTAATAACGCTAAATGTACTGAGCAAACCAGCTGTTAAGCTGAAATCACCTTTTGCTAGGCTTTCAGCAATCAAGATATTGCTGACAATATTTTGTTCTGCTGCAACGCCACCTAAAGCTTCTGGTAAAGCGTAATAATTGAGTCCAAGATCAACTAAATGCTGCCAAAGTTCTTCAGGAAATTGCGCATTATGATCTGCATCATGTGCGAGGGTATAGAGCACTTCTTCAGCGAACTGTGACATTGCATCACACGTCATTTGCTGTTCTTCTGTTAAGCCAAGGTCAAATAGGTTTTTATTGACTTGATTCGGGAGGCGTTGCTTATCAATCGGTTGTGGCTTAAATGCTTTCTGAGTTTTAGTAAGTACCTTAAAACCTGTTTTTGAACCCTGATATAATGATTTTTCAACAAATTTTCTTAATTTGAGTTGATCAAGAACTTCGCTTCCTGCGATTTTGGTAATTAAAGATAGCCCGAAGCCTTGAGCTTTATTCATCATATTCGACATGACTTTATCCTAGAGGATGGTTGTAAAATTATGCTGACATGCTCTCAGTAAAAAAACTATGTCTTCTTTGACGTGCTGTTTTGAGAATGATAAAGGGTGATTTATGGATAGGTTGTTTTATAAGTATATATTTTTAAAAGATTTAAAAAAAATATGAAAAAATTTAACTCAAAAAAATTGACCAAACTGACAAATCAGATTGGTCAAAATGACTTTCTAGCGAAAATTATGCAAATTGACGAATCATTTTGCGAACATTAGTCTTTGCTTCAATGACAGTCATGAAGGTATAAGCACCAATAAATTTACGGCTAATAAACATAAATTCTTTAGGTGGAACTGAGAAATAGCGCGAAGCCATAGACTGCGCAGCTTGTTGCATCACTCTGCTATGTAATTGGCTTTTTTTCCAATCATAACGATCTTGTTCATCCATTACACCAGCTGGCATATCAGGATTATTGCTCGGGCAACTAAACGCTTCTGTCGCGATTAGAAAAACATCAGCCATCCCAGGTTTGATACTTTCTGGCATTCCGTCAAAGAATTCATAACCCGTCATTGCTTTAACCATCGCCGTTTTATCGTGGTCATATCCTGCATGAATCAGATTTCGAGCAACCGTAAGTAAATTGTCGTCGAATTGGCGAATTGCACCAAAGTCGAGGAGAACGATTTGATCTTTTAGATCATCACCATTGCCAAGACGAACAAGATAGTTTCCGAAATTCGGGTCAGTTTGCATTTCACCCCATTCAAATAACTCTCGAACAGCAATTTCAAGCGAAGCTTCACCCAGTTGATTACGGCGTTCTTGAGGCAATGAAAGCATGACAGGGCTATTAATGGGCACACCACGCTCAAAAGTCATACATAGAACTTTTTCAGCACAGAATTCATCAACAATTTGAGGCACGATATAGCGTGGATCATCATTCAAGCGTTCAGCAAAACGGCGTGTTGTCGCTGCTTCAATATCGTAGTTGACTTCACGATGCATCATTTCACGGACTTCATCAAACCATTGATCAAATTCACGAGTTTGCGGCACCATACGGGTAAGCTTCAGCATGTTCTTGAATAGATTCATATCTGAGTCAATCGCTTCTGCGACACCCGGATATTGAATTTTTAAAACAAGCTCTAATCCATCTGATTTACGCGTTGCTCGGTGTACTTGCGCGAGGGAAGCAGTACCAATCGGCTCATGATCGATCGTTAAATCATCTAATTTAGAACCGAGTTGTTCTTGTAAATGACTTTTAATCGCAGGCCAAGCAAGGGCAACGGTTTGATTATTCAACGTATTGAGTGCTTGAGTAATTTCTTCAGGTAAGAAATGCTCACCATATAAAGCCATCATTTGTCCAATCTTTACGATTGAACCTTTTAATTTCCCAATTTCAGAAACTAAATAATGTGCTTGTTCAGCCATAGCTTTTTTACGTTTCTTCTCTTTTTCTTCTTCACTAGAGAAAAGGGAAGTAGCACTTGCAGTTGCCCAGCGTGTTCCAGCAAGTAAAGAGGCTTTAGCGATAGATAAGCGACGATCCACAGACGAGGTTTTTAGGTTCTTAAGCTTATCGTTCTGATCTGACATGAAAGAAAAATCCTATGCTGAAATCGGATGGTTGAAAGCCGAGAGATAAAGTGTAGAGGATATTACAGCTTTTGAACGTATTAAAATAGTTCAATCTCTTGAATTATCAGTCTAAATTTGTGGAATAGATCAATAATCTAAAATAGCCTAAGTAGATTTTTCATCCTAAATCTAGCTTAACTATACAGATGTCCTATATTTTAAACTGAATTTTCAGTACTGATTTACGCATTAATGCAGCGCGGTTGCTGTGAATATGTTTAATCAACATACGTTTCACATGACTGTGATGAAAGCCTAAGGCATGAGCTTTGACGATAATAATACTGGGTAATGTGAAGAAAAAATACTTCGTGTCATCTAAAGTCGCATTCTCAAAGATACCTTCCTCAATCAAAGTATTCCTCAGAAACTGTTTTTCAGCGTGAACGGTAGAAGATGATTCATCATTCCAATAGCTTTCTCGCATTGCCATTAAATTATTATGCTTGTAACTCATTAACTGATAGAGCCTATTCATTTCACTATTAGAAAATATATGAGGTTCAAGATAGAGATATCAAGAATAGATTTACATCTAAAATAGCCTAAGCAAGTTTAAGATTTCTTATAAATAATGCTACACTAATACCACTTATCAAATGAATTACGAATAGTCCGAAAGAAAATGACACCTGCATGTAAACTACTGGAAAAAAATAAAATACCATTCTCAATTCATGAATATGAACATGATGCAAATGCCAAAAGTTTTGGCTTGGAAGCTGCTGAAAAATTAAATTTAAAAGTAGAAGAAGTATTCAAAACTTTAATGGTAACAGACGAAAAAAATTACTACGTTGCAGTACTTCCAGTAAATCATCAATTAAATCTAAAAAAAGTTGCAGTGGCAGTAGGGTGTAAGAAACTTCAAATGGCGAATCCTAAAGACGCTGAGCGATTAACAGGATATTTAGTCGGTGGGATTAGTCCATTAGGGCAGAAAAAGCGTTTAAAAACAGTAATTGATTTAACGGCGCAATCTCTTGAAAAAATCTATGTCAGCGGTGGGAAAAGGGGCTTAGATATAGGTTTGAATCCTCATGATCTAGCCAAATTACTTGGTGCTTCATTTAGTGATGTATTAGACATTTAAGTGAATAAAACGTGCTAAATAGCTGTTATTACTAAAATATTAATTTATCTATAAAAACTATTGAGAATCTTAAAACCATCATTTTATTTAATGAGAATAATTATTATCTTTTTGTATCCTTTTTAATCTTAATTTTATATTTAATTCAGTTAATTCATATATTTAAGTCTGTATTTTTAGGGTGATTTATTAAATTGAATTATTAAATGATAATAATTATCATTAGCATAATCTTAATCATGATTAATTGTGGTTGAGGTGTGTTTAGAGCTCAAACATTACGAAAAATAAATTCTACTCTCTCGATAAGAGGATACAGTCTGATGCAATCACTTGCCAATCGGTTGGCGATACAACACTTCGTCAACGCTTACACGCAAGAAACTGGCAAAGGTCACTTGCTAAATAAAAGTCAGCAGAGTCCCCAACAACAAGCGTTTAGCCAAGGTTTGACGCTGTTATCAGTTCCGATTCACTCTATCCAAGCCCAATGCTATTTCCCATTAAGTTATGTCAGTCGAGTTGGGCGACATCGGTTACATGCTCTCCCACAAATAACGATTCAAGGACAGATTAAAACATTTAGCCCAGTTGCAATCGTGGGCTTGCTGTTGGAAGAACTTGTCTTTGAATCATCAATTCCTTTAGATGCTGCTTCTCTAGTTGAAAAGTGGATTCAAAGCCGAGATGCACTACAGCAGTTTTTAATGCAGCGTGAACATGATTTTGATGATCTTGTGAAAGCAGGGCAAAGCTTTATTGAAACCGAACAAGCTTTGATTTTAGGGCATAGCATGCATCCCGCGCCTAAAAGTCGAACGGGTTTTGTACATGAGGATTGGTTGAAGTTTTCGCCAGAACATAAAGGACAAACCCAACTTCATTATTGGTTTGTACATCAGGATTACATTGCGGAAGGGTCAGCCACAAACGAGGAAATTTCCGAAGAGCTTAAAACGAATTTACAATGGTATCTGTCTGAAAATGATCTCAATCTATTAAAAACGCATACTGAATATAAATTATTGCCTTTACATCCTTGGCAAGCACGTTATTTACAAAGCAAATCTTGGTTTGAACGACTCAAGCAAACGGGTCAATTGATCGATCTTGGTTTACGAGGATGGCAATTTTTCCCGACAACATCGATTCGTACTTTAGCAAGCTTTAGTGCACCGTGGATGGTCAAACCTTCACTTTCTGTGATGATTACCAATTCAATCCGCGTTAATTTGGCGAAAGAGTGTCATCGTGGAGAGTTAACTCATCGCCTATGGCACAGTGAATACGGTCAGAATATTTTAAAACAATGCCCAAGTTTAAAAGCAGTCAATGACCCAGCTTGGATGGCATTAAAAATAGATAATGAGGTAGTGAATGAAAGTATTTGTATTTTCCGTGATCAACCTTTCCATCCGCAGCAGCAAGTGACGTGTATTGCATCACTTTGCCAAGATCATCCAAGTAAATCGTTAAATCGCTTTAACGCATTATTTGCAAAAATTGAAAAAACGCATTCAGACACTGATTTTTCTGAAATTGCGTTGGATTGGTTCAATCGCTTCCTTAAAGTCAGCCTAGAGCCATTGATGTATTTATATCATCGTTATGGTATGGCTTTTGAATCTCATCAGCAAAATGTACTCTTAGAAATGGAAAATAATTTTCCAAAAACATTATGGCTACGTGACAATCAAGGTTTCTATTACATCGAAGAATTTGCCACTGAGATCTTAAAAGTATTACCAGAGCTAAAAGAGAAAGCGTTTGCGGTTGGACCTAAAGATTTTGTCGATGAGCGTTTTAGTTATTATTTCTTTGGCAATACTTTGTTTGGCATCATCAATGCAATTGGTGCAACTGGTTATATCACTGAAGATGAGTTGCTTGAGCATCTTAAAGGTTTCTTACAAGATTTATTGCAACAGTATCCTGAAAGTACGTTATTGCAAGGTTTATTGTTTAATGAGACGTTGCCTTATAAGGGAAATTTACTCACGCGTTTACATGAACTTGATGAACTGATCGCACCTGTTGAGTATCAGTCTGTTTATGTGCAGCTGCAAAATCCACTGTTCGTAGAGCAGAAGGATGTGAGCTATGCTTGATTTTATTGGAATCGGGTTAGGGCCTTTCAATCTGAGTCTTGCTAGTCTTTTGCAGGGGAAAAGTGAGCTTAAATATCAATTCTTTGAACAAAAAGATGGCTTTGACTGGCATGCGGGTATGCAATTGCCCAATGCTTTACTGCAAGTCCCATTTATGGCGGATTTAGTAAGTTTGGTCGAGCCAACAAGTCCCTATAGTTTTCTCAATTATTTAAAGCATCACCAGCGATTATATAAATTTTATTTCCGTGAAAATTTATATATTCCACGCCAAGAATATAACCATTATTGTCAATGGGTTGTAAAACAACTGGATAATGTCCAATTTAATAGTCGCGTTCTTGAAGTCCAACCCGTAAAAGGTGGTTTTGAGGTTGAGGTTTTATTCAACGGCGAAATACAGCGCTATCGTGCGCGTCAATTGGTTTTAGGAATAGGGACTGTTCCGCATTTACCTGAAAGTTTGCAGCATATTTATTCACAAACAACGCAATGTTTACATTCAGCTGAATATTTGAAAAGTTGTCCTGAAAAACTAAAAGGTGATGTGGTGTTGATTGGCTCAGGGCAGTCTGCGGCAGAAATTTTTATCGATTTATTTGATCGTCAATATGCACAAGGACAGGTGAAAGCCAACTTCCATTTACATTGGTTAACTCGATCAGCGGGTTTTTTCCCAATGGAAAATACACCGTTAGGGCTTGAGCATTTTAGCCCTGATTATATGCACTATTTCTATCATTTACCTACCGCACTGAAAGCTGAGTTACCTGTTCAACAGGCAAATTTATATAAAGGGATTAGTAGTAAAACGATTCGTGACATTTACGAGCGACTTTATCATCGTAGTATTGGTGGTCAAAATACAGATGTGACTTTGGCAGGGCATCATCAGCTACAGTATGCAGAAGTACTAGAAAATCAAAAAATACGTTTGCGTTTTGAGCAGCATCAGCAAAATGAGAAGTATTTGGTTGATGCAGATTGTGTGATTGCTGCTACAGGCTATCGCTATCCAAAGCCTGCTTTTTTACAAAATTTACAGTCTTTAATTTCACTTGATCAGACAAATCGTTGGCAGGTTAGCTCAGATTTTGAAGTGAAGTATCAAGGTGATGGGAGGATCTTCTTACAGAATATGGAAGTGTTTCATCATGGTGTTGGAACACCTGACCTCGGTCTAGGTGCATATCGAGCAGCGACGATTGCCAATCAACTTTTGGGTAGGGAGTTATTTAAACTCGATAAGGCTCAGTCTTACCAACAGTTTGGTGTTGCTGCATCTGTAAAACTAGATCAACCAGTGCGGAATCATGCACAGTTAGCTGACTCAATGCTGTCGCGTGTTTCTCAGAAATCAGATCAGCGTCGACATACTTCGCCAACGTTTTACTCACAGTTAAAACTATCAGAGCATATTGACTAGGTTGTACAGAGGAAAAGTGTATGGAGCAATCTTCTGTACCAACCGCTCAATCTGTTCAAGTCGGGTTGCAGCGTTATGTCTTACTTACTGTGATGCTTGGAACAGGCACAGTAAGTTTAAATAATAGTAGTTTTAACCCAGCAATTCCTCAATTGATGCAATATTTTCAAATTGGAGAGATTTGGGCGAGTTGGGTCGTTGTTGCTTTTTTATTGGCAATGAGTATCAGCTTGCCACTCGCTGGCTATTTCAGTCAACGTTTTGGTAAACGACAAACTTATTTAACTGCACTGTTGTGCTTTGCTTTGGCATCGACAATTGGTGGATTATTTAATCAATTTGAGTCTGTTCTTATCGCGAGAGCCTTG
Source organism: Acinetobacter sp. NBRC 100985 (assembly GCF_000241225.1). Taxonomy (NCBI): domain Bacteria; kingdom Pseudomonadati; phylum Pseudomonadota; class Gammaproteobacteria; order Moraxellales; family Moraxellaceae; genus Acinetobacter; species Acinetobacter sp. NBRC 100985. The sequence goes on along the minus strand of NZ_BAEB01000038.1, from coordinate 166,563 downwards.
CAGGGTTTTTGCAGCGGTCTCATGATTCCTTTGTCGCTGGGCTTGATCTTTTTGGTTACACCGACTGAACAACGAGGCAGTACTACAGGATTATGGGGTTCGATGATCATGCTGACTTTGGCAATCGGGCCGATGTTGGGTGCGTTAGTTTTGGTCTGGCTCGATTGGCAGGCTTTATTCTTTATCAACTTGCCGATTGCCTGTATTGCTCTAGTGTTGGGCTATCTTTATCTACCTAAAGAACAAGGCGATATGAATCAGTCCTTTGATTGGCTTGGATTCATCTATCTAAGTACAAGCATTATTTTGCTGTTAGTTACTTTAAGTCAGATTCATCAATTTGCAGATTTAGTCCAACCGATCTATTGGTTGTTGCTTGGCATTTGTGTCCTAACATTCTGGCAGTTTGTTAGAAGGCAAAAAGTCCAAACTCGTCCATTGATTGAACCAGCATTGTTCGATGTAAAAGGCTTTCGATTTAGTCTGATGATTTGTGTGGCACAAACGGTTGGTTTATTTATCGGTATGTTGCTTGTACCGTTATGGATTCAACAGAGTTTAAAGCTGAGTCCGCTCTGGACGGGTTTTGCCCTTATGAGTAGCGCACTTGTGACTGGTCTATGTAGTCAGCCTGCGGGAAAATATCTCGATAAATACGGCGCGTCAAAAATCATGAACTTTGGTCTCATCATCACCGCATTGTCTTTTGCATTGCTTGCATGGGCACCTATACAAAATGTCTGGTTCATTATCTGTTGCATGATGTTGCATGGTTTGGGAATGGGACTGTCTTATATGCCTTCAACCACAGCAGGTTTAAATAGTTTACGTCAGCAACAGCAACATTTGGTCACTCAGGCTGCTGCGTTAAATAATCTGTTCCGTCGACTTTTTGCCGCAGTTGCCGTGGTACTTGCTGCTTTATATCTGCAATTACGCCAAGACATTTTTCAAACAAGTTCAAATACAGCGCTGGACACATTTAAAGGCATTCAAGAAATTTTTGTTTTTTGTACTGTGCTTATCTTGTGCGCTTTGCCTTATGCATGGCGTTTTCCAGACCAACACAAAATGAATTAAATAATTAGGAAGATCAACATGGGACAATTACATCCAGTTTTATCAAATACACATCTGATTCAAAATACCTTTCAAGCATGGCAACAACCACAATCTGAACAGTCGAAAGCGGTTGAACAGCGTGTAATAAAACAATTATTACAAGCGCTTATTTTCGAAGAGATCATTGCTGCTGATCATGATGGTGAAAGTTTTATTGTTCAGGTGCAGGATCGTCAACAGCAAACGGTGCAATATAAAGCGTCTGGTCAGCGTCAATATAGTTATAACTTAGTTCGATTGGCGCGTGATCAAGATGTTCTCCGCCAAGATGCGCACGGTAAGCAGCAACCAGCTCGTCTGAATCAAGTCATAGATGAAATTCTGCGTTCAATTACAGACGCCGCGAAAGTTGAAGATTTCATTTTTGAATTAAAACGTACATATATTCACGATTTACAGTCACAAGTGTGTTTTGAAAACTATGCCTTGCCTGCAATTCAATATCCTTACGATATTCTCGAATCTTATTTAATGGATGGTCATCCATATCATCCTTGTTATAAGTCACGAGTTGGTTTCAGTTTACAAGATAATGTCCGTTATGGCGTTGAATTTGCACAACCGATGGCGCTCGTTTGGTTAGCTATACATAAAGATATTGTTGCTGAAAACCATTCTAATAGTATTGATAGAAAAGAATTTTTTAAGGCACAACTAAATTCACAAGACTTAGTCCAATTTCAGCAAAAACTTAAAAATCCAATTAAAGAAAGCGCTGATTATGTGTGGATTCCAGTTCATCCTTGGCAATGGGAAAATCATCTTATCTCAATTTTTGCCGAAGAAATTGCCGATCAAAAAATTATGTATTTAGGTCACAGCCATGATCGTTATTTGGCACAGCAGTCCTTAAGAACTGTGACGAATCTGCAGCATCCAGAAAAACCATATATCAAACTTTCGATGAGTTTAACCAATACGTCGAGTTCACGAGTACTGGCAAAACATACTGTGATGAACGGGCCAATCATTACTGACTGGTTGCAAGCTTTGATTGATCAAAGTGAAACTGCGAAAAAATTAGATTTTGCGGTATTGCGTGAAGTTTATGGTTTGAGTGTGGATTTCACTCGTTTGCCTGCTTCACATGCAAAACAAGCCTATGGAACAATTGGCTGTTTATGGCGTGAAAGTGTGCATCAATATTTACGTGAAGGTGAAGATGCGATTCCACTGAATGGGGTGAGCCATATTCAAAAAGATGGGCAAGCCTTAATTGCACCGTGGATACAGCAATACGGTGTGGAACAATGGACACGTCAATTATTGAAAGTTGTCATTACCCCACTGATTCATTTGCTATTCGCTGAAGGTATTGCAACGGAGTCGCATGGGCAAAATATTATTTTGGTACATGAAAAAGGTTGGCCAACCCGAGTGTTGCTAAAAGATTTTCATGATGGTGTACGTTATAGCCCAGCACACTTGACACATCCAGAATTAGCGCCTGAACTCGATCAGTTACCGCCTGAACATGCCAAAACCAATAGTATGTCTTTTATTTTGACTGACGACTTGGATGGGATTCGTGATTTTAGTTGTGCATGTCTATTCTTTGTGGCGCTGACAGACATTGCAATTTTTCTAAATCAAACTTATGCGGTGGCAGAACAGGACTTTTGGCAATGGGCAGCGGATGTAATTCAGGAGTATCAGCAACAACATCCTGAACATACTGAGCGTTATCAAATCTTTGATGTATTTGCCGACAAGTTACGTATTGAGTCATTGACCAAGCGTCGCTTATTTGGTGATGGTCGTATTCAAATTAAGTTTGTTGATAACCCATTAGCACCTTTTAAAGCTCAGGTGAAGTGAGGTTATTTATGAATGCGCTTCAACCTGTCTATCAATTGACCGACAGAACTATTTTACAAGATTTTGTGAATGCCTTATTGGTCGAGGAGTTGATTCCTGAGCAATATGTTGTTGATTTTGAAACAGCACAAGCAAAGCTCAGTGGATTTGATATTGATCTAGAACCATATTTTAATGAACGACTTGAGCAGCAATACTTTGTATTGTTACTTGAGCAGCAATCAAAGCGATGTGTCTTTTTTCCTGTAAATCAAGGTATTGCTCAACCTTGGTGTTTTTTTGCTGAGTCTGAAATTCTCTTAGTAGATCAGATGAATGATCAGGGTCAACTTCAGTCGATTGAACTATTGGGATTATTCCAATATTTGCAAGATATGGGGGTATTTCAGCACTGTCAGACGAATAAAATTCAAAATTTTGCAGATCAGATCCAGAAGTGTTTGCAGCAATATCGTTTGCTGCAACAACACAAAGTGAATACACACGAGTTGATGCATCAAAGTTCCGCACAGATATTTCGTATTTTAGAGCAATATGCGGGTTATCGGGATCGTCCTTATCATCCTTTATCCAAGTTGAAGGAAGGGTTGAGTCAACAGGAATACCTGCAATATTGTCCTGAATTTGCGCAGGAACTCAGTATCCACTGGGTTGCGGTACATAAAGACAAAATGATGTTTGGTGAGGGTGTTGACGATATTTTTACGCAACAGCCTCGCCAAATTTTCATTAATCGCGCCGAACGACATCAACTGAAACAGGAAATGTTCCAGCGCGGATTGAGTGAATCGCATATCGCCATGCCTGTGCATCCGTGGCAGTTCAAGCATTTATTTGAACAATTCTTTGCTGAGGATGTCGCTGTAGGTATCTGTCAGCCATTGAATTTTATTTCAAAAGGAATGTACGCCACTGCTTCAATGCGAAGTTTATTGTCTGAGTATATTCCACAAGAAAGTCTGAAATTGCCGATAGGGATTAAAGCACTTGGTTCATTACGCTTTCTTCCGATCGTAAAAATGATTAATGGAGAGAAAAACCAGAAACTATTGTTACAAGCACAGCAAAAAGATCCTGTGCTACAACAAAAATTATGGTTATGTGAAGAAACTCAATGGTGGTCTTATTTACCAGAAAAGCAGCAAGATCGAAGTGCTGATAATGAATGGTTATTTGTAGAGAAACCGACACATTTAGCCGCTCAACGCCGTCATATTCCACCTGAATTATTGCAGCAGCCGTATCAACTGATTCCAATGGCAAGTCTGGGACACAAGATTTCAGGTCAGCCCACTGTGTTTGATTATATTTTGCAGCGACAAGGGCTGTCGAATGGAACGGTCGAGGTGTTAGATCAATTCGCCCAATTATGTGCATGCTTTTTTGAAGTGAATTTACGTCTGTTCCGTTTGGGGTTGATGGGAGAAATTCATGGACAAAATTTATGTCTGGTGTTTAAAGATGGTCAATTTGATGGTTTGATGTTTAGAGATCATGACTCATTGCGTATTTACTTACCGTGGGTATTACAAAATGGTTTGGATGATCCAGATTATTTAAGTCCACATGATTTTAGAAATACGCTCTATCATGATTCAGTCGAAGAATTATTGTTCTACATTCAGACTTTAGGCATTCAAGTCAACCTTGGCTGTATTGTCGAGACTTTGGCGAAACATTATCAGATTGAAGTGCGTGAATTTTGGAAGGTGTTGGCTGTTGAGTTGCAACAGATACTGGAACAATTAGATTTTCAGCCTGAAATTCGAAAGCAATTACAATGTTTGTTGTTTGAGTCACCACATTGGCCTTATAAACAATTGCTTCGACCGTTGCTTGAACAAGAGACTCGAATAGGCAGTATGCCTTCAGGCATCGGAAAAACGAGCAATCCACTTTGGCAAGTTTTCAATCAGTCATAGTAGCGATGCATGAATAGTTACTGTGCTAATCAAGCAAGATTAACCACGCCAGTTTCAGCGTTGCGCAAACATCTGAAACTGGAGGTGTGTTACTTAGACACAAAGGCGATCACTTTAGCAGATTTGCTTGATGATTCGATTTGTGAAAATACTCTTCAAGACTTTGCAAAACGTATTCATGCTAAAAACCTAAGCTGTGCCAGCTCTTTATTTGTCAAATATTGGTCTACTGTTTGGATCTTACCTTTTCTTTATTGCCAGGCGGCATCTTTAACTTTTGTGAAATGGCAGAGTTCAATCTTAGCTGTCAACTTACACTGTGAATGGTACTGGGATCGGACATTGCAGTTGACAAACACTGAGGCTTTATCTCTTGAAGTGATGTCTTTGCAGGATGTTGGTGCGATTTTTGATCAGCTCAATTGTTTGTTTCAACAGATCGCTAAGGTTGGAAGAGTGTCTTATGCCTTGCTTTGGGAAAATGCTGCGGTTCGTGTGGTGCAGTTCTATCACTCATGGACACAGCAAAACATAAGTCCTGAGATGCAAGAAAAATTACAGCAACAACAACAGCTCATCAAAATACGTTCAGCTCAAAGTTTTCATTTAGCTGAAAATCCTTTTGTTCGTCTTTGGAGTCACTGGCATCCAGAGCTTGCAACCTATATGAGAAAAAAGTGCTGTTTGTATTTTCAGTTAGATGAAGCTGGTCAAACTTTATGTCGCAACTGTCCATCACAGCTAAACAGATCAAATGAGAACATTTTATGAACCAGAACATAAACCTAGAAGCGCTTATAGAGGCGTATAAAAATATCGCGACCTCGACCATTGGGCATGTATTGGATGAAGGGCATATTCCACATGTTTTACCAATGTCTCCTGAACAAAGGCTAGTCGGTGTGATTAGGACAGCGCGGCTTGAGTCAAAAAATGCAAGCAAATTAAGAGATGTCTTAATGAGCTGTCGGTCGAACGAAGTCCTCATCATTGATGCACGATATGATTTACAGCGTGCATGTTGGGGGGAGCAAAGAAGTGTCGCAGCGATTCATTGTGGTTTAGCTGGCGTTGTCGTGCTTGGTGCTATTACTGATCGACAGGCGTTATTAAAATTAAAGCTTCCCATTTTTGCACATGCTGTCAGTTGCTTAACCACGCGTAATGAGGGGGAGAGCTTGGTTGAAATGGACACGGAAATTTATATTAATCAGTTCACGGTGCATTCTGGTGATCTATTAGTGGCTGATGCAGATGGAGTTTTTGTCTTGGCGATTGAGACAGCACATCAATATTTGGAGCAGTTTCAACAGCTCGAAACTGAGGAAAAACTCAAAAAAGACAATTTTTTTCGTCTGAATGAAATTAATGAATACTATTTTTAATAAAAATCATTCTCATTAATATTTAAATTTAGTATGATGAGTCGCCTTTTGGATATTTTTTGAGTGATATTAGGGCTCTGGAGAAATGAGAAAATGAAAGCGAAGAATGAGTTTGGGGCGAAAAAAGTACTGTTTAAAATGACACCATGTTGTCTTGCTGTTATGGCAATGTTTGCTCAGCATGTCTATGCAGATACAAGTTCAAATGAAGTTGCTACTGAAGAATCTAAGGAAAAACCTGTTGCACAATTAGAGAAAATCGTTGTTACAGCTACGCGGACACCAAAAAATATTGCAGAAATTGCGGGGACTGTCCAAACCATTGACCATAATCAAATTGCGCAGCAAGCAACGGCGGGACGTAAAGTTGCTGATGTATTAGCGCAACTTGTTCCATCACTTGCACCAAGTAGTGGAACTACGAGTAACTATGGTCAGACGATGCGTGGCCGTAATGTATTGGTCATGATTGATGGTGTATCTCAGACAGGTTCACGTGATGTATCACGACAACTCAATAGTATTAGTCCGAGTATGATTGAACGTATTGAGATCATTTCAGGCGCTACAAGTATTTATGGTTCTGGTGCTACAGGTGGCATCATCAATATCATTACCAAGCGTGCTGATACATCAAAACCATTGAGCTTTGAAACCAAAGTTGGAATCACTTCATCTGATACATTCCGTGGCGATGGTTTAGCTTATGAAGTTGGACAAACCGTTTCATTCGATAAAGACAATATCAATGGTTTCTTAGGTGCGAACTTTACCAGTCGAGGTTCTCAATTCGATGGTAAGGGAGAGCGTATCGCAACCGATCCATACCAGACCAGCCGTGAAGATACCGACACAATCGATGTAAATGGTCGCGTGAATATTGATTTAACAGATACACAGTCTTTGAGCTTTGGTGCGCAATATTATAAAGACAAGCAAGACACAGAATATGGACGCGATTATACGGGCGATGTCGTAAACAATCCTTCATATAAAGCAGTCAAAGGGTTGAAACTAGATAATCAACCATTTACTGAGCGTTATGCAGTAAATACGCAATATCAAAATCAAGAGTTTTTAGGGCAAACCTTAAATCTTGAGGCGTACTACCGCAAAGAAAATGCACGATTTTTCCCTGTTTATGCACTGACTCAATTTGCAAGCCAATCACAATCTGAGATTGAAGTTGCTGGGCTTCGCTCAACACTTCAAAAAGAACTAAGCGTTGCTGATCGTGCCTTAAAACTAACGTATGGTTTAGATTACGATCATGAAAAAGATCATCAATACTATGACTTACTGAATGCATTGGATAATGGTCTAACTTATACAAGTACAGGCAAAAGTTATGGTGCTGGGCCTGATACAACGATTCAAAATATCGGTGCTTTTTTACAAGCTGATTATGAACTGACGGATCGTTTAAATATCCAAGCAGGCACGCGTTATCAATATATCAAAGCAGATACAGATGCTTATATTCCATCAAGACAAGCTCAACGAGCAGCTCAAGGGCAAAGTGCTGATTTGACCGTCATTCCAAGTGACTCAACCAATTCAGACAAGTTTCTATTCAATTTAGGCGCTGTATACAAATTAACGGATGATCAGCAAGTATTTGCGAACTTCTCACAAGGTTTCAGTTATCCAGATGTTCAACGTATGCTACGTGATGTTGCGATTTATACGCTTTCAACAGCGAATATTGAACCGATCACAGTGAATAGCTATGAATTGGGTTGGCGTTTAAACCAAGATGATGGTTTAAATCTTGGTGTAACAGGCTTCTATAATACGTCCGATAAGGTTGTACAGTTTAATGCTAACCGTTCTGCTAGTGTGGCTGATGCAGATCAACGTGTATATGGTGCAGAGCTCACTGCAAGTTATCCATTCATGGAAAATTTTAAAGTCGGCGGAACACTCGGTTATACCCGTGGACAATACGAAGATGCTGCTGGGAAATGGCGTGAACTCAATGCTTACCAAGTTTCTCCGACCAAAGGAACAGTCTTTGGTGAATGGAATAATGATGAGGGTTATGGCGTTCGCGTACAAATGTTAGCGGTTAAAGGTACAGATAAAGCAGCCAAAGACGATTTAGTTGCTGTAACTGACGATAATATCCTTCCAAACTCAGCGGCAAAAATTACAGGTTATACCACCATGGATGTGCTAACACATTTCCCTGTAGGAAAAGGGCGCTTAGACTTTGGTGTCTATAATGTGTGGAACAAAGATTATCGTACTGTATATAGCCAACAATCGGCTGTCTCATTTGCTAAGTTATCAAGTTTACCTGCTGAAGGTCGTACCTATGGACTAAGCTATACAATTAATTACTAATAAAATTTGAGAAAGAAATATTGATTGGATAATGAGTATTTCTTTCTCTCTAAGCTTTTTTTGAGTGCAAGGTAATTAAGATGAGCCGAATTGAAAAACAAGAGAAATTTAATCTGACTTATCGCAGAGTATTTTTCATCTGTCTTGCAGCCTATTGTTATAGCTCTTGGCTAAGTTTGGTTTTGGCAAATTGGTTACCGTTTGCGACAGCAGAAAACGTCTATTTGGCCGTATTTTTAAGTTTTATTTTCTTCATTTTCTATGTGGTATTAGCCACTGCGGTGATATCTAAACTTTGGTTTTGGAGTATGAATAGTTTAGGAGTATTACTTCTTGCAGGTTATTGGTTATTAAACAGATGGGGAATGACCTAATGAATTTTCGTCAAATACAAGCCATTGTGCATAGCTGGTTTGGCATTGTTGTTTTATGGGGCATCTTCTTTATATTTTTTACAGGTTCCGTCGCTTATTTTCGTACAGAGTTGAATGTCTGGGCGCAACCTGAAGCGATGAGTCGTATTCAACATATTCCATCTACTCAACAGTCCGCTCAAACTGCTTTTGATTATCTTAACCAACACGCTGAAGATGCGAAACGTTGGCGAGTCACCGTTGCAAATGAGCGAATGCCTGTCAATTTACTACAATGGCAAGATGAAAATGGACGGCATCAACAATTACAGAATCCACTCACTGGCGATTTACTGAATCCAGTACGTGATACTTTGGGTGGTGATTTATTGTTTAAATTGCATTACACCTTGTATCCGCTACCCAGCAAAATTGGCAGTTTTATTGTCGCTATTATTTCAATTATTTTTTTAATTAGCCTGATTTCAGGGATTATTACTCATAAGAAAATCATCAAGGAGTTCTTTGTTTTCCGATCTTATAAAGGACAACGATCTTTACTCGACCTACACCATATAACGGGCATTGTGACGTTTCCTTTTTATTTGATTATGGGGTTTACAGGCTTATTGATTCTATTTTATCTAGTATTGCCGTGGGGACTGTCGCAGCATTATGGGAAAGCAGGGATTCCTCAATTTTATAATGAAATGCAGTATATAGAGATGGCGAAACCCTCTACATCATCGTCATCTACAACAATGCAGCCGTTTAAAAAATTTATTGAGCAATTACCAGCTCAGACACAAACAGGGGCATTTTTAGATAAATTTGAAGTAAGAAAACCCAATACAGCGGATGCGGTGATTAGTTTTGAATATAATTATAAAAATATTATCACCTTAAATACACCTCAATATTTTTTTGCGGCAAATACGGCTGAGTTACTTGAGCAGCCAAGAAACTTAAGTGCTGTAGCTCAATTGGCCTCATCGACGTATGGTATTCATCTTGGTTATTTTGCATCGATGTGGATGCGTTTTATTTTGTCGTGCATGGGTATTATTGGCTGTGTAATGTTGATAGCAGGAGCATTGCTATGGCAAAAGAAGCGAATCAAAGCCCAAAATCATTTTAGTTATAAATTAGTACAACAATTGAATTTCTTTACCTTTTTAGGGCTTCCTTTGGCTTCCGCAGCTTATTTATTCGCTGGGCGAATATTGCCTGCAACGTTTGAAAGCAGAAGCAGCTATGAAGTGGCTACTTTTTTTATGATTTGGATTTTGAGCCTGTTATTCAGCTTAACTTTAAGTGTTCGCAAAGCGATTTTATCTTTGTTGATCATTACGGCATTGGTCTTGCTCATGATTCCAATCATTAGTTTTATCACCGTGCCTGAAGCATCTTTATTAAATAGTACAGTTCATGGTCAGTGGTGGTTGGCAGGTGTTGATCTTGCTTTTCTATTGCTTGCTTTGGCTTATATCGCAGCAATCCTGTTCTATCTCAAAAAGTTTAAAGTATCTGGAGAGATAAAATGAGTTTTGCAGCATTGTTTTGGTCCTTAGCTGCCATGATGCAGGGCTGTATGTTGAGTCAGTTTGGTCAGAAGCATCTGAAATACGATGGGTTAAATCAAAATCTTAAAAGAGTTTTGCCTTGGCTAACAGTTTTATTCCTGATGATTTCATTGCTAATGAATTGTCATTATGAAGGTTCTTCAGTTGGACCTTTAACATGGCTATTCGTGATACTAACAACAGCATTTTTTTTACAAGTACTTAGTTTTTATCTATTTAGAAAATATTTCATTTTGATTTGGTTAGGTTCGATCATTTTCGCTTTTATTTTTACAGCACTAGAGCTTTTAGCGTTTATTTAAGCTTTTCAAGGTAGAAGCGAATACGCTCTTATAAATAAATTAAATTAACAAAAAACAAGAAAAATAAATTCCACCATTTAATGAAAACAATTATTATTATCATTTAATGATAAAAGCAAGGAACTATATAATGCTTACGCTTTCACAAAAACTTCCAGACTATTTCGAATACTATGAAGACGGAACGCAATACTATTTGCGTCAAGTACAATACCCGCAAGATATTCCGCTTTTACACCAATGGATGCATGAACCGCATGTGATTCCTCAGTGGCAATTGAATAAGTCAGAACTAGATTTACAGGTTTATTTTGACAAGATGCTGGCAGATGATCATCAACGTTTATTGATTGTCGGGATTGACGGTAAAGATGTCGGTTATACCGAAATTTATGAAGGGAAACGTGATCGTTTAGGCCGTTATTACGAAGGAGATGAGCAAGATCTAGGTTGGCACTTACTGTTTGGTGATAAGTCAGTTTTTGGTAAAGGTTTCTTACGTCCAACCATTCGTTTACTAAGTTTTTATATTTTTGAACATTCGCAAGCAAAAAAAATTGTAGGTGAACCTGATCATACCGTTAAGCCGTATGCGGCTGTAGTTGAAGAAATGTGTTATGAAAGCCAGCGGTTAATTCCAATGCCAGAAAAAACGGCGATGTTGTACTACTGTTATCGAGAGACTTTTTATAATAAGTTCGAGAGCTATTTCAAAGCTTCATAACAACAATCAGAGGCTCAACCAGCCTAAATCTCGTAAATAATATAGGTGCTGCAACTGAGACATGGGGGTTAACTATGTCTCAGTGATAATCATAGCTTTGGATATTTATTTACTTTTTAAAGTCTAATCAACATAATTTGGCTGAAGGCCTTAGACATTTAATCTCTCTATAGACTGATCCATATGATCAAATAGCACTCATATTTTATATGGTTATGCAAATTAACTTCCCCATAAATTACAATTATAGTGTGGATTTGAAATGATTTGATTGTTTTTTGATCAAATTTATTTCATTTATTTACAATTCGGATTTTATGCTCATTTTTTAGTTAATCTATAAAAATCGATAGTAAAAGAAAGGAGTACAAATGCTTATTTTTCATGATTATCCTGTTCAAGGAGCGCTTTTTGACATGGATGGGACGATGTTTGACACGGAACGTTTACGTTTTCAAACATTGAAACAAGCTTCAGAAGAGCTCATTGGACAGGAATTCTCTGATGACTATTTAATGCAATGTTTGGGACTGAGTGCTCGAACTGCTGAAGAACTAGCGAAAAAGTTCTATGGTGAGGATGTACCTTACGCGCAAATAAGAAAGCGCGCTGATGAATTAGAGTTAGAATCAGTTCGTATGAATGGTGTACCGATTAAAAAGGGTCTCATTCAGGTATTAGAGCGACTACGCAAGTCTGGTTTGCGTATGGCTGTTGCGACTTCAAGTCGTAGAGCAATCGCTGAAGAATATTTAATTAATGCAAATGTATATAAGTTTTTCGATTTACTGGTTTGTGGGGATGAAGTAGAGCGTGGTAAGCCTCATCCAGAAATCTTTTTAAAAGCGGCGCAAAAATTAAACCTACAGCCACAACAATGTTTAATGTTTGAAGATTCTGAAAATGGTATTTGTTCTGCGAGTGATGCAGGCGGTATCACGATTTTATTTAAAGATATTAAAGAACCAAATGACCGAATGTTGTCTAAAGCAAAATTCTACTATCAAGACATGTATGAATTTTTGAATGCTTTGGATGAATACACTCCCGAAATCGGTATGCCACATTTACAAGAACCATTTCCGCAAAGTTTGAATCAGCTTACTGTTGGTATTCATGGCTTCGGGGCAATTGGTGGTGGGTATATTGCCCAAATTTTATCGCATTGGGATGGCTACACACGTCCAAAACGAATGTTAGCATCTACGCGAAATCGTTTATATCTTGAGTCTGTAAATAGCTTTGGCAGTTATAGTATTCGATTTGGTCAGTCTTCTTATGATGAACGTATTGAAAATCTAAGCGTGATTGATGCTGATAATGAACAACAAATGCTCGAGATGTATATGCAATCGAGTTTAATCGCACTTTGTCTCCCAGAACAGGCGATTGCATCTGAAGCAAAAATTATTGCTAAAGGGCTGTTGGCGCGTTTTATGTCTCAGGATATGCAGAACAATGAGCCGATCACGTTCCTGATTATTCTCAATAAAGTATGTGCCAAGTATTTAGTCTTAAAAAATATTCGAGAAGCTTTGCTTGAAATTACAGATGAAGATATTGCTGAGCACATTTTAAGTGAACATTACTTCTGTGATACCGTTGTGAACAGAATGGTTTCAAAACTCACCGATCAAGCTTTATATCGCCAGTTAAATATTAAGCATCGTCTGTTTAAGCAGTATCAGTCTGATCTTAATGATGAAACCATCGAGCTTTCTGATGAAACTGCTTTAACGGAAAAGCAAGAACAGCAAATTACTAACTGTCTGGAAGATATGCGTGGACAATTCCAAGCAGGTCAGTTCTTACAAAATATGGACTTAATCTTGTTCCATAGTGAAACGGATATGCCGATTTATGTTGAAAATCGCAGTCCATTATTGAGTAAGATGCGCCAAATGATTTTGGTTGATCAAATTTCAGATATTCAGATCATTAAGAACCGTTTATGGAATGGTTGTCATGCAATGCTAGCGTGGTATGCAAGTACCATCGGCCATGAAATGATTGGTATTGCAATGGCTGATTCAAAGATCAAGAAATATGCGGAACAGGTTGTCGATGAAGTGAAACTAGGTTTGGTTAATATTGTACCGAATCAAGCCAAAGAACTAGATCGTATGGCTGAAAGTTTCCTGAACTCGTGTCGATCAGCTTATAAAGATCCATGTGAACGTGTCGCGCGTGATCCGCTGCGAAAGCTTAACTTTAATGAGCGTGTGTTTGGAAGCATTGAAAATCATATTCATCAAGCACTTCCTTATCAAAATTTATTGAAAGGTGCGGTGTATGGTTATGTTTATGCACTTAAAAATTTAAATCTTGATGGTGAAGAGGTAGCACAACATCTTCACAAAAATATTGCTCAGATGGATATTACGGATAGCCAGAAGAAAGTTTTGTCAGGTTTGGTCGTGCAAGGCATCCAAAATGAATTGAAAGAAACAGGTATTCAATTCGATTTTTTGAGTTTAGAACTTAATCCTGAATATGCCTAAAGCGATACACGAAAAGCGCTTTAATTGTTAAAGTCATTTATGTTTGAATAACACAACTTTCTATAAGTGTTTAAAGTTGTGTTATTACAAGCATCTACTCAGCTCATTTCAACTGAACGCCGTGATTATCCTGAATGGCATCATGGTCGTTCAGATTTTGCTGTGTGGTATATCGAAATAGATCAAGTAGAAGTTATTCAGTATTTCGATCATATTAAAACAAAATTTTCAGACTTGTTGATCGATTCTAATCAACGGCAGTACCACATCACTTTATTCGTTTGTGGGTTTCTAACGCCAAAATCTTCACATTATGATGATGACTTTGAAATTGATACATTAAAGCAGCAGGTTCAGGCATTAAACTCGCTGGAAATAGAACCTTTCGAACTTGAAATTAACCAGTTGGATAGCTTCAGCAGTGCATTATTTCTACAAGTTGAAGATAACAATAAAATTTTAGATGGGATTCGTCAGCAACTCGCTCAATATTCAAATGAAATAGCTGCACTTGAGTATTGTCCGCATATTACTTTAGGTTTGTATAACGATGCTTGGCAAAGTGATTTAGTGTTGGATCGTATTCAAAGCATTGCAATAAAACCATTTAAAATTCAGGTGAAATATTTAAGTTTCGGCTATTATAAAGCTCAGATTTTACAAGGATTACTCTATCCTTATCACCAAATTAGATTAGGTTAAATATGTTACAACTGATTTTAGGTGGTGCTCGCTCTGGAAAAAGCCGTTTGGCTGAGCAAATTGCAAAAGATACTGGTTTGACAGTTACTTATGTTGCGACAGCACAAGCCTTAGATGAGGAAATGCAACAACGTATTCAACATCACCAACAACAACGTCCAGCAGATTGGCATTTATGTGAAGAATCCATATTACTCGCGGATCAGCTTCAACTGCTAGATCGTGAGAATCATGTCATTTTGGTTGATTGCCTAACGTTATGGTTAACCAATCTATTACTATCAGAAGATATCGCCTTGCAGCAGATAGAAACAGAAAAATTATTAAATGTGCTACCGAAATTAAAATCACACATTATTTTAGTCAGTAATGAGACAGGATTGGGTGTTGTCCCAATGGGCGAAATAAGCCGTCGTTTTGTCGACGAAGCAGGGCGTTTACACCAAGCTTTAGGCCAAATCGCAAATAAAGTGATGTTTTGTGTCGCAGGTTTTCCGATGATTTTAAAAGATGAGAAATAACATGTCTGAACAAGCTTCTTGGTGGTTAGCGTCTATTCAACAGCCTGATATCGCGGCACAATCACAAGCTGAGCAACGTCAACTACAATTGACTAAGCCTACAGGTGCATTGGGTGATTTAGAACAAATTGCGATTCAGCTTGCGAGTTTACAAGGAACTGTTCATCCACAGATTCAACAACCTTGGATTACGATTTTTGCAGGTGATCATGGTGTTGTAGAGGAAAATATTTCAGCCTATCCACAAGCTGTCACACGTCAAATGCTGCAAAACTTTGCTTCAGGTGGCGCTGCAATTAGTGTAATTGCGAAACATCATCAAGCTCAGTTACAAGTGATTGACTGCGGAACAGTAGGTGAGCCTTACCAATATACCGGCGTTGAGCGTCATTGTATTCGTTCTGGAACAGCGAACTTTGCACAGCAAGCCGCAATGACTGAGCAAGAATGCATTGCAGCTATGCGATTAGGGAAAGAGAGTGTTGATCTTGCTCGAGCTAAAGCGGCAGATATCTTTATTGCTGGTGAGATGGGTATTGGGAACACCTGTTCTGCATCAGCATTAGCCAGTCTGTTATTGAATGAAAGTGCTGAGCAACTAACAGGTGTTGGTACTGGAATTAATCATCAGCAGCTTGCACATAAAGTTTCTGTCATTAATCAAGCAGTCAAGTTACATGCAGCACATGTTGCTGATGATGCTTTGAAAATACTTGCGGCTGTAGGTGGTTTAGAAATCGCAGCAATGACAGGTGCATATCTCCGTTGTGCACAGATTGGAATACCAATCGTGGTTGATGGTTTCATCAGTTCTGTTGCTGCATTATGTACTGTTCGAATCCAGCCTCAGACACGGGCGTGGATGTTGTTTGGACATCAATCTGCTGAGTATGGTCATCAACGCATTTTAAAAGAATTAGACGCGCAACCAATTTTAAAAATGAACTTGCGATTAGGTGAAGGCAGTGGTGCAGGTTCAGCGCTTTCAATGATTCAACTTGCTTGCACTTTACATAATCAAATGGCAACTTTTGCTGAAGCAGCTGTATCAGGTGATAAGGTTGCTGATTGATTTACTTCGGCATGGAGAAACGACTTTAAGTCATACCTTGCGTGGCCACACCGATGATGAGCTGACAGAACCAGGTTGGTTGCAGATGCAATCAACCATTCAGAACAATATAGACAATGGTTCATCTTGGGATGTCCTTTTTACTTCGCCATTACGCCGTTGTCAGTTGTTTGCGGAACGATTAGCTGTGAAAATACAACGACCTCTCATCGTTAATTCGAACATCAAGGAAATGAACTTTGGTGACTGGGAAGGATTAGCTACTCAGCATATTTATGAAAACTTTCCAGAGCTGTTGGCAAATTTTTGGCAGTTTCCAACACAGTATCACGCGCCAAATGGTGAGTCTTTAGCCCAGTTTAAGCAACGCGTGATGATAGGTTTTGAAGAAATTTCAATTCAAATGCAAACCGAAGATTGGAAAAATGCATTAGTTGTGACGCATGGTGGTGTCATCAAGTTATTAACCTGCCTCGCTAGAGAGCAACACCTCAATGATTTGTTAAAAATGCCAGCTGAATTAGGCAATCTATATCAAATTGAATTATTAAAATCATTAGATCAATTGACGTTTATCGAACGAGTTTGACCACTTTTCTTTAATATTTTTTATTTTAACGATGTAATAGAACTGTCATTGTGACTGCCTAAGATACATGACATTTCTTTATCTATAAGTAAATTAATTATGAAGATATTATTTAAAAGCAGTGTGTTATATCTCAGTATTTTATTGACGGCTTGTAATAGTGATGATTCTCAAAATTCGCAAAAAACTCCTGATACAGATATTTCATCTAAATTTTATCAAACCAAAACACCTTACCAACCACAGCAAGAAATAAAGACCTATGAGCAAATTCCTGAAGGTTATCAAGCAGTATTCACTGAATTAGTTGCTCGTCATGGCTCTAGAGGTTTATCAAGTATTAAATATGATTTAGCGCTTTATAATTTATGGGAACAAGCCAAAGCCGAGAATGCATTAACGCCGTTAGGTGAGCAATTGGGTGCAGATATTGAAGCAATGATGAAAGCAAATATTTTGCTGGGTTATGGTATTGATGGTATTCGTCAGTTTGGTTATGGCAATGAAACAATGGTTGGGATTCAAGAACATCGCGGTATTGCGGATCGTTTATTACAACGTTTACCCACATTATTTAAAACCGCAGCTGCTCAACCAGCGTCTATTTTAGTACAAAGTTCTGGTGTAGATCGCGCAATAGATAGTGCTAAATTCTTTACAAATGAATTGATTCAACAACAGCCTGAACTTAAAAACCAAATTACACCGCTTTCGTATACCAGTTTAGCCAGTAGTAGTGTTCCAACGATTGAAGATGGTGGTGTAGACCGTTTTAAACTTTACTTTCACAGCTTGAACCAAGAACAAGATTTAACACAGCCTTTATCTGTACAGCAACAAGCGATTTATGATGCAAGTCAGGCTTATCAACAGTTTGAAGAAGATGATGCTGATTTAGCTAATAAATTAGATGAACTGGCTGAAAATACGCGTGCTGAACAGGTTGCAATGCGTGTATTAACACCGATTTTTAAACCTGAATTTATTAAAAAATTAGGTACAAGCGGATATATTTTTTTGAACACTGGCTCATACACCGTAACTGCTCCATCAGGTGAAACCGTGACTGAAAATGGTAAAGGAAAGAATAAGATTGCTAGTGCTGTAGATGCGGCTGCTTATATTTATGAGTTGTATTCGATCTCAGGTGGAATGCAGTCTGAGCTTAAAGGCGTGAGTTTTGATAAATACATGCCAGCGGATGCCGCAAAATTTTATGCAGAGTTCAACGATGCCGATGATTTTTATGCTAAAGGCCCAAGTTTTACCGAATCAAATGGTGTTACAAGTGTGATGGCGCAGGGATTAAAAAAGGATTTTTTTAGTCAAGTTGATGCAGTTATTGAAAGAAAACAGTCACATCGTGCAGTTTTGAGATTCGCTCATGCTGAAATCGTTATTCCATTGGCAACAAGTTTGGGATTAAATAAAATGATGCAACCGTTGCCGTTACGTCAGACCTATAGCTATGACAACAGTGCATGGCGAGGTGAAATGGTTTCTCCTATGGCAGCAAATTTACAGTGGGATATTTACCAAAATGCTCAGGGGAACACCTTGGTCAAAAATGTTCTACAACGAGAAAGAAACCTTATTTAAGCCATCATGTGATTATGCGCGTACCGACTCAAATAGTTTCTACTATGACTATTTAAAATTAAAACAATGTTATCAAATGTAATAATCTACTGATCTTTTTTGATTGGGAATAGGCTTGCTATTCCCAATTTTATTTCTTCATAATCTGTCAATTAAAAATTATTGAATGAAGCTGATTAAATATGATGCCTTTTTGGATTGCCTTGCAATTTTTGACGGTTCTACCAGTTGAACTAAAAACGATGCCAAGTGCAAAACAAAATGGCCAAGCCATTCTTTTTTATCCTGTTATTGGTCTACTTATCGGTCTTATTTTATTTGCTTGTTCAATTCTCTTAGTCAAACTTCCAACCTTACTCATTGCAAGTATCATTCTTGTGTTATGGATTTGGCTAACGGGCGGTTTACATCTTGATGGTTTAGCCGATACTGCTGATGCTTGGGTGGGTGGTTTTGGTGATCCAGAACGCACATTAAAAATAATGAAAGACCCTGCGTGTGGCCCGATGGGTGTACTCAGTTTAATTGTTGTTTGTCTTTTAAAGTTTGCAGCTTTATATGTGCTACTAGAACAGCATTTAAATTACTTTTTGCTGATACTTCCTGTGTTAGGACGTTGTGTTCCTTTATTTCTTTTTTTAACAACACAATATGTACGTGAAAAAGGTTTGGGCAGCTCTTTGACTGATTATCTACCTAAAGTAGCTGGTTGGATGGTTTTTGTCATTACATTGCCATTTCTTTGTCTGTATAAATGGTTGGGTTTTGTAGTTTTTATTTGCTTGATTTTTCTACTGACTATTTTGCGATCATTATTTGTAAAAAGAATTGGCGGGATTACTGGTGATACCGTTGGTGCAGCGATTGAATTAGTTGAAACGGGATTGATCATGACTGTGGTGATGGGTTCTTTTTATATTTAGATGCGAGTTTAGTGACTAAACTCCCTTATCAAAGACAGATCAGTCTGATAGTTGTTAGCGTTTAGTTCGAATGAAGAAACCGAGAATGACGAGTAAAGCAATCAATCCAGCAATGGTTGCTAGAAGAATATCTCTTAGTGTCTTATCTATTGGCAACCATGTCCATTTATGTAGATAAGCAAAGCTAAATCCTTCCAAAGCATCTTGTTGCGTGACTTGAGCTGCGATCACACCGCTACTTGGCTCGATATAGACTCGAAGTTGATTACTCAAACTCGTTTCTACTTTCACGACAGGCAAGCGTTTATTAATAAAACCGTACTCACCACCAAAGCTTGTGATCAAAGTTGCTTGTTTGAATTGATGAATAGATAGATTTAAGTAACTTGCTGCTAAGTTTTTACTTTGCTCAAGGATATCTAAATCTTCCGAGCTGTATGCATCAATCACTTGAATCGCCGGTGTCGTATCTTTTGAGTGACGGTGATGATCATGTTCATTCGCTGCGGTCATACTTCCTTGCAACTGAGGTTTGCCTGCCGATTGGATTAACCACGCTGCATGACTACGATCTAGACCAAATGTAATAGGTACAATGCTTAGACCCTGAACTGGATGTTGTGTAGCTCGTTTCCACGCGTCAGGACTTAAATCTTGTGCATGAAAAATAGGATTAAATACAGGTATTTCAGACTTTTTATTCCAAATATGATAAAAACCACTTATGACCCATAACAAGATAAATGTACTTAAGCTAATCGCTAGATAACGATGTAAAAAACGAATAGGTTTTTGACGTAGTCGATGGTTTTTACGATTGTGAATTTTAAAAAATAATCCAAACCCCATAAAAACTAAGCACAAGATTCCAATCAAGGCGAGCTGCATAATCAGTGATTGACCTTTCCAAGGTTGATCACCCCAAGTCCATGTATGACCTAGGCGGAAAATTTTCGCCATCCACATTTTTTGATCATTTGACAATGTTGCAAGTCTTGATTGCGACGGATCAACATAAGCTCTAAGTCCATTGTCATAATTGACACGCCAAACGGGAAGCAGACGGTTCACACTAGGATAATCATCACTAAAACTCGTAATGATTTGTGCTGAAACAACCTGCTGTTTCGATAAGCCTGTGTACCAATTGGCTAATCGAATTACATTAAATTGTTCTGCATTTTTAATGATTTGACCAGTTCGGCTGTCGTAGTATTCAGCAATATTCTGCTTTGGTTTCAATATACGATAGGCAACTTGCTCAGGTGTCAGTTGTATCGTTTGTAATGCTGAAAACTGTTGAATGTTTTGCAGCTGTAATACTTGATTTGCAGGTATTGCAGTATGCAAATCAAGTTGCTGAGATGGTGGCATTCGTTTTACAGGCTGAGGTTGTGTTGCACTCATAATAGGATGCAACACACCAGTTAAAGCCCACAATAAAACTAAAATGCCGAGAACTGTTCCAAAACTACGGTGCAGAGACAATAGCTTCTTAAGTTGCTTGGCATTCATATTTTATTTCCCGAAATGATAGCTTAAACCGACTAAGTACGTTCGAGGCGCAGCTGGGGTATAGTTGACTTGGTTATTACTAAACGAAGTGCTTTCCGCATAATGAACATCCGTTGCATTTAGAATTTGTCCATAAACTTCATATGCAGCTTTACGGTAATTCGCACGTAAATTTAGAATGGTGTGTCCATCATATTTTTCGGTATTAGCATCGTTAATCCAGTATGAACCGACATAAACACCTTCGGCCGAAAGTAATAGTTCAGGCGTAGGTTTGATTTGATATTCAACTGTACCAAATGTTTTTGGTGCGCTTGGCATGGTATTGCCGCTGTAATCTAAAACACTAGATGGCTGAAACTCTTTGTATTCATGTTTTGACCAACTACCAGAAAGTTTCAGGCGTTGATCATACAAGTCGCTAATTTTCCATGTCCCACCAATTTCAACACCTTGGTGCAGCGTTTTACCCGCATTACGTGGTTCGCGTGTATTATCAGGTTTGGTATAGCTAATGACTTCATCTTTGCCATTTAAGCGATATAAAGTGATTTCTCCATCAAGACGATCATCAAAAAGCTTAAAGCGCAAACCCGCATCAATATTGTTAAATGTTGCCTCTTTTAGATCAGGTGTAACGAGGTTTGCACCATATAAGCTACTCACTTCTGGAGGAACAAAGCCCTGTGACCAGTTGCTATAAAGGTCCATATCAGGGGTTATATTCCACACAAAACCTAATTGAGGACTGGCTTTGTGAAAGTTACGTTTTTCATCAGGCGCACCAGTGACTTTAGAGGGTGTTAATTTATTATCATAGTCATAACTGATCCAGTCATAACGTGCGCCAGCAACTAATTTTAGATTTTCTATTGCCTGCCAATTTATCTGACTGTAAAGAGCTTGGTTGTTGACATCGACATTAAAATCGCGAAGTAATTGGCGTTGTTTATAACCTGTGTAAACTAAGGTGTTTGGATCACGGAACACTTCTATATCGTTGGTTTTGGCTTGATTCGGTGAGTGATCAGCCATCGCACCAACGATCAACTTTACTTGGTCGAAGTTCATCGAGTGCTGTAAATTCAAACCATAAGATTGAAATGCATTATAAGTTGTTTGACCGCTATAAGTGCCAGTTGGCTTACCATTTTTGATATCTGTGCGGATGCTATAGCTAGGGTTTTGATCAGTCGTATTATCACGATAATACAAGGTCGCTTGGCTTTGTTGTTGGTCACTCCAGCTATGGCTGAGTTGCGAGGAGATACGAGTTGCATCAACTTCACGATAGGTAAATGTTTGATAGCTATAACCCGGACGTTTGTTATAGTCATCTGTATTTAAACTACCTGTCATATCCGCTTTGAGATGGTTATAACTGACAATATTTTTCAGTTGTGTTGCATCTGAAATATGCCAATCATGCCTTAAAGTCACACTTTGTTTATTACTTTCGGCGTGATCTTGCCAGCTATTACCACGATCACTCGCGTATGCGGAAATCCTTAAGCCATGCTCACCATATGCGCTATCAAAGGTATTGGATGCACCTGCATCTAAACGGCGGTATCCCTCAGAACTGGCACTTAAACCTATATTTGCTGTGGGCGTTAAACTTGGTGCTTTAGTTAAAAAGTTAATCGTTCCACCAATCGCATTGCTACCGTATAAGCTACTCGCTGGGCCACGTAGGATTTCTATATTATCGATCCCAGCCAAATTGACTTCGTATAACGCATTATGGTTAAACACGCCCACAGGACGTATAGATAAGCCATCTTCTAAATATTGATAAACCGCAGCAGTAGTAATCGGTTGGCGAATGGACATCATGTGTTGTTCATTACCCAGATCATTCATACGGACGCCAGGTGCTTGATTAAGCACTTGTCCAATGAATGTTGCATGTTTATCTTCGATATCTTGAGCGTTAATTTTACTGATTGCAGCAGGTGTATTGTTGATTGATTCACCTTCACGGTTTGCGGTGATCACAATTGTGGCTAATGTTTGCGGTTGTTCAGAAGGTGTAGCTTCAGCAAAAATGATTGAACTATAGCTCGCAGAAAGGCAAGCAGCGGTTAATACTGACAAACGGAATTGAGTAGTCATGTTGAACTCTATAAAAGCAATAAACAGGGCTGTACCACAGTGGTTTACTGGGCACGATGTAAAAATGCGGTTTATAAAGTGAGTGGTGGGGCTTGTTTTAAGGGAAGTGTGTAGAAGATACGGGGTATATGTAAATCTTCGGTCCATGTATAGCAAAGGCAGCGTACACGGCTAAACCACGCCAAAAGAAAGATAAGTACAAAAGCAAGTAATGGTATGATCACAGCAGCATCTAAACCATGAGAACATAAAGGACAATGTTTCATGATTTGACTTGCAAGCGCAAAAACAGCCTGTGCATGTTCACTAAGATGTGAATGCTCAGCATGCTGCATATGCTGTTCGTGTTGCATATGATGCATCGTGTGATGATGAATTGAATGTGTTTCTGAAGCCATCAAGCTATTTTGTATATCTGTGACTTGGCAATGGCTTGGCATTGCATAGAGCGCAGGTACGACACCTATATGCACCATTGTGGGCAAGAAGATATGCCAGAGTAAACAAAGCAAAGTTACCGTGCCTAGGGAGGCACGCCACTTTAGCAAGTGTTGACGGAAACTGGATTGCATATCAGCAAAGCGTCGTAGTAGAAATGTGGCAGCAGTATAATTAAAAAAATATTACAGTTCAAAATGTATTGGATACATTTACAACAGAATTTATAGTGAATAAGAGACTTATCTCTTAATTATTCATGTAAATATATAAGGCTTTATTCGCTTGAATCTAAAATTGCAAATACGTTGAGATGCGACTAAGATAAATACGTTGAAATAAGGAAATGGCATTCTTCCTTGCAAAAACCGCCTCGTCATTAAAATGAATAGAGGCTAATGATGCCTACGTTACCCTAAATTTATAAAGAATAAATAGGGTGCGTAGGACTACGCATTCTATTTATTGGAGATGCGTATGAAAGGTTATTTACTCAAGTTCTATATTGAAGAAAATGAAAATTACAAAGGAAAACTTCTGTATGAGTGGCTGCTGACCGAAGCTCAATCTATAGGTTTAAAAGGTGCAACTGTAAGTCATGGTGTTGAGAGTTTTGATCGACATGGAAAACTCCACGCCGCACATTTTTTTGAACTTGCTGATCGTCCGATTCAAATTGAGTTTGTGGTGAATATTGAGCAAGAACAATCGTTTCTTTCGACTATCTCTCAAGAAAACATTTCAATTTTTTATACCAAAACCCCAATTGAATTTGGTTATGTTGGACATAAGGAGAATAATAATGTCTAAGGTTATTTCAGGTCTGAATATTCCAGATGATTTTTACAGCTTAATTGAGATTCCAGAAAATCATGCACCTGTAAAATATGAAATGAATAAAGAATATGATGCTTTATTTGTTGATCGTTTTCTGAGTACTGCAATGTCTTATCCTACTAACTATGGATATATACCTGAAACTTTGAGTGAAGATGGCGATCCTTTAGATGTTCTCGTACTTGCACCTTATCCTGTTGTTGCTGGCTCTGTGATTCGTAGTCGCCCTGTGGGTGTGATGTATATGGAGGATGAGCATGGAATGGATGCTAAAATTATCTCGGTTCCTCATGTCAAAACATCTCCCTTATATGAGTCTATAAAGGATATAGATGATATTCATCCTCTTATTTTAGATCGGATTAAACATTTTTTTGAACACTATAAAGACTTGGAAGAGGGTAAATGGGTCAAATTTATAGCTTGGGAGAATGTGCAAAAAGCGAGAGAAGAAATTATAAAATCTGTGCAAGCTTATCCAACACATAAATAATAGATAAAAGAAAAAGCCCATATTACATGGGCTTTTTCTTGTGAATGTAGCTTAACGTGTTGGTAGTACGTCTTTTAATGCTTCATGCATTTCGAGTAATGCTTTTTCTGTCGTATCCCAATCAATACAGCCATCAGTTACTGACTTACCGTATTCTAGATCACATAGGTTTTCAGGAATATCCTGACGACCACCTTTAAGGTGACTCTCAACCATGATCCCAACGATTGATTTGTTACCATCAAGAATTTGTTCAGTGATGTTTTTCAAAACTAAAGGTTGTAAGTACGGATCTTTGTTTGAGTTGGCATGGCTAGTATCAATCATGATCTTGTTGCTAACTTTAGCTTTTGCCAAAGCTGCTTCAGCATCGGCAACAGAAGTTGCATCATAGTTTGGCTTACCATTACCACCACGTAATACGACGTGAGCGTAAGGGTTGCCTTTAGTATTAATAATTGCAACTTGACCATTTTCATTTAGACCCAAGAAGCTATGGCCATGTTTAACAGATTGCATTGCATTGGTTGCAACTGTTAAGCCACCATCTGTACCATTTTTGAAACCAACAGGAGATGATAGGCCTGACGACATTTCACGGTGAGTTTGGCTTTCTGTAGTACGCGCACCAATCGCAGACCATGAAATCAAGTCTTGATAGTATTGTGGTGAGTTTGGATCAAGTGCTTCAGTTGCACATGGCAAACCTTTTTCATTTAAATCAATCAATAATCCACGACCGATATGTAAGCCTTTTTCAATATTGAAAGAGTCATTCATGTCAGGGTCATTGATTAAACCTTTCCAACCAACGGTGGTACGTGGTTTCTCAAAATAAACACGCATTACAAGATAAAGCGTATCTTTAACTTTTTCGCTTAACTCTTTCAAACGATCAGCATATTCATGCGCAGCTTTAGGATCATGGATTGAACAAGGGCCAATCACGACAAAAAGACGCTTGTCATTGCCGTCTAAAATATTACGTACAGTTGCACGTCCTTGTAATACAGTTTGAGAAGCAGCTTCAGATAAAGGAAGATCAGCTTTCAATTCCGCTGGAGTAATCAAAGTCTGAATGCTTTTAATATTAACGTCGTCGATATCTGGCTGAGAAACTGGATTTGACTGTAGAGTATTCATTGCTGTCACAAATTTAATCTAAAAGAAGAGGTTATTTTGTCTACGAATATAGCACGAAATGTCGACTGATTAACTAGCGAATCGCATAATTTGTGCAGAAACAATCGACATTTATTGGCTTAAACCGTTGTTGTTGAATAGCTTGTTTGTTGAATTACAACAGCCTGATGAGTTTCAACTGGCTTTGGTTTTGCTTTAATCGGGTTCACCATAAAGTTAACACCTAAGGCAAATAGGGTAATACCAAGAATCTTGCGGATCAAGCGTTCTGGCATACGAGAACTGATGAGCGTGCCAACGACAATCGCAGGTATGGAACCAACCAGTAGCCACATTAATAATGTAAAGTCGACATTACCAGATGACATATGACTTAAACCAGCAACGGCTGTCAATAAAACCGCATGCACCACATCAGAACCAATGATACGAATCATTGGTAGATTTGGAAACATGATCACCAATGCCATGATACCGAAAGCGCCAGCCCCAACAGACGATAGTGTTACAAAGATGCCGAGCACGATGCCCATGATCAGAATATACAAGCGTTTATGTTGTAACGCATGTTGTTCACTTTCCATATTCGCTTGTTCACGATTACGGAAACGGTCAAAAAACTTTTCAATTTGAGTGCGGAAGACAATTGAAATACCAGTCAAAGTCAACATGAAACCCAAAACTGTAGTTAAGACTGCTTTATAGTGAGTTGATTGACTTAGATAATGTTCAAGTACCCAAGACGTTGCAAATGAAGCTGGGATACTACCTAAAGCTAGCCACAGAACAATTGGCCAAACAATATTGAGCTTTTTTGCATGTACCACCGATCCACAGAATTTAGAGATAGATGCATAAAGTAAATCTGTACCGATAGCGATATGTGGTTCAATCTTAAAAAGGCTAATTAAAATGGGAGTCATTAATGAACCACCGCCAACACCTGTAATACCTACACAGAAGCCAACGAGGACACCAGCCATAATAAATTCAATAGGACCAAACATCGACAATATGCCTAATTATGCAAAAACCAGCATATCTTATGCCTTTTTTAGATAACTCGTTGTGATGAATAGTGATTTACTTATGCAAAAAAAAGCTAAAGAAATTTTAAACACATTAATTCTTCAGTTTCTTCTGCGGTTTTGACATCACCTTATTTATGCGAAGAACCATAAGGAAAGTAACTGGTGTCGCTAGAATCCACCAACTGACAAATCCAATAGAACGGCCATAAGTAAGCGCAAGCAAGCTACCAGCAACTAAGAAACAGATAAATGCACATCCTCTAAACTGCATTTTAAAACGAATCAATCGCTGTTGTTGATTGGGAGATGCTTGACTAATCTGTTTGGCACTACATTTATAAAGCACAAACATACCGAATAAGATAAGTAAAAAGCTGAGTACGATCATGCGCTTGCCTCAGTCTGTGCCAATTTCGTTTTGATTTTTTGTGCCGATTTTTGTTGGATCGGATGGATATTTCTATAAACAAATAAAGCAAATCCAGCAGATAAAATAAAGAATAAATCTACTCTTAAAAAAGCCCAATAACTTTGAAAATCAGTAACAAGTTGATGATTGAGCAGATAAATTAAATCATAGATAGGTAGAGCAATCGCGACTAAGCCTAAAATAGCAACTTGAGATTGCCATAAATATTGTTTCTTGGTGAAAAGCGCAATGATTAAACTCAGCATCCATACAACAAAGAAACTGTATATCTCATAATTTGTTGTAGTTTCAGTGATTTGTACAAACCGATTAGTAAACATATAAGCGAGCATGGCAATTGGCAGGCCTATAAACGTCGCGATATTTAAACGATCAACCAAATAATGCCCTAAATGGAATTGATTAGATTTATTTTGGATTTGACGTTTTAAGCTCCAAAGTAATAAGCCAGATGCAATCATCAAACATCCTAAAATCCCTGAGCAGAAGAAAGCTAGACGCAGTAAAGGCTGAGCAAAAGTTGCCATATGCAAACCATATACACCCGCATTTAAAGTCGCTACAGCACTGTTATTTTTAGTATTTCCTAAGATATTACCTGTCGCATCAAAAGTGATTTGGGGTTGATTTAAGGTGATTGAGCGATCCTCTAATTGTTTAAAACTGATCGTCGCTTGATCCGTATTTGGATTTTTCACTTCTATTGTTGCAAGTGCTTGATCGGCCCATTGTTGTTTTACTTTTCCCAAGAGCGTTTGAATTGGCAGCATTTCAGTTTTGATTGGATCAGCATTATGATTATTATTCACACTGATTGTTCTAATTTCAGTGAAATATTGAAAAGGATTATCTGGATATAATTTTTTCATTCCGAATGGTAAGTAGAGATAAAAGAAAATCGCTAACCCAGTGAAAGTGATTGTCAGGAAAAAGGGCAGTGCTAGTACAGATGAGACATTATGAAAGTCGAGCCATGAGCGCTGTGATTTGAAAGTTCGTAATGTAAAGAAATCGGTGATAATTTTTTTGTGCGTTATGATTCCTGAAATAAGTGCAATTAACATAATAAATGCAGCAAGACTGGTAATTAAACGCCCAATTAATACGGGCATACCATAAAGCTGAAAATGAAAATTATAGAAGAAATCACCACCTTGAGTATTTGATAACTTTAACTCTTCGCCTGTATTGGCATCTAATGTTTTGCTTTCGTACCCTCCAGTTGCTTTTTCCCAGTACATTTTATTCACGGGATTTTCTTGATTGGCAAGACTGACATACCAAGATTTAGCATCGGCTGCATTTTTATTTAAATATTCAACCGCCGTTTTAACCGCGACATCTTGATTTACTTGATATTGTGCGAGCTGAGGTTGCATCCAAAGATTGATGTGATGACGATAGTAAGCGCTTGTTCCCATCAAAAAAATGGCAAATAACAGCCATCCAAAAATTAAACCTGTCCATGTGTGTAACCAAGCCATAGACTGTCGAATGCCTTTGTTTTGCATGGTTAATTTACACCTACTGATAGACCAAATAAGCAGCTTACGAGTATCAAACTGATCAATGTGATTTTCCATAAGGAGTTGATACAGAAGCTAATAATGATGAATGCTACATAGAACAGAATAGACAGGAATGCAGCTAGATAAATCGCCTCTGCTTTAGCTAAAATTTTTGCGAATAGAGTAGTTAGGCTTGAACATAAATACATCGTGCATAGATAGCCAAATACAAATGTAAAAACGAAACGGTAAAACACACTAATTCGATAGGTGATGCTAATTGAGGTTGATTTAGCCATAACATGTCTTAGGAGGTTAATAAAAATAAATCACATATGAAAATGATTCTTGTTAATATTAATATCTAAATAAAACTCAAGCAATTACTCAGCTATCGTAAATATAGATACTGTTTTTAATTTTGAAAGTTAAATTAGATAGTGGAGCATTTTCACCAATCAAGAACAAATTGATTCCTGTGCTATGATTCGATGTAAAATCATTTTGTTAGAATTACTCAGTATCTAAATGGGGCGTTGGTCTTGGTAAAGCAAAAACTAAAAATTGGAATCGTCGTGGGTGAAGTTTCTGGAGATACTCTAGGTGTTAAACTCATGCGCAGTTTTCGCGAGCAAGGGATCGAGGCTGAGTTTGAGGGAATTGGTGGCCCTCAAATGATTGCAGAAGGGTTTCATAGCTATTATCCGATGGAAATTCTATCGGTTATGGGAATAGTAGAGGTTCTCAAAGATTTAAAAAAATTATTTGCGGTGAGGGATGGGTTAGTTGAGCGATGGACTGAACATCCAGTTGATATTTTTATTGGTATTGATGCGCCTGATTTTAACTTACGTCTGTCTAAGACCATCAAAGAAAAGAATTTGCCAATTAAAACAGTGCAATATGTGAGCCCTTCAGTTTGGGCTTGGCGACAAGGCCGTGTTCATGGCATTAAGAAGACGATTGACCTCATATTATGTTTATTCCCATTTGAAAAAACATTTTATGAAAATCATGGCGTGCCAGCGGCATTTGTTGGTCATCCATTAGCAAAACAATTACCACTCAAGAACCCAAATATTGAGGCTAAACAACAATTAGGATTGCCTGTTCATAAAACACATGTTGCATTATTACCAGGCAGTCGTAGAGGTGAGATCGAGCGATTATTGCCCTTATTGGCCGGTACTGCTGAAATCTTACATCGAAAATATCCTGATCTTGAGTTTCTGATTCCTGCGATTAATGATGCAAGAAAAGAGCAAATTGAGCAGGGTATTCAAAGCTTAGACATCACGGTAAAAGACAAAATTCATGTATTAGAAAATACCGATTCAGAGTCAAAAGTGGGTCGTATGGTCATGAATGCAAGTGATATTGTGGCGCTTGCCTCTGGTACGGCGACTTTGGAGGCAATGTTGTTGCATCGTCCGATGGTGACATTCTATAAACTGAACTGGTTAACTTATATTATTGCGAAGTTCTTAGTGAAGATTCCGTACTACTCTTTACCGAATATCATTGCGGGTAAAAAAGTCATCGAGGAGTTGATCCAAGCGGATGCTACGCCACAACATTTGGCGACAGAAATAGAAAAGTTGATGGATCATGAAACAGCACATATTCAAATGATGCAGCATTTGAGTATGCATAAACAACTGATTTCAGGGAATACTGAAGATCCAGTACATGCCATTTTGAATTGTTTATCATCGGAATAAAAAAAGGTGGCTCAATTGCCACCTTTTTTGTTTAGGCGCGCAGGATTAGTTCATAACCTGTGTATTTACGGATATTGATGACACCAATATCTAGTAATAAGTATTGACCTTTAATCCCTTGTAGAACACCTCGGATTTTAGGCGTTTTATCCAAGTTGAGGGATTTAATCTTTTCAGGATATTGTTCTACTGGATAAATGAACTCTCGCGGAGTTTCATTTTCGAGAAACTCAAGACCTTCATTGAATTCAAGGTTCTGACTAAATTCATCTCGAATACTTTGAATTTTTGGAGCAAACTCTTCAATAATTTGATCACGTTGTTCAACGAGGTTTAAGGGTTCAGCTTCGCCTTTAAGTAATTTACGCCAATCTGTTTTATCGGCAATTTGCGTACCAAACATAGTTTCTAAATGACCAGATAAACGACGTGAGCCAACTTTTAAGATCGGTAATGCTTGCGTAGCGCCTTGATCTAACCAACGAGTTGGCATATTTACGATACGGGTAATACCGATTTTTAAAGCGCTTGAATTGGCTAAATATACAATATGAGGCTGGAAACAGATATCATGTGCGAACTGATCTTCGCGGCAAGTCCCTAAATGATAATGGCAGGTTTCAGGCTTCATAATACATAGGTCACACTCAGCCTTTGTCTTAAAACATTTAAAACAATGTCCTTGTGAATAGGACTTCGGTGTTTTTGCGCCACATGAGGTACAATAAATATTCCCCGTCCATTCGATCTCAATTTCTTGACCTAAAACAAAAGGTAGGTCAGTTTCTGAACGATCTAATATAAATTTATATTCAACATTTGCCTTGCTTGTTGATTGATCAGTTACACTATGCGTTTTGAGCGCTGCATGCATTTTGTGACAAATGCCTTGTAGTTCCATTAATAAACTCTCATCTTTTTCAATCAAGGGTTGCAGTTATGGCTGAACAGAATGTCATCACTTCTATGCTAGACGATTTATCTCAAGAACAGCCCATTCATACTGCACTTTGTATAGGTCAGCAGATTGACCAGAATGCTTCAATTCAATGGCATCATTTTAACGTAACTGACTTTTTAAGTCTGCCATTTACGCAGCGTTATGATTTAGGTTTTGTATTATTTGATACAGATGAAATGCAAACTATCAATGACGTACAAAAAGCACAGTTATTGGTGAAATTGCGTGATTTGATGGCAAAGCGAATTGTTGTGGTAAGTAAATTAAGTGATGAAAAACTACTTCGTTCGCTTGGGTTTACGCAGTTAATCGATAAAACAGCACACGACAGTGATTTTGCACTGTGGCAATTCAATATTCTGACCTATAAGCATGTACCTGACTGGTTTAACTCTAAGTTTTGGGCAAACCCTGAAAACTGGGATAAATTCCGCTGGTAGGAGATTAAACGCTTTTAAATTTATCCAGATAGAGGTTGCGCTAGATTGTTGCAAGTTCTTGCAAAATTTAACAATTCATCTTTGTTGTGAGCTTATAAAGCAGCGTATTCTTTTGGAATAAATAATTCCAATAGGAACATATGGGTCATGACAGATTTAACAAATATTGTTGAAATTTTAGCAAAGCAAGCTTTAGGCGGTCAGCAATCTAATCAGGGTGGTGGTTTAGGTGGAATTTTAGGTTCTGTACTCGGTCAAATGGGTGGTCAGCAAAATACTCAAAATCAACAAGGTGGATTAGGCGGGATACTTGGCTCTGTGTTGGGTCAATTAGGTGGTGGAAGTTCTTCTACACAGACTAATGCAACAAGTGGAAATACGGCTCAAACATTATTAATTGCTGTTTTACCTTTGGTTCTGGCGTGGATTCAAAAGCAAGGCGGCCTCCAAGGAGCGCTAGATAAACTAAAAAATGCAGGCTTAGCCAATCAAGTGCAAAGTTGGGTAGATCCACAGCAACAGAATGCACAGGAAGTTCCAACACAAAATATTCAAAGCCTATTTGACGATCAAGATGTTGAGCAAGTTGCTCAACAAGCACAAGCCCCTAAGCAAGCAATTTATGGTGCAATTGCTTCAGTTCTTCCACAAGTTATTGATTCTTTGACGCCGCAAGGTAGCAATACCAGCCAACAAGAAGCAAATAATGATATTCAAAATGTGTTGAATATGGTGAGTGGCTTCTTAAAATAATTTTTTAACTTCTGAATTTAGTTGTTTTTAAAAATAGAAATGAAAATAAAAGGGCATTTGCCCTTTTATTTTTGGTTTTAGCCTATAACTTCAAATTAGAAGTTATATTCCATACCTAAACCGATAACAGTCTTAGTATCGTTTTTAGCTAACCAATCACGTTTTTGTTGACCAACAACACCGTAGAAACGTGCTTGTTTGTTGATTTGGTAGTCTGCACCAACGCCATACATATCTTGTTTACGATCATCACGACCATTTGATTCAGTTGTAGCAGAGATATATTCAGCTTTTAACTTGATTGGTGTAGAAGGGATCTTATAAGCAGCAGTTACGCCGTAAGCATCTTCTTGTAAACCTTTATAAGAAGTTACAGTCGTACCATCTGTAGTTGATACTGTATCGTCAGTTGGTTGAGCAGTTTGCCATAAAGCACCGAATACTAAACCATCAACTCCAGCTGGAGTTAGGTCTAAAGAACCTGTTACACGTACTGCATCAGTATAAATACCAGATAAGCTGTAAGCATTGTATTTAGAAGCTACACCGAAGTTTCCAGCTACTGCTGCTGCTAAACCGATGTCTTTATTTTCGTATGTAAGAGATGTTGAAACGCCATCACCGAAACCATCACGGCTGCCTTCTTTACCTTTAGATGCGCTATCAGCAGCAGAAGATTCTTCACCTTGTTGGAACATGATGTTGAACGCTAAGCCACCTAATAATTTTTTATCAGTCTCAAAACCAATAACGTTGTTCAAACGATCTTCACCAACTAGAACAGCTGTCATATCAAGTTCGTTGTGATCGTTGAAGATATCTTGGTTGCTACCAGCAGCTGTTTTGAAGTATGAATCAAAACGACCAACTTTTAATGTTGCAATACCATCAGATTTAATACCGATGTAACGGTTACGCATACCAAGATCAGTACCGTCACCATCAGTATTTACTTGCCATTCAGCTAAGTACACAGCTGATAATTTGTCAGTTAATTTTTCTTCGCCTTTAACACCAATACGTGAAGCATTTGAATTTACTTTTGTTACGCTTTCATCTTTAAAGCCGTTGTTGTCAATATTGTCCAAAGTCACACTGAGCTTACCATACAATGTTGGTGCTGCTTGCGCTGCATTCATGGCTAAAGTTGCTACAGTAGCAGCAAGAAGCAATTTTTTCATTGAGATTTCTCCAAAACACTTTTTTGTAAATGGCATATGCCTTAGTTACTGTTATAAGCTTGCTTATGTACAAAAAGTTACACAGCTCACTGACTTGTATGCAGTATCGGCAAACTTTGTTACAACGAAGTGAAGGAAAAGTGACAGTTTTATTACGATTTATATTTGGTAATAATTTGATTAATTATTGATTTATTTACCATTAAATAAAAAGCGAGGTAAGAACCTCGCATTATATCAGTGAAATATTACAGTGCTGCTTTAATCTTTTCTGCTAACACTTTAATCTTTTCTTGATCACCCATTTGTGCCGCATGTCGGCCTAATTCATGTACTGAACTTGGAATCAGATGGAAATGTACATGTGGAACTGTTTGACCTGCTGCTGTTCCAGAGAGTTGCATAAGAACAATACCTTTTGCATCAAGACCTGTCTCAATCGCTTTCGCAATCTTTTGAACGATCTGAATGGTATAGGCTGCTGCATCGGCAGGTAAGTCCAGTAAGCTAATCGCAGGAGTTTTTGGAATAACTAAAGCATGACCATCAGCTTGTGGCATGATATCCATAAATGCAAGCACCTGATCATCTTCATAAATTTTGATTGCAGGTAATTCACCACGAAGGATTCTTGCGAAAATATTTTGGTCATCGTACGCCATGATTAGTCCTTTAATAGGGTATAAAACAATTTAGCTTTTCATTTAGAGATTAATTAAATGAAAAGCTAAGAGAAAAGATTATTTGCAGTTAAGTTCTTTCTGACGTTCTTTAATTTGATCAAGACGCTGTTGTTCTTTGTCAGAAAATTTTGGCTTTGTTGTATGGCAGTTTTCGTTGCCATATTTAGCTTTAGCGTCTGCGTCTTTGAAACAGAATCCTTTAGAAGCGTAGATTAAGTTGTAATCATCTTGCAACTTTTTACATTCTTGTTCTGGTGTAGCTGCTTGAAGATTAAATCCTGTGAGGGTAATTAATCCAGCACAAACTGCAACCGTAAACTTATTCATGAGGTGTTCCTCTAATCAAAAAGGTATAAACCAAAGCTTTATGACAGTATTTTCATATGGCGCTTGGTCGCTACGTATATACCAATATAAGGTTTCTTAATGAAATTTCAATGAAACTCTATAGTCAGTATGTAATTTTAGTACGGAATTTCCTTTTGAATTAAATTATAAATGTATTGTTTTTAATATCTTAAGTGATATCTCCTGATATTACGGTATATTGATTTATTCGCATTGAGTCACTTCTACCATCTTTGTTGTAGGTGTTTGAATAGGTACTTTTCTTGGAATAAGATCAAATTGATGTATAGCGAAAGGGCCGTAAGGTCCCATTCTCACATGTGAACAAGGTACTTGAGTGGGGATTATCTGGTAAGTAGTAACGACAACGGTTTGAGGTACTAATTTTTTGGAGCAACGCGGTGAGGCATCATGTCTTACAATTGTTCCTGTAGCACATGAATATATGTTTTGTGCTCGCTCAACTCCAGAAGGATAGCCATTTGCTATAAAATGACCCTCAGCTAAATTTTTTAAAGTTTGGAATTGCAGGTCGGTAAATTGTCCATATCGGCTTAATTGTTTTGCTGCCCAGCAGTCAGCCTCTAGTTCTTGTTTGCGTGTTCCTCCATGATAGCGTTCCATTTCTCCTAATCTTGAGGTATGTCCTAACTTATGATGTGCGCATTCATGGGCAAGTGTAAAAATTCGAGAACTTGTTAGATTGGCTAATGCTGTAGGATCAATGTGAATAATTGGTCGACCATAGCTGTCTTTTTCAGCTGTGGCAATTTGTGGGTTTTGCCCCGTAAAGATTGGTAAGCCACAAAAACTATCATATCCAATAAATACATATTGCTTTGCACACACATTCTGAAATGCAAAAGACATTAAAATTAAAGTGGAAAGAAGCAAAAGATTTACTTTCTTCATAATGTTGATCTAGCTAATTGTTTTCATTGTAATTAATTCTACTAACTTATTAGATATTCAATAAGGTTGATTATCGGAAAGTTTGAGTAAGTAGGAAAATGAAGATCAATAAAATGTGTTTTAAAATTTTGTAGTAAGCGTAATGGATATGAACTAAAAGCGTGTGCAATATTCTGTTTGAGTATTGCACTTGTGCTAATTAAAAGTTTATCTAAATCAAAAGAATCTAAAGCACATGCAGCTTTATTTAAGCGTAATTTTGCTCCATGATTCGTACATTTTGACAGCTGAAGAGAAGTCACTATTTGGCTCTGAAGTTAGATTCGCAGCTTGAATTAAACTTTGTGTTAGAGAAAGAATCGGGGCAGGAAGCTTAGCATCATGCACCAAATCTAAAGCAATACCTGTATCTTTAGCCAATAATGGTAAAGCAAAGGTTACTGGAAATTCACGGCTGAGTACGCGTTGTGGAAAAATGGTCTCCGTGACCATACTTTTACCACTAGACGCATTTATACAATTCAATGCTGCATCAAGGTTAACGCCGTGTGCTTTTAATGTACTAAAGCCTTCTGCAACAGACCATAAGTTAACCGCAAGCAGCATATTATTGATCGCTTTAACTGCAAATCCAGCACCAGACTCGCCAACATGCTGAATGAGTTTACCAACAGCCGCCATCGCAGGATAAGCACGTTCAAATGCTTGTACATCGCCACCGACCATCACAGTGAGTGTTGCATTCTCTGCACCAATGGTTTGACCACTCACAGGCGCATCTAAGAAGTCCACACCTTGCGATTTTAGCTTTTCTGTCAAGCGTCGAGCTGAGTTAGGTACGCCGCTCGTACAGTCAATCCAAATCGAACCTGCTTTCAACTGGACTGTATCGATTAATGCTTCAACATCATCACTAGTTGGTAAGCATGAAAAAATGATGTCAGCCTGAACTGCTTGTGCAAGTTCGACAGCAGTTGTTCCATATTCTGTTGCATGTTGTTCTGCTTTACTAAAGTTTCGATTCCAAACAAAAACCTTTTCGAAATACTTTGGTAAATGAGCTGCCATGCGATAGCCCATAGCGCCTAAACCGATAAATGCAACAGATTGAGTCATAGTTTACCTTTTTATTGGAGTTGAACGTTCCGCTAACCAATCAGTGAGTGTTGGCCAGAACTCGATTGAACTTTTTTGACTGGACATTAAACCTAAGTGCCCGCCAGGTATAAGAGTAAACGTGACATCTCGGCTACTTGTCAACTGAGTTAATGGAAATGCAGCATCTGCTGTAACCATTTGATCACCTTTACCTGCACCCACAAATAAAGAACAATCAATATTTTTTAGCTCAATGGTTTTATTCTTTAAGGTGATAGCGCCGTTTTTCAGCGGGTTTTGCATCCAGACATTAAATAGCATGTCTTGATTAATACCCCCAGGATAATCAATCATATTGTTTAAGAAATGACTGAGTGTTGCGTCTTCTTGTACTAATTTTAAATTATCTAAATTCTTTAAAAGTTGAATGTTGCCATCCAGCCATCCTTTAGGGTCTAGTAATTTAAATCCTAATGAGTTTAAGAAACCTGGGGAATGAATCATCAACTTTGGTAAGCGATTATAAATATAATCTTTAACAGTTGGATTGCGAGAGGTAACGTAGGCAAGCGTTTTGTATAGCTTGCCAATATAGCCAGACGCATAGCTATCAATCGGGCTGCCCAGAACAATCAGGTTTTTAACAGCATTGGGTTGATGACGAGCCGTATATAAAGTCACAAAGATGCCTGCCATACTCCAGCCGTGTAGAGATATTTTTTGTGATTTCGAATGTTGTTGAATGGCTTCTATACAGCGAGGAATAAATTTATCAATAAAAGACAGAAAGTTAATTTGATAATTTTTGTAGGTCAATTTGCCCCAATCAATAAGATAAACGTCATAACCACTTTCTTGGAAGTGTTTAACTAGAGAACGATACGGATATAAGTCGTAGATATCCATATTGATTGCAAGCGGTGCTACAAAAACCAAAGGCTCTTTATAGCGTTTATTCTCAGAAGCATAAAAACGAACACGAGTTTGTTTAAACTGAGCAATCACTTGGTATGGTGTTGATTGTGACAATACGAGTTTGTCCGATTCAAAAACACGCATCGCGAGATGTTTAAAATTTATTTTTTGCTGTTCCACAAGCGATTTCATCTTTAATAGTCTCATCATGAGTCAAGATTGCACGAAGTCTAAGCGATAATTATATCTTATGCCTTGACCTTAAATACCTTAGGCGCTCAAAATGTTGGCATATTCGACCACGATGATCATAAGGCATACAAAACGATGAATCCAAGCGATGATTTAGAATATCAGCTAGATACTCTTGCAATTCGTACGGGACATGACCGTACTTTTGAGGGTGAGCATAGTGAACCAATTTTTTTAACATCATCTTTTGTTTGTGAAAGTGCTGCTGATGCTGCTGCTAAGTTTTCTGGACAAGTTGCTGGTAATACTTACTCTCGCTATACCAACCCTACAGTTCAGGCTTTTGAAAAGCGCCTAGCGGTATTGGATGGGGCGGAACGTGCGGTTGCAACCAGTTCTGGTATGGCGGCTGTGCATGCAATGTGTATGGCTTACTTAAAAGCTGGCGATCATGTGATCTGTTCTCGTGCTGTATTTGGTTCAATCATCGCTTTATTTGAAAAATACGTTGCTAAGTTTGCTGTAGAAGTCACTTTCGTTGATTTAGATGATCTTGATGGCTGGAAAAATGCGATCCGCCCAAATACACGCATTCTTTTCATTGAAACACCATCAAATCCTTTGGCTCAAGTAGGTGATATGCAAGCGATTGCGGATATTGCTCACGCACATGGCGCTTTATTTGCTGTAGATAACTGTTTCTGTACACCTGCTTTACAGCAACCGATTAAATTTGGTGCTGACTTGGTATTGTACTCTGCGACTAAATATATTGATGGTCAAGGTCGTGCCTTAGGTGGTGCTGTTGTTGGTAAACATGATTTACTTGAAGAAGTGAATGGCGTTATCCGTACTTTGGGTAATTCAATGAGCCCATTCAATGCTTGGATTTTCTTGAAAGGCTTAGAAACTCTCAGCCTACGTATGAAAGCGCATTGTGAAAGTGCTCAAAAGCTTGCAGAATGGCTTGCTCAGCATGAAAAAGTTGAGAAAGTATATTACGCTGGCTTACCAAATCATCCGGGACATGAACTTGCTAAAAAACAGCAGAAAGGTTTCGGTGGTGTTGTATCCTTCGTGGTAAAGAATGCGCGTGAAGGTGCTTGGACAGTGATTGATAATACTCGTTTCTTGTCAATTACAAGTAATTTGGGTGATGTGAAGTCAACGATTACTCATCCAGCAACAACCTCACATGGTAGAATGTCCGCAGAAGCCAAGCAGGCAGCAGGAATCGAAGAAGGATTGATTCGTGTGTCTGTTGGTTTAGAAGATATTAATGATATTATTCGCGACTTATCACGCGGTCTAGATTTAGTTTAACGAGAGAGACTTATGAATATTAATATGCTCATGCAGCAAGCTCAGCGCATGCAAAAAGATATGGAATCAAACCTTAAAAAAGCCAAAGAAGAGCTTGCGAATACAGAAGTTCATGCTGAAGCTGGCGGTGGTTTGGTTAAAGTCACCATGACTTGCCGTAATGTCGTTAAGCGTATTGAAATTAGCCCAGACTTATTACAAGACGAAGCGGACATGATTGAAGATTTGATTGCAGCGGCGATGAATGATGCTGCACGTCAAGCTGAAGCAATTTCTGAAGAGAAGTTACAAGGTGCAAACTCTGGTATGGGCTTACCACCAGGCTTATCTGGTTTATTCTAATTCATCATTTTTTAATTTTTAAATCCCCCTAAATCCCTCTTGAATCAAGAGGGATTTACGACTGAGGGGAGAATTTACCGAGTAATCTAATTGTGTTTAGTGAACGATTTGAACAATTAGTTCAAGCATTACGTATTTTACCGAGTGTTGGCCCAAAATCAGCACAGCGTATGGCTTTGCATTTACTGATGAAAAATCGTGAAGGTGCTTTTGCTTTGTCACATGCTTTGCATGAAGCATCGAGTCATATCCATGAGTGCCGTATTTGTCATTCTCTAACTGAGAATGAGATTTGTGATATCTGTGCTTCTGTTGAGCGTGATGAACAATTACTTTGTGTGGTTGAATCTCCAGCAGATGTTATGGCAATCGAGCAAAGTGGTAGTTTTCGTGGAAAATATCATGTGTTAGGTGGGCATTTATCACCTTTAGATGGTATTGGTCCTGAAGAAATTGGTATTCCATATTTAATTCAGCGTCTAAGCGAAGGAACGATTGAAGAAGTCATTCTTGCAACAAATGCGACTGTTGAAGGTCAAGCGACTGCACATTATTTGGTTGAAGCAACCAAGCATTTACCGATTCATATGACTCGAATTGCACAAGGTGTACCACAAGGTGGTGAATTGGAATATGTGGACAGCCATACCTTGAGTCAGGCGGTTCATAACCGCATGCGTATGAAATAATACTTTTGTCGGATATTTTATTTATTTACATTAAATTCATGCTGTTAATTTAAACAAATAATTAAATTTTACATTTTGTCTTACATTATCGTAGATATATTTACTTTAAAATATGGCACTATTGGCGAGCGAAAAGGACTTTCGCTTTTGTTAAATGGATTTAGGAGTACTTTTATGTTTTGCATGTGGAATACTGATTAAATTTTTTTTGCATTTGATCTTGTGTTGAGCAATAACTGCAATTCTACAGTTCTATTGCGAGTAGTTCTTTTATTTTTTACTTGAGCAAATATGTTTCAGTTTATCCAGCAGCAAAAAGATTTAGCTGTTCTCCTCACTCAGATGGAACAATGTTCCACATATGCACTTGATACTGAGTTTATTAAGGTTGATACCCTTTACCCCAAATTAGGGGTATGTCAGATTAATTTGAATGGTCAGGTTGTATTGTTAGATGGAACATCTTTAGACCTCGAGCATTTCTGGCAAAAATTATTTGCTGCTCAACAAAATATTTTCCATGCATGTGGCGAAGATATTGATTTGATTTATCATTATGCAGATCAAAAGCCGCTCAAAAATGTATTTGATACTCAAGTTGCCATGGCATTTCTTGGGCATGGTTTACAGGTAAGTTATCAGAATGCACTTAAAACATATTTAAATATAGATATTGAAAAAGATCAAACGCGTTCAGATTGGCTAGCTCGCCCATTGAGCCAAGAGCAAATGAGTTATGCCGCGAATGATGTTTTATATTTGGTAAAACTTGCTGATGCCGTTAAAAATGATCTGCAAACAAAAGGTTTGTATCAGTATGTGTTGGAAGATTGCCAAAATTTAACTAAAGATATCGCAATGGAAACGCCACTTCCTGAGCTGTATACAGATATTGGAAATTACCGCCACTCTCGCCGTGAGTTAATGCAGTTACAACAACTGAGTATCTGGCGTGAACAAATTACCAAAGCATTAAATCAACCACGTAGTTTTATTCTTAGAAATTCAACTATGATTGATTTGGTTGAAAAGAATCCTCGCAATAACTTCCAACTTGCTCAAGTGAAAGATATTCGCCCGAATGTTGTGCGTGAGCATGGTAAAATGATTCTAGATCTACTCAAGTTTTTACCCCCTGAAGCTGAGTGGCCATTAAGAATAGCGCGTCCAGTGAAAAGCAATTCAAAAGAAATTGCTCCTAAAATTGATGCATTGATAGAGCAGATAGTTGCTCAAACATCTATTCCTAAAGAAGTGTTGCTACGTAAGAAGTGGTTGAATGCAATT
The DNA here is from genome assembly GCF_000241225.1 of Acinetobacter sp. NBRC 100985. NCBI lineage: Bacteria > Pseudomonadati > Pseudomonadota > Gammaproteobacteria > Moraxellales > Moraxellaceae > Acinetobacter > Acinetobacter sp. NBRC 100985. The sequence goes on along the minus strand of NZ_BAEB01000038.1, from coordinate 124,746 downwards.
TATGAACACGTTGTGTTTCATTTAGATGAGCAAGACCTACCACCTTATTTACTGGGTTGGCGATACGATATTTTAACCAAACCAATGATCGAATTACTTCAGCAAGACATTGATTATCTAGCGATGCAAATGAAGGTTTCTAGGTAGTATAAAAAAGAGCTAATTAACTAGCTCTTTTTTTTGCTTTAATAATCAGCATCATTGGGCGTCTTAGTTCATCTTGCCAACCCATTCGCTCAACCATTTCTTTTGGTGGTGTTGGTTCAATGAGTGCAGTGATCTCAAATCCCGCTTTTAATAATCCTGTAATATGTGTCTCAATAGTTCTGTGATATTTCACGACATCAGCACCGAGGAAGTGAGTATTTCGCTGACCTTCTTCGAAGTAATGATCTACTGGCCAATGTAAAGCGGCGCTTTCTGCATCATAGAACCAATCTTGTTGAGCACGTGCTGTAAATATAGGATGCTCAACCGAGTAGTAAAACTCTCCTAATGGCTTCAATAGATCGGCAGCTTTTTGAAATACCGCATCGATATCTTGAATATAATGAAGTGCTAATGAGCTGATAACCGTATCAAATGATGCTGTATCTGCTTGGAATGTTTCAATTGCTGTCTGCTGGTAGGTGACACGATCTGATGTAGTGATTCGTTTAGCTTTTTCTAGCATCTTTGCAGAGAGATCTATACCAATCACGGATAACGCACCTTGTTCTGCCGCATATTGACAATGCCAACCGTAACCACAGCCTAAATCAAGCACACGCTTATCTTTCAAATCAGGCATATGTGTTTGAAATGTGCTCCATTCGCCAGCCGCTTTTAAACCGTCTACAGAACGGGGCATTTTTGCATATTCAGTGAAGAAGTTTGGATCGTCGTATTTATTTTGCTGCATATCAGAGGTTCAAATTAAAATCGCTTGATAATTATCACATTTGTCATAAAAGAGCGTTGTATGCTTTTGTTTTCACTTTATAGGCTACGTTTTCTCTATAGAGGAGAAAAAGGCGACTAAAGCGTTAACAATCCTTAATGTATCCATTTTTATTTTGATGTATGCTGTCTTTGATTGTTAATAGATGTGAGTAAACATGCACTGCGATATTTATAGATCGAGCAAAAAAGATGAAATGTATATGTATATTGCTCGTCCAAACTATCCTGATGACAAAGAACAGGAAAACCCATTTGAAATTATTCCTGAGACTGTCTTAACCGCATTTGGTAAAGCGACTTTTGTCATGCATTTGGAACTCCATACAGAACGTAAGCTTGCTCGTGTAAATGTCCTACATGTTTTGGACTCTTTACAAACGAAAGGCTTTTTCATTCAAATGCCGCCTGAAGGATTAATTAATCCAAATGCGGTTGAACCAGAGGGTCTGCGTGGTGCTTGAGACACTAACAGCTATATGGTCGCATATTCTTTCAGTACTGGATCAGTTTCCTGAAGAAAATGTTGCGATCATTGTTTATGTGACAGGAACACTCATCGCATTGTGGTGCTGGTATCGTTTGATGACACGTCTTCCAAATCCTATTGGTGGGGTTTTATGGATTATTGTGTTTGCGATTTTAGTTACCCCAACGGTTTCTGAAGGTCCAAATTCAGAGTTGGCTCCTGCGATTTTTGGATTGCTGTTTGGCGTGCTAACCAAAGAACAGTCACTTATTTGGGCAAATGCATCATTGATTCTATTTGTAATCGGTGTTGGGTTGCTCATTGGTTTCTGTTGGTCAAAATACACGATCAATAAAACTGCAAGTACAGTTTAGATACAAAGTTAAATATAGAAAAATAAGGTTTTTAAATGTCTGCTGATACACAACACTTCACTGGTACAGATCAATATATTGCTACCGATAGCCTAAAACTCGCAGTCAAAGCTGCGCGTGCTCTACAGAAACCACTCTTGGTTAAAGGAGAGCCAGGCACAGGTAAAACTTTGCTTGCTGAGCAAGTTGCGACAAGTCTTGGTTTAAAGCTCATTACTTGGCATATCAAGTCAACGACTAAGGCGCAGCAAGGTTTATATGAGTACGATGCTGTTTCACGCTTACGTGATAGTCAGTTAGGTGATGATCGTGTCTACGACATTAAAAACTATATTAAACCGGGTAAATTGTGGGAAGCATTTACCAGTGAAGAACGCTGTGTCTTGTTGATTGATGAAATCGACAAAGCTGATATTGAGTTCCCAAATGACTTACTGCATGAACTCGACAAAATGTCATTTTATGTTTACGAGACAGGTGAAACAATTACAGCGACACAGCGCCCAATTGTGATCATCACATCGAATAATGAAAAAGAACTTCCAGATGCATTCTTGCGCCGTTGTTTCTTCCATTATATTGAGTTCCCTGATGAAGCAACGATGCGTGACATCATTGCTGTACATTTTCCAAGTATTTCAAATACCTTGGTCAGTGAAGCTTTACAAGTCTTCTTTAAGTTACGTGAAATTCCGAATCTGAAAAAACCACCATCAACGTCTGAATTGATTGATTGGTTAAGTTTGTTGATGGCTGATGATATGCCTGAAGATGTATTACGTAATCACGATAAATCAAAGGCGATTCCACCACTATACGGTGCGCTCATTAAAAATGAACAAGATGTACAGTTGCTTGAACGTTTAGCATTTATGTCACGCCGTTAAGAGTGTTTGCCAATGTTTGTGCGATTGTTTTACACCTTACGTAAATATGGTGTACCTGTAACAACTCGGGAACTCATTGATCTCAATCAGGCGGTTGCTTCAGGTCTTGTATTTGCTGATCAGGAAGAATTCTATCAATTGGCTAAAACAGTTTTAGTCAAAGATGAACGCTTCTTTGATAAGTTTGACCGTGCTATGAAAGATTACTTTGATGGCATTGATACTTTTGATTTAGACGAATTGCTGAAACAAGTTCATAAGTTACCAAAAGACTGGTTTGATCTTGAATTACTCGAGAAACATCTAACACCTGAACAACGTGCCGAACTACAAAAAGCAGGTTCGCTTGAAGAACTGATGAAAATGTTGGAAGAGCGTTTACGCGAACAACATAAAAAACATCAGGGCGGCAATCGTATGATTGGTACAGGTGGAACATCACCTTTTGGTGCTTTTGGTGATCATCCAGAAGGTGTGCGAATTGGTGGGCCAGGGCGTAAACGTTCAGCTGTAAAAGTATGGGAACAACGTAAATACCAAAATCTTGATGATGATCAGGTCTTAGGTACACGTCAGATGCAAATTGCATTGCGTCGTTTGCGTAAGTTTGCACGTCAGGGCGCAGCAGAAGAGTTAGATGTAGACGGTACGATTCGTGAAACTGCTAAACAAGGCATCTTAGATGTACAGCTCGTGCCTGAACGTCGTAACCGTATCAAAATTTTGATGTTGTTTGATGTGGGTGGTTCGATGGATGCCTATATTGCTGAGTGTGAAAAACTATTCAGTGCGGCAAAGTCGGAGTTTAAAACCTTAGAATATTTCTACTTCCATAACTGCCTGTATGACTATGTTTGGAAAGATAATCATCGTCGTAGTTCAACCCGTATGAATACATGGGATCTGTTCCATACTTATGGACGTGATTATCGGGTTATCGTAGTTGGCGATGCCAGTATGGCTCCCTATGAATTAAAGTCTGCGGGTGGCTCAGTTGAATATATGAATGAAGAATCTGGGGAAGTATGGTTGAGACGTTTGCGTCAGCATTTTGATAAAACAGCATGGCTTAATCCTGAGATGGAAGGCTATTGGCATTACACGCAAACGATTCAATGGATTAAAGAAACTTTTGAAGATCATATGTATCCGATGACTTTAAAAGGCATTGAGGATATGACGCGATACTTATCTCGCTAAAATTTATATTAATACTTTATAAAAACAGGAATTGGAATGGAACATCATATTAACGGGATAGCTTTACCAAATGAAGCGGGCTTTTTTGGCAAGTTCGGCGGTCAATTTATTCCACCTCATTTAAAAGAGGCGATGGACGAGATCAATACAGCTTATGAAGAAATTCGTCATACAGCTGAATTTCAAAATGAGTTAAATGATCTGTTCAAAAATTATGTAGGACGCCCAAGTCCATTATTCTATGCAAAACGCTTATCTGAACAACTTGGTGGCGCGCAAATTTATTTAAAGCGTGAAGACCTGAATCATACAGGCGCACATAAAATTAATCATTGTCTTGGTGAAGCTTTACTTGCTAAATATATGGGTAAAAGCAAAGTCATTGCAGAAACAGGTGCTGGTCAACATGGTGTCGCGTTGGCAACGGCTTGTGCATTGGTTGGTATCCCATGTGAGATTCATATGGGGCAAGTCGATATTGAAAAAGAACATCCAAATGTCGTGAAAATGAAAATTTTGGGTGCTAAGCTTGTTTCAGTCACACAAGGAACTGCAACACTAAAAGATGCGGTAGATAGTGCTTTCGAAGAATATTTAAAAGATCCGAAAAACTATATTTATGCAATCGGTTCTGTGGTGGGGCCACATCCATTTCCAAAAATGGTTCGTGATTTCCAATCAATTATTGGTAATGAAATTAAAACTCAGGCAAATGAACGTTTTGGTCAACATCCTGATTATGTAGTGGCTTGTGTTGGTGGTGGTTCAAATGCAATTGGCGCTTTTACTGCCTTTTTGAATACGCCAGAAGTAAAACTGGTAGGTGTTGAACCTGCTGGACATGGTTTGGATACAGATAAACACTCCGCAACGCTAACTTTAGGTAAACCCGGTCAGATCCATGGTATGGCTTGTTACGTGCTTGAAGATGAAAAAGGTGAACCACTGCCTGTGCATTCAATTGCTTCGGGATTGGATTATCCCGGTGTTGGGCCACAGCATAGTTATCTTAAAGAACTTGGTCGTGTACAGTATGAAACAGCGACTGACCAAGAATGTTTAGATGCATTTATGACACTTTCTCGTGTTGAAGGGATTGTTCCTGCTTTAGAAAGTTCACATGCAGTTGCTTGGGCTTTACGTGAAGCGCCAAAGTTAGATAAAAATATCAAGATCGTAGTAAATTTATCTGGGCGTGGCGATAAAGACTCAGATTATGTTGCTGAAAAATTAGGTTTGTAAGTCTAATATTCCACGATGTTAACTAAAAAACCGCCTTGATCATAGGCGGTTTTTTTTCTGTTAAATAAGGCTGAATCCCGTTAGAATAAAGCGTTTTTGCAATTCGCATTTTGGAGACGCCTAAGTGGAGCGACCTACAATCAGCCCTGAACATTTACAAGAAGCGGCTGAAAACCTAGTCAGCATTCGAGATTTCATCCGTTTCGGTGTGACAGCACTTCGTCAATACGATGCACACTTAGGTCAAGGTACAGAAGATTATTTTGCAGAAAGTTCAGCGCTTGTCTTGCAAACGCTTTCACTTGAGTGGAATGCAGATGCTGAAATCTTGGATGCGAAGCTTTTACCTAGTGAAAAAGCTGAATTCCTCAGCTTATTAGAACGCCGTATTAATGAGCGCGTTCCAACATCTTATTTATTAAACCTTGCTTATTTCTTCAATAAGCCATTTTATGTAGATGAGCGTGTGCTTATTCCGCGTTCTCCAATAGCAGAATTGATTGAACAGCGTTTTGCACCATATTGCTTAGATGAAAATGGTCAAATGTTGGAAGCCTTAAATAGCCTGCCTGAGCACCAAAATCCTAAAACACCTCAACGTATTCTTGATATGTGTACGGGTTCGGGCTGTATCGCAATTGCGCTTGCTTATGCTTATCCAGATGCTGAAGTTGATGCGACAGATATTTCAAAAGAAGCATTGGAAGTTGCTTCAATCAATGCAGAACATCATGATAAACAATATCAAGTCGCATTACTTGAATCTGATTTATTCTCAAAAATTCCAGCTGAAAATCAATATGATTTAATCGTTAGCAATCCACCGTATGTGGATGCTGAAGATATGGCTGATTTACCAGAAGAGTTCTTACATGAGCCTGAGCTCGCACTTGCAGCAGGTCAAGATGGTTTGGACTTAGTTCGCAAAATGTTAGCTCAAGCAGCCGATTATTTAACTGAAGATGGTCTGATTGTAATTGAAGTGGGTAATTCTGAATGGGCAATGCGTCAGAACTTCAATACAGTTGACTTCCATTGGTTAACTTTCCAGAAAGGTGGTTCAGGTATTTTTGCATTAACTGCTGAACAATGCCGCCGTTATAAAGAAATATTTCAGCAATCAGTTCAAAATTAAGTAAGGGGCTAAAACATGGCAGGGAATAGTATTGGGCAACTCTTTCGAGTAACAACATGTGGTGAATCACATGGTGTCGGCTTGATGGCAATTGTCGATGGTGTGCCGCCGGGTCTTGAGCTTTGTGAAGAAGATTTGCAAAAAGATTTAGATCGCCGTAAACCAGGTACATCAAAGTTTGCTACACAACGCAAAGAGTCTGATCAAGTCGAAATTATCTCAGGTGTTTTTAAAGGTAAAACGACAGGTACATCGATTGGTTTATTGATACGTAATACAGATCAAAAATCTAAAGATTATGGCAATATTGCTCAAACTTTCCGTCCAGGCCATGCAGACTATACTTATACGCATAAATACGGTTTCCGTGATTATCGTGGTGGTGGTCGTTCTAGTGCGCGTGAAACTGCAATGCGTGTTGCAGCAGGTGCGATTGCTAAGAAATATTTAGCTGAAAAGTTTGGTATTGATATTCGCGGACATGTCACACAAATCGGTAATGAAGTCGCAGAGAAATTAGATTGGGCAGAAGTGCCGAATAATCCTTTTTTCTGTGGTGATGTAGATGCAGTTCCTCGTTTTGAGCAACTTGTAACTTCTTTGCGTGAGCAAGGTACAAGCTGTGGTGCAAAACTAGAAATTGTTGCTGAAAAAGTACCTGTAGGCTGGGGTGAACCAGTCTTTGATCGTTTAGATGCAGACATTGCACATGCCATGATGAGCATTAACGCCGTAAAAGGTGTTGAGATTGGTGATGGTTTTGCTGTTGCTGGTCAGTTTGGGCATGAAACGCGTGATGAGCTCACCACAGATGGCTTTCTTGCAAATCATGCTGGTGGAATACTTGGCGGAATTTCAAGTGGACAAACAATTCGTGTTGCGATTGCATTAAAACCAACGGCAAGCATTACCACACCGGGCAAGACGATTACAATCGACCGTGAAAATACTGATGTACTCACCAAAGGTCGTCATGATCCGTGTGTGGGTGTGCGAGCAACACCAATTGCTGAGGCGATGTTAGCAATTGTTCTGATGGATCATTTTATGAGAAATCGTGCACAAAATGCTGACGTATTGTCACCATTTAAACCAATCGATCCTTAATATAATAGACCCATTGGTAAAATATTATTAGTGGGTCTTTTTAATAATAAATTAATTTAAATAAAAAATTATTAAATATTTTTAAATAATAGTTAAAATATTATAGTGTCTCAGAAATGACATTATCTGAAGTTGCAATATGGTATTGATTTCGACCATTACTTTTCGCGATGTATAATGCATGATCTGCCTGTGATACAAACTCCGAAAGACTATCATTTAAATGTGGAGTCATCGTAGCTACGCCAACGCTGATCGTAACATGCTTGGATACACTGCTTTTCGGGTGGTTAATCGCAATCGTTCGAACAAGTTCCATTAAACGTTGAACTTGGATAATTGCTTGTTCTTTATCTGTCATGGAGAACAGTAACAAAAACTCTTCACCGCCATAACGCGCAGCAAGATCACCACTTCTTGATGCGATTGAGCCGAGCAGGATTGCAATTCTGCGAAGGCATTGATCGCCTTGAATATGTCCTAACGTATCGTTGTAAAGTTTAAAAAAGTCGATATCAATCATCATGATCGTAATTGGAACTTCATGGCGAATGGCACGTTTCCATTCATTTTCAAGCACTTCATCCAAATAGCGACGATTTGCTAAACCAGTTAATGCATCTTGTTGAGATAGGATTGAAAGCTGTTGAGCTTGACGCATTAATTCTAGACGGTTTAATTCAAGCATGCAGTTTTGTAGATAATTTTCTCGATGTTGACGATCTGTGGCATAGGCCAGTGCCATGCCGAGAAAACTACTAAATGTATAAGTTCTGTTCAAGAAAGTCCAATCAATAGAACCACTTAGTGCTGTACTTGCAATCACACCAATTAAGCCACCACACCAACCTGCGATAATCGCAGTATAGAATCTCATTCCAACAAAGCCGTAAATGATGACAACTGCATACATCATAGCTGCATGGAATAGAACATTGTTCTGACCTTGCTCTAAAACGTTAATTAGAGTGAACGTAATGGCTACAGCACCCATAGACCCTAAACCCACATAATGATCAAACCATTTATTGAGTTTTGGAACAAAGGCGAGGACCCATGCGATCGAAATAATGACCCCAACCCAACCATAAAATGCAACCCATGTCAGTCGGAGATCTTCAGGCAAAACTTGATAGGTACCAAAGCTAAGATATAAATATAAACCTAAGATAATTGGCGCACGATAGCGAAACTCATGTGCAGCTTCATTTCTGTACTGATCTCGATAAATTACTTCTAATTCTTTAGGAAACCAAACTAAATTTAGCCCGCGAGAAATTAGTAAGTCGATTTGTTCTTGTCCCAATATATTGGAAGCTTTCAACTTCATCTTATCTCTCACCACTCCCAATGTTTTTATAAATGTAAAATAGGGATTACTTTTTACTACGTTACACCCAATTAAATAAAATGTGTATTAGATAATAAAAAAATATTTATTTACTACCCAAATCAACTTTTTATTATTAGAAATTTATATACTTTTCGAATATATATCTAGACTTTACATCTAAATAATATAATTATTCAACCTGATAAAGGTGAATCGAATAAAAACTGTTACAAATTAAATAACATTGTTTGTATATTTGCTGTATTAGGATACAATTTATAAAAAAGCAACAATCATGGAACGTGATTGAATTAAGTCATACGAAATAGGATGCATCGCAATGACTGCTATGAATCAATATGGAACAAAACTAGAAATTACGACTCATTCAGAATGGTCCCAGCGTTTTTGGGATGATCTTGTGCCAGCTAAAGAACGGGTAAGTAAACACCCTCTATTCTTAGACATGGCAAATGGTACTTTAAGCCTTGAGTGTTTCCGTTCAGCACTTTTAAATTTTTATCCTTTGGTCGCTCATTTTCCGTCGTATATGGCTGGGGCTTTAGCAAAAGCGACAGCATTTTCGTTAGATGGCGTAACTGAGACTAGAGATTGGCTCATTCAAAATATTAAAGTGGAAGAGCGTCACTTGAACTGGTATCAGGATTGGGCTGGGGGATTCGGTTTAACAATCGAAATGTTGAATGAAGTAAGACCTCCAGCAGCCATGAATGCAGTAAATCACTTTCTATGGGATATGAATTTTCGTGGCACTTTAGCGGAAAGTATCGCAGCTACAAATCTCGCAATTGAATGGGCGACAGGTGACTGGACAATTCAAGTATATAAAGGTATACAGACATATACAGAGCATCCTGAAGTCAATATTAATAAAAGATCTTTAGCTTGGTTGCGAGCTCATGCACATTATGATGATTTACATCCATACGAAGCGATGGAACTTATCAAAAGATTGTGTGACAAAGATCCTGTCTTGCAGAAAAAAGCGTTTAGAGCAGCTCAAGATGGTCTGGCATATTATGAATTGGCTTTGGATGAGTGCTATAAACTACAGCATAAGAATTAAAAGAATTTAAGGATAAAACTGTCACATAGTTGGGGGCTATGTGACAGTTTTTTTATGCTTACTCATCAAGGCAATGGTCGCATTTTTTCATCAAAATTTTCTATTAAAGGAAATGTTAATGGTTCTAAGTTCTGTAGATCATTTAAATAGGCTTCAAAATTTATAAGTATATTTTGTCGATTTTCATTTGAAATGTAAGGAACATGGTAAGCAATAAAGGGTGGTAGTACCTCAAAACCAGCGTAGGCAAGTGTTCCGCGTTGAATGGGAGATAGATATTCTGCAATTGAACCATGTATCGCATTTTCGCCAAACATATAATCGCGTCCACCTAAAGTGAAACATAGCATCGCTTTCTTACCAGCCATGCCACCATGATTGTAAAAACGTTTTCCACCATAAAACAGACCAGAAACAAAAACACGATCAATCCAGCCTTTTAGGATAGCAGGTACAGATGTCCAATAAAGTGGAAAACTAACGATGAGTAGGTCGGCACGTTTAATTTTTTCGATTTCAACTTGAATATCTGGTGCTAAGGAATTTTGCTTGTAAGCATGTCTTTGTTCTAAGGCATAGTTAAAATATTCAGGTTGATTGAGGTTTGCAAAGTCATTCTGTGAGGCAATTGGATTAAAGTTCATCGCATATAAGTCTGAAACTTCAACGCTATGGCCTTGTTCTTCAAATACACACTGAGCTTTATCTTTTAATGCTGTAGTGAAGGATTTTGATTCAAGATGTGCATGAACAATAAGAATATTCATAGATAGAATACCGTTGTAATTAATTTATTTGACTCCTAATACTATGCCGTAGTCGTAAAAACTGGCATAGTTCATGAACCGCCAGTTTTTACCATTTTACGCCAATTTAAATTCCAAGGAAGAAAAATGTCTGCTAAATTGCCTGGTACTTATGTCAATCTGTTAGTTGATGCGTTAAGGGCTAGAAATCTTTCAGTAGAGCAATTATTGGGTGACTTCGATATTGAAATGAAAGATATAGAAGCCCCATTTTGGTATGTAAATCTAAATGTTTTCAATGAATTAATTGATAGTTCGATCATTTTCACTGAGGATCAGTTGCTGATTATTCATATGGCGAAGTCTATGAAAGCTTCTTGCTATGGTCATGTTGGGGTTGCGGCTGTAGCTGCTGAAAATTTGTTGCAAGCAATTAAAATACTTGAAAAATTTATAGGACTACATTGCTCGGTATTCAAGCCTGTTTTAAAAATCAAAGAGAACAAAGCCTACATTTATTTCGACCAATCATTCATTTCAGAACATCTAAGTAACAATGGATTATTATTTTCCATTTTAGGATTTGCCAGTTTAATTAAAGATTTGCTTAAAAGTGATATTAAAATTCAAGCCAATTTAACACAGGTTGATGTATTTTACTCTAGTAATATCAATCAATTGTTAGGTTTTGAGTCTCACTTTAGTCAAGAAAGTAATTGCTTGATATTCGATAAAGCGTTTTTAACCAATCAGTTGCCAACAGCAGATGAAATAGTTTTTAGGTTGCTAAAGGAACAATGTGAGCGTGATGTAAAACGACAAATCATAAAAAAAGAGAAGCTAAACAGCACGAAGATTTTAGTTAAAGAGTTACTTCACGGTTCTCAAGATTATAGTGTTAGTTTGAACCAAGTAGCTCTAGAACTAAAAACATCTGTTAGGAGTTTGCAGCGTCAGCTTGCATCTGAAGAAACCTCATTTCAGATTGTGTTAGCTGAGGCTCGTAGAGAGTACGCTGAGAAATTGTTAAAAAGTACAAGGTTATCTATCCAAGAAATATCTAATATTTTAGGTTATGCAGATATTTCTCATTTCACAAGAGCATTTAAGAAGTGGGTAGGTTTAACACCTACAATCTATAGAAAAGCATAAGCTTTAATTCTGATTCAGTTAAATTTTCTCAGTTAAAAGAACAGATTAGCCCTTTATTTTGAATGCTATCTGTTCTGAAAATTAGACAAAACGCTTTTTTCTTAAACTTATAATGCCTTCAGCAACGAGTGCACCAACCGCTAACCAAATTCCGATATAAGTCGGCCATTCTGCTGGCTTGATTGTTTCGCCAAGCAAGATAGAAACCATCAATAATAATATTGGCTCAACATATACTAGAAGACCAAAAAGGCTAAGATTGAGATGAGGAGCCGAAAGAGATTGGAATCCTAAAGCTAGTGCACTGATGAGTCCTAGACCTAAAACCAGCCAAAGCGTGTCAAAAATAGAGCCTAATTCACCTAAAAAAACTCCACCTTGTAATATGAAAAAGAAACTGATTGGCAGGCTGAACACCATATCAAACCAAACGCCACCAATATTATTGGTATTGGTCTTTTGCCTTAACCAAAAGTAAACTGGATAGCCTAAGCAAATGAGTAAAGTTGGCCATGTTAATGTTTTTGATATAACCAGCATATTAATAATGCCAAGTATTGCAAAAATGCAGGATAATTTTTGTAAACGTGACATTTTGTCTTTAAATGCTATACGACCCAAAATCACCATAGTAATTGGCATGATAAAATAGCCTAAGGAAACATCAAGCCCATAGCCATTGCTAGGTGCCCACATAAATAACCAAAGCTGTATTCCAATCAAAAAAGACGATAAAAAACGAGTTAAAAAGAAGTAGCGTTCGTTGTATAGGCGTTTGTAAATAGTGATGACTTGCGACCAATTTCCTTGAACAATAATGAAAAGTGTCAGACATGGTAATGTGAGTAATATACGCCAACCGTAGATTTCATTTCCTTGTAATGAATGGAGTAGGGTGGTATATGCAAACATTAATGCAAATAATAAAGAGGCAATTACATTAAATGTTATGCCAAGAACTGTATTTGATTGAGTATGCATAGATATGTACTAATTGAATTATTTAAACGATATTTTATTTCAGTTTTATTGATAATTAGGCTCTAATTTCTTAAGATAAATGAGAAAATTTCTCATGGTGCTGAGTAATATGGTTTTAGATAAATTCGATTATTCATTGCTGAAACTGCTTCAAAAGGATTGCTTGATTCCATTACGTGAATTAGCAGAAGCTGTGCATTTATCAACGGCTTCGGTACAACGGCGTATTCAAAAGTTGCGTGAAAACAGTTATATCGTTGGAAATGTTGCCGTACTTGATCCAGATCAACTTAATCAAGTGATCACAGTTATCGTCGAAGTTAGGCTTAATAAAACGCACAATACAGATCTTGATGTAATTAAAGAAAGTTTTTCTAGTTCGGAGATACAACAATGTTATTACGTCACTGGTGAAGCAGATTTTATGCTTGTTTTATTAGTCCCAAGTATGAAGCGCTTTCAGGAGGTTTGTGATGAATTATTTCACAATAATTCTAATGTCGAATGGTTTAAGACAACGGTTGTATTGGATCGGGTAAAAGTATCTTTAGATGTTCCAAATATAAACTCTGAAAGTTAATAAGGAACAAAGATTTGGTCATAAGCTAGATACAGTGTTGTGTAGGCCACAGTCTTAGATATTTTATTTAACATAAAATGAAGTTATGCGACTTCAGAATGACTTAATCAGTGAATTTTTTGATATGAAAATTAATGGGATTGGGGTTACTTCGCTTGATCAAGAAATGAAAATGAAGGATCAACAGTTAGTACGTGTTGGTAGTGATGTATTAGGGGCTTTTGATGATGAAGTCATTACTGCACTTGCGAATACTCAGGATTTAATTGGTGCAGTTTTAAGGGTTCACTTTTGTTTAGAAGAATTTTTAAATATTTGGTGTAATAAAGTCACAAGTAATAAAGATTTTTTTGATTTCGGTTTTATTGGATTTGATAAAAAAATAAAGATTGCAGTAAAACTCGGATTACCTGAAAACCTATCGGTTATTTTTAAGTTATTCAATTCAATTAGAAATAAGTATGCCTATGATACTTCCGCTCAAATTACAATGGAGCAACTAAACGATATTAGAGTGAAAATCGATAATCTTCCAAATTTTGGATCACAGCCGATACCAAAATGTGATGATCCATCATTTGAAAGCCTAGTTGGAGATAAAGTTTTATCTTGGAATGGTATAAATATTTCGACTAAAGATAGGATTGTGTTCTTGTACTTGGTTTTTTCAATGAAAATATTAGGATCTTATGTTGTTGAGTTTCACAAAAGAAACATACCATTTAATTATGCTCGTTGATAAAAAAAGAGTCCACGTTATTTTCAGCATAACTTATATTATGTTCATCACGTTACTGAGCTGTGGCAACAAATAGGTTGTGGAGGCTACAGTCTCAAATATCCTATTTAACATAATATACATTATACGAAGTAATGTAACTCAAGCCTTTGATATACAAGGGCTTTTTGTTATTTAAGCTACTGCTTTCGGTGGCGTTGGTAGCTTCACGTCTACAACTACGTACTTCATCGCTTTACCAGTAGTCACCATGTCAAACGTAATATCAGCAGTAATTGGAAAGTCAGATTGTTTAAACTGACGTAACAAAGCCATGTTGCTAGAGTCTTGCCAGTTAAACGTCTCACAGCCGTTACCTATAGCCATGCCAGTACTTAAATCCATTGGAATCTCACAGTACAAAGCAACATGATCATAGTGACGACCCGATTTATCATCAGGTTTGAAATCAACAGCTTTAGCGCCTAAAATTTTTACAGTTGATGTATGCATTACATTCTCCGAGCAGTTATAAGCACATGATCGAGTCGCTTGGGAAATGCAAACGGATCAGAGCAACAAATTAAATTAATGAGTTCTTCAGGTTCGAATACGTCTTTAAAGACGTTGATGTATTTCCCGTATTGATGCTTAATATTCTCAATAGCATTTTGGAAATTGATTTGAGCCGTTTTCGTAATGGTTTCAATACGTTCAGGCTGTATATGTTCTGCTAGATCACGGAAACATGGATAAGCAGCGATAAAATATTCAGATGGTGCAAGTAGCATATCGAACGGCAAAATGCGATCTATAGACTTAAATTCAACCTCAGCACGTTGCCAGTTGTCGTTAGGATCACCCTCAGCACGACCTTTTTCGTACAATCTCAGATACTTACCTGAATCACGACTACCGATACATAAAGTACGTCCTTTGCCGTTAGGTCTACGCCAATTCCCTTTATGCTCGATGTTTGGTGCACGATTACCAAGCTGAAACCCACCTAGCCCGTCTTGCATGTTGCCCCAATCTACACTGATGTTTTTACCTTCAAAGTCATCATGTGCAATGTCTACACGGGTTAATTTCGCTCGTTTAGCTTGAGTCACTAAGAAGTGATAAAGTCTTAATTCCCAACCACTTTTAGCGAAATTACAGCCACGACCATTGATCATGATCAGGATTGTATTTCGTTGACCGCCAATACAGACAAAACCAAAGTCTTCGCCTAGTACATAGCTTTGGTTATAGAAATTCAGACCACTGTTACGGCAATGTGTCGTATTAAATCCAAATATGTGCTCTAAGATTGGATCGAGTATGTCAATCGCAGCAGTACAACGGCTTGATTCAAGGATATATTCATCTTCTTGCCATAACGTATCACTGAGAGACTCTAAACCGATTGTGAAATTCACCCAGTCAATGACAGCAATTTCATTGTCGGCAGGCATTCTGTATTCAATATGCTTCACGCCATCATTGGTCATGATCATGTGAGTATGAGGAATGGT
Organism: Acinetobacter sp. NBRC 100985; assembly: GCF_000241225.1. Classification (NCBI taxonomy): domain Bacteria; kingdom Pseudomonadati; phylum Pseudomonadota; class Gammaproteobacteria; order Moraxellales; family Moraxellaceae; genus Acinetobacter; species Acinetobacter sp. NBRC 100985. The sequence continues at coordinate 109,279 of NZ_BAEB01000038.1, read as the reverse complement.
ATATAGCGTATTGTGTTGGTACGGGAGATCGGCGTCTTGTGGACGAGTATCGAATTTCTTTACCCCCATCTTATTTCTTTACCCCCATCTTATTTCTTTACCCCCATCTTATTTCTTTACCCCCATCTTATTAATGGGGGTTCCAACTGCTTCCTTTTTCATTCCCCCCGATAAAACAGTGGGGATTGGTTGTTTTTTATACTTATCCATTAGCAAATTCCCATAGCTCTGAAATTATCGTTTTCGGCTTTGATAGCGTCACAGTAAGCAGCAACCTTTGGGTTCTTATAGCCCCACTGGTGCATAGTTGATTCAATATGAAATAAGACAAATTCAGTCTCAAAGGCAGGGTTTCCACCAACGATCAATTCCACCCCTCTGTCGTGGATAATCTTGGCTACGATCTCGAAAGCTTGTTCTCGTTCCATTTTATGATTTATCACAAATGATATTTGATTGCTTTATAACATCTAATTTGTGATTTCGTAACATATCATAAAATATAAATCAGATATGATGTGCCCCACTTTAGGAGAAAAGCTATATGGCAATCACAGTTAGATTAAGAGACGAAGAAGAAGAAATGATCAAAGAAGCAGCTTTAGAAATGATGTTTGCAACTAAGATCAGAATTAAGGAATCTGACTTAATACATTCACTAATAAGAAAATATTTAAAGGATTTAAAAACTGAAGACGTTATGAAATATCGTGCTGAAGTACTAAAAAAAGACGATTAATTATAGTTGTTGATCCCGATTACTAAGTGCCCTGCCCATCAACTTCGCATAATGAAGATTGATGTTAAATAACGCTGATTTGCATGTAAGAAATATCATTGCAAATCAGCTATGTAACATAATCTTCGTACACATTATACGAAATAATGTAACTCAACTGGCATTTGTAGCTTCACATCTACAACTACGTACTTCATTCGTTTATCAGCCTAGTATTTAGAAAAATAAAGTTTCTAGTTTTTAAAAACCTTCACATATGCAGGATTTGTATCAGTTTCAGTGTATTATGAGACAAGATCTATCATTTAATTCACTCAAGTATGTCAAATCCGCTGTCTGGGAATGCTCAAGTTGGCACAGTATCTTCTTTTTCCGAGCTTATAGAAACAAGTTTTCATGGAGATATGAATGCTATTTGCTGGTCAAGATACTTGGTTGGTGATTTTCAAGAAATTGTTAATAAACTAGATCTTAAAGAAGATATTACTGAAGTTTCTGAGGAAGATCTTTTAGAATTACAGCTTTCAGAAGATGGTAATTTAGCAAGAGAAATTATTTTAAAAGATATACATTATCTTACTGATTTCGGAGCCTCACCTTCTTTAAATTTACTCAAATGTTACGAACGTGATAACGAGTTAGATTTCATTTCTACTGATGTATATTCATACCATATTGATCGATCACCAATAGAAACAGACACTTTTTTATGCACTTATTACGGTGCTGCAAGCGATATTATTCCTAATAGTCAGGTTCAACAAAAAGTTTGTATACCTGAGATTAGAAATAAACTTAAGGCATTATATGATGGTCCTGAAGCTGAGTTTGAAAACTTCCTAGAGGAAAATTTTTTTGATTTGCATTATCAGCCTAAACCAGATGCAAAACCGATAAATTTAGGTCTAGGAAATCTTTGGCGGTTGGCTGTTGATCATCCTACTCAACACGTACTACCTTGTGTTCATAGAGCACCAATGGAAAATAACGGTGAATATAGGCTACTACTGATTTGTTAAATGTTGATGATAAGTCAAAGATTGCTTATTGATGTGTTGTTAATGATTTTTAGCAACATAAACAATTCTTTAAACAACTTCTGTCTGCCCAACTTGATGATAAGCACGATTAAAATAAACTAGGCTTTGATCATGAAGACTCTGTTTTATCGCTACAATCCGACACATAAAAATACTATGTGTTCCAATTTCTTGAATTTGATCAATTTCACAATCAAAACTTACTAAAGCATCATCTAAAACTGGCGCACCAGTTTCTAATTCAGTCCAAATACCATGTTTAAATCGTTCTTCTGGGCTTAATCTTGAAGAAAATACTTTAGACATGTGCTCATGGTGAGCGGCTAATACATTAACGGTGAGTATTTTATTGTCGACAAAGTGAACATGTGAGCTAGAAGCAAGATTCATACACACCAATAATGTTGGAGGTGTATCTGTCACGCTGCACACAGCGGATGCAGTGAAACCGTAACGACCAGACATGCCTGCAGTAGTTACGACACTTACTGCACTTGTTAACAAAGACATTGCATTTCTAAAGTCAGTTGCTTCAATCATCACATTGTTCCTAAATTGAATCGTATCTTTTTCAAATTTAGCGATACGATTACTTCATGTTACATCATTTAAATAAGCGCTATTAAGGCTTATTTTGTCTAAGTTACGCATAGAGTTAAGCATTTGATTATATGTATCAAATACTTAACTATTTACGCACTTAGAGGTTAAGTTAATTGCTCAATAGCTCTTTACGGACAATCTCTGCACCAGCACTCAATGCATTTAATTTACCTCTCGCAACGTCACGAGACAACGGCGTCATGCCACAGTTTGTACAAGGATAAAGCTTATCCGCATCTACAAATTGAAGTGCTTTTCTCAAAGTATTTGCAACTTCTTCTGGTGTTTCAATAGTATTGGTTGCTACATCAATCGCCCCAACCATCACCTTTTTACCTCGGATGAGTTCAAGTAGATCGATTGGCACGCGTGAATTGTGACATTCTAATGAGATAAGGTCGATATTAGATTGTTGTAGCTTCGGAAAAGCTTCTTCATATTGACGCCATTCAGAACCAAGAGTTTTCTTCCAATCTGTATTAGCTTTGATTCCGTAACCATAGCAAATATGAACCGCAGTTTCACACTTTAGGCCTTCAATCGCTCTTTCTAAAGTTGCGATTCCCCAATCATTTACTTCATCAAAGAACACATTAAATGCTGGCTCATCAAACTGGATAATATCCACACCAGCAGCTTCTAATTCACGAGCCTCCTGATTCAGGATCTTCGCAAATTCCCAAGCTAGTTTTTCACGACTTTTATAGTGACCATCATAAAGCGTGTCAATCATAGTCATAGGCCCAGGAAGCGCCCATTTAATCGGTTGATTGGTTTGTTGACGTAAAAACTTAGCATCTTCAACAAAAACAGGCTTTTGGCGAGATACATCACCTACAACTGATGGAACGCTAGCATCATAACGATTACGGATTCTTACAGTTTCGCGCTTTTCAAAGTCTACACCATTGAGATGTTCAATAAAGGTCGTAACAAAATGCTGACGGGTTTGCTCACCATCGCTGACAATATCAATACCAGCATGTAATTGCTCTTGTAATGACAAACGTAGTGCATCTTGTTTGCCTTCAATCAACTGCTCTCCTTCTAATTTCCAAGGAGACCAAAGTTTTTCAGGTTCAGCTAACCAAGATGGTTTTGGTAAGCTGCCAGCAGTTGAAGTCGGTAATAATCGTTTCATAATAAAAATCTTGTCTATACTAAGTTATACAACAGCGTAATTTGCAGCCCATTGATCAAGGATATTTTGATACCGTTTGATGAACTGCTCTTCTGTAAATTTGCCTTGCTTCACAGCCAATTGGCTACGCTCTTCGCGGTCGTAAACAATTCGTGTTAATGAGTAATCTTGGTGTTTCAAGCTTGGTTGATAACATTTACCTGCTGGAGAATTTGCATTGTAGATCTCTGGACGGTAAATCTTCTGGAAGCTTTCCATTGTGCTAATGGTGCTGATCAATTCAAGATCGGTATAATCATTGAGCAAATCACCACGGAAATAAAATGCTAAAGGTGCAACGCTATTTGCAGGCATGAAATAACGCACTTCTAAGCCCATTTTTGCAAAATACTCATCTGTTAATGAATATGCATCTTGCTCATACTCAACACCGAGTATTGGGTGCTGGTTTGCAGTTCGGTGATAAGTCTTCGTCGTTGAAACGCTGAGACAAATAACTGGTGCTTTATTAAAGTTGTTGCTATAAGTTTCTGAGTTTACAAATGATTGGAAAATCTTACCGTGTAGCTCGCCATAGTTTTCAGGCGTGCTAAATGTCGTTTGATCTTTGTTATGTTCTAACAGCAATACGCTAAAATCATAATCACGAACATAAGATGAAAAATTGTTGCCAACTATACCGTCAATACGTTGATTGGTTTTTCGATCAAGAATATTTGTTTTTAAAATTTCGATTGTCGGGAATGTCTCACCCTTGCCTTCTACATCTATATCTACTGAAATAATTTCAAGCTCAAGTGCATAACGATCAGCATTTGGGTTGTCCCAATGTGCTAACGAATTGAAACGGTTATTAATCATTTGTAGTGTATTACGCAAGTTTTCTTGACGACTTGCTCCTCTCGCTAAATTCGCGAAGTTTGTTGTGATACGCGTATTGTTTGACGGATGATAGTTTTCATCGAAACAAATGCTTTTTATCGTAAATGCAAACTCTTTACTCATTTTGATTTACCACCTAATGTCTGAGAGATAACTTAAATTTCTTGTTGTAATTTATACCCGAATCAATACATGAATAAAAATGATATTGTCTCAGTCAAAGATGAATGAAATTCATGATGTGAAATTTATTGATAGAATGTGAAAAGTAGAGCATTTTTTAATTGATTTATGGAAGATAAGTTATGAGCAAAGAATGATTATTTTCTACGACGATTTATAACTAGAATTTTTTATTGTGAATGAGATAGTTTTTAAAGCCATTAAAACTCATTTTATTTTAACGGCTTAATTTTCTAGTTTAGTTGGTCTTTAGAATTGGTCCAGATGTCTGTGCATCGGAATCATGCCAAACACTTTCATTTTGGTGTTTAGGATCTCCTTCTAGCTTGAAAGTAATAAAGCCTTGTTTAAATATTAATCCACCATCACTCGTTTTGGCTTTTACCTCCTGCCCGTTGACCCAAACCTTTTGATTATGATCAACGTGAATTTTTGCTACTGTTTGGCCTGTATTTGAATTTTTTGCAGTCCAAATTCCAGTATAAGAGTTTGTATTTATTACTGTATTATTTAAAAATCCAGCTTTTGCATTTTCTGCTTTAGATTTATTGATGTCACAACCCTGCATCTCAGAAACTTGTGTACATCCAGAGCGCTCAAGTTTAGCTCTGTATTTCGCATCAATTGCATAGGCTGGATTTATCATGCATAACGTAGTTAAACCGATAGACGTTGTTAAGATAATTTTCTTCATTGTATAGATACCTTTTAGAGTTATTTGTGATGTGATCTTTTTAAATTGATTATGTTATTTGCTTTGCGCGATTTGATTTTAACATCCCTTCACTCATAAATAATGAATATCTTACTTTAAGGGTTTTTTAAGTTTCTTATGGATACAAAAAAACTGTCTGAGCGAAACACTCAGACAGTTTTAAACAGATTAAAGTTGAGTTTTTTAGAAGTTAACAGTCCAAGATAGTTGAGCTGTTCTCGGTGCGCCGAGGAATAAATAATCATCGCCAAAGAAGCTACCAGCATCACGCCAGTATTTTTTATTAAAAAGATTATCTACATTGAGTCTTAACGTGTTTTCATAGCCATAAGCATTGAAGTTGTAAGCTGCACCAGCATCAAAGACACTATAACCAGAAACTTTTACTGTTCCTGTCTTATTGGCATATTTACTACTACTGTATCGCATCCCCGCTAATAGACGTAAGCCTTCAAACTGCGGAACTTGATAAGAAAGATGCGTGGCAAAGCGTACTTTAGGTACATTTTGTGTTTGATGACCTTGATAGGTTATTACGTCTAAGTCTTTCAAACGCGAACGTGTCAATGCCAGCGTCGAGCTAATATCTAAGTTTTGACCTACACGCCCTTGTAGACCTAATTCTAAACCAAGATTATTTTGCTTCCCTTCTGAGACAAAATCACCCATCGTATTGGTATATTGATGATCTTGTCTTAGGTCAAATAATGCCGCAGTGAAGAGCAAAGACTGCCATTCTTGTTTTACGCCTAATTCAAATTGTTTAGAACGGAGTGGTGCTAAGGTTGCGTATGCATTATTTGCAAACCACGGCGCTTGGGCGCCATCACTTAAACCTTTGGCGTAGGAAGCATATAGATGAGTGTGTTCCCAAGGCTGATACATCACGGCGAACTGTGGTAAGAAGCGATTTAAATCCGTGTCACGAATAGTACTACCCTCAGCATCAAATGCTTTTTCATTTAAATGCAACAGTTTTCCACCTACTAGCATAGACCATTCGCGATTAAAGTCGATTTGATCAAGTAGGTTCAAAGCAGTTTGTTGACTATCTAATGATTTATAGCGATTACCTAAAGCAACATCTGTAGGACTGTAATTCACCGTATTGGTATAAATATTTCCTGTGCCAACCAGTTCATTGATCGGATCATGCTGTGCATGGCGCTTATAGCTATTCGTTAAATCGAGACTGAGTGTATGCTGCACAGTGCCTGTATTAAATTTACCGTTTAAACCCGCCTTGAACTGATTAGTGAGATAGCTATCATCTGGGCTACGGAAATCGTAAATATCATAGTTACCATTTTTATCAAAGGTATTGCCTAGACCTGTGAACTCGCAAATATCACTGTAGCATCCCCAAGGAAATGCAGAATAATCGTCTACGACAACACGGCTTTGTGAAGCTGATAAGTTTGCCGTCCAGCTATCATTGATTTTATAAAGGTATTTTAGGTTAGCATTTAAACTTTCATTGGTAACTGGTTTACCCCAACTTTGGTGACCGAGTAAGCGATCCCATTCGACACCAGTAGGAACAGTTTTTCCATCAAGTAGTTGATAACCCGGAACTGATCGCTGACGTTGGCGTTGTGACTCAATATCAAACTCTAATTTAGAGCGATCAGAAAGATTCCAATCAAAAGCAATCGAACTGAATAAACGTTGCCCATTTGCATGTTCTACATATGGATGAATTTCTTCTTTCGCGATATTTACACGATAACCAAACTGTTGATTTTGTCCGAATAAGCCGCCTAGATCTGTCGCGACACGATAACCACCCTGACTATCTGTTTCCAAAGTGAGAGCACGAACATCTTTAGGACGTTTAGTAACATAGTTTACAACACCAGCTGGTGTAGACATGCCACTCTGGATCGCGCTAATCCCTTTCAAAATTTCAACTTGTTCTTTATTTTCAAGAGCGATGTTTTGTTCGCCACGAACTAAGTTTCCATTTAACAAATAGCTTGAACCCGCATTTAATGCAAACCCACGCATGATAAAGTTAGAATAGTAACCAATAGGTGCATAGCCATCACCTACCGCCGCATCATTTTTCACGATGTCAGTTAATGTTTTGGCATGTTGATCAGCAATTTGTGTTGCTGTAATCGTGTTGATTGATGCCGGAATTTCAGCAAGATTTTGTTGAGTAAATCCTGATAAATTCACTGAGGGTGCATAATAAGCGGATTGTGAGGCTTGAGCAGTGAGTTTGATGGTTTCGAGCTGTTGAATATCATTTTCAGCTTCAGCATGTGCCGCAATTGAGCTAAGTCCCAAGCAAGAAAATGAACCAACAGCCAACAGTGCTTTTTGTAAATGAGAAAATGAAAATGGATATATATTCACAGTAGTCGCCTAACCCCAAAAGAAAATCATATAGCTTGAATTTTTCGCGCATGAGTATTCACAATTTTTGTTATTTGAACAAGCATCTTCTATGACATATTTCAGCGATGTAGATCTTCAATCTCGCCATGAATTTAGCCATATATTGAAGATTTTTTGCTTAATCAATAAAGGATTCTATATTTTTGTTTTGTATATAACTGATTTTTCATAGGCTTCCTGTCATTTGATACTCTCGCTAATGCCTATTTAACAGTCAAAACGATATACAAGTACCTCAGCTGTGATTAATATTTTTTCCGATAAAGCAATAGTCTGACAATTACAAAGCATGCTAATATTTTTAAATTGACAATTCATCATGTCAAAAAATAAAAGGAATTGGTTATGCTAAAAATGCAACAGATTAAAATCATCCAAGAATTTAATGCACCTGTAGAAAAAGTTTTTGCTGTTCTGAGCGAACATGAAAATTTAAATAAGCTTTTCGCTCCAGCAAAAGTAACGCGTTTGAGTGATGGCAAAGATGCTCGAAACGGCGTTGGTTCTGCTCGCAAGCTTTCTATTCCACTAGCGCCTTCATTTGTCGAAACCAATTTGGTTTATATAGAAAATGAACTGATCGAATATGCTATTACGAGTGGTATTTCACCAATCAAAGCACATCGCGGTGTAATGAAATTTAGTGATCTTGGAAATAATCGTAGTCGTTTGGACTATACGATTAGCTTTAAAGGTCGTGTGCCATTTATTGGTCCAATTATCAAATTGGCATTACAAAATGGTGTGAGCCGTGGACTTAAAAAACTAAAAGTGTAATTCTCAAAATATATTTTTATGGAACTCCCTGACGCTGTTTGGGAGTTTTTTTATTTGTGTATAGAAAAATGGCGCAAAATATCAAGTGATATGGCAGTTTCCATCAAGCTTGAATTCCAATTTCTCTTGAGAATAGAGTAATTCAAACACTCTAGGAAATTGCGATGAACAATAAATCAAATACTGTACAACAGCCTACAGACATTCAATTTTATTCTGATGGTATCAAATGTAGCGCCTATTTGTATGTTCCCAATAATCAAACAAACTTACCAATGATTGTGATGGCTCATGGTTTAGGTGGCACAAGAAAAATGCGACTAACAGCATTTGCTGAACGTTTCGTTGCTGAAGGATATGCATGTTTAGTGTTTGATTATCGCCACTTTGGTGAAAGTGAAGGTCAACCTCGCCAATTACTCGATATAGACCGTCAGCTTGCCGACTGGAAAGCCGCGATTCACTATGCCCGTAATTTGCCTAACATTGATGCAGATAAAATTATTCTTTGGGGGAGTTCTTTCTCTGGTGGGCATGTTTTAGCAACTGCTGCACAAGATGCAAATATTTTAGCGGTTATTTCACAGTGCCCTTTCACAGATGGACTTTCTTCTAGTTTAGCGATGAATCCTATTATGTCAGCAAAGCTCACAGCTTTGGCTATTCGTGATCGTGTAGGAGCTGCATTTGGAAATGAGCCTGTGATGGTTGCATTGGCAGGACATTCTAACCAAACCGCATTGATGACAGCACCAGATGCTTACACAGGTATATTATCTTTAACGAAAGAAGTGCCAGATTATAAGAATTACGTGGCTGCTCGTTTTGCCCTAGATATTATCCGTTACTATCCTGGACGAAAAACACCGCAAATTAAAGCACCCGTTTTGTTTTGTATATGTGAAACAGATACCGTTGCACCTGCAAATAAGACGCTTGCTCATGCTAAACGAACACCCAATAAAGACATCAAAACCTATTCATATGGTCATTTTGAGATTTACACAGGTGATGCATTCGAACATATCGTTAAAGATCAAATTGAGTTCTTAAAACGTACAGTGAAATTAAATGCAGCGTAACTGTGGGTTAGGAATAACAATATGGCTAAATATGAATTGAAAGATAAAGTTGTATTAATTACAGGTTCGACAGATGGGCTTGGACTAGCAGTTGCTCAGGTATTGAGAACTAAAGGTGCAAAGTTAGCTTTACTCGATTTGGATCTGCAAAAGCTTGAGGCACAGGTAAAACAGCTCGGTGGTGATTCGGTTGCAGCGGCTTGGGTCGCGGATGTTTGCTCTTTGGAAAGTATGCAAGATGCTTTTGAAAAAGCAGCAAAACATTTCGGTCGAATTGATGTGGTGATTGCTGGTGCTGGGATTGGTGCCGTCGATGCTTTAGAGCATATTGATCCGCAAAACTTTGAACGCACCATTGATATTAATCTCAATGGCGTATTCCGTACCTTCCGAGCAGCCCTTCCATATGTGAAATTGACACAAGGTTATTTACTGGCAATTTCATCCCTAGCAGCATTTGTTCATGCGCCGCTGAATGGTCACTATGCTGCGAGCAAAGCGGGTGTTTGGGCTTTATGCGATAGCCTTCGTTTAGAGTTACAACATTTGAATATTGGTGTAGGTAGCTTTCATCCAACTTTTTTTAAAACGCCGATGATGGATGCCGTACAAGCAGATCCAGTGGGTCATGCTGTGTGGCATGCGCTTGGCGGCAAACCGAACGTAATTGAAATAATGAAATAGAGTTGTTGATCCGTGCTTATTTAGCTTAGTAACTCAACTTGATATTCGTCACGTTGTTGCTGAGGTGTCTTTCCTGACCATTCTTTATAAGCACGGGTAAAAGGACTGTGTTCTGCATAACCGAGTAACAAAGCGATTTCAATAATTTGTAACCTCGGATCTTTTAAATATGATTGTGCTAGTTGATAGCGAACAAAATTTAATTCTTTGCGAAAGCTAGTCCCTGCTTCGATTAAACGTCTTTGTAAGGTACGCTGTGAGAATTGCAATCGATCAGCTAATTGTTCAATTTTGGGTTCACCATTGTGCAGTAAATGGGCAATATCTTTACGAACCTGCTCAATGAGTTCGTCTTCATGCGGTAAACTTTCTAATAACTGATCTGCATGTTTATCAAGTATTGCAACTAAATTTGCATCTGGACTTTTTAGTGGGAAATTGAGCATTTCCAAGCCAAAGCGGATCAACGGAACTGGTTGTTCAAACAACACAGGACAGCCAAAGTATTCTTCGTATGGTTTAGTATCTTCCGGCTTTTCATGAATGAAATGTACTGCGTGAATAATATCTTTATCTCGGAGAAGGCTACGACCAAACTGTACCATCACAGTTCGCCCTGTTTCATCGACCAATCCTCCCGCGATATCTTCTTCAATATCCCAAGTGAGTTCTACATACTCAGACATTATGGTTATGTTTGCTGGAACAACATCAAAAATGAGTCGTTGATAACGTTCAAATCGTTGCATTGCGGAAAAAAAGTTATCACAAGCTGAAAGTACAGCTCCCAAAACACCGAGGTGACGTGTTGTAATCGTTTGCCCAACATGTAAGCTGATAAATGGGTCATTCAGATAATCTTTTGCTATTTCTAGTAGTGTTTGCCAGTGTTCTACGTTAATCCCACCTAACCCTGTTGCATCAGGTGTTGGCCAACGTTCGCCAAGGACTTTTTCAGGGTCGTGCCCTTGCCCTTCTAAGTATTCAAAAAGTAATTGCACATAAGTTGCAGGGATAATTTTTCTATGCAGTGGCTTAGACACCGATGGCGCTCTTTTTATTTTTCGTGGCGTAAAGTATCAAATAGATGTCTAAATATTGCAAGAGAATAAAATAGCTCTCATTATGATTATCAAAATGGAGTAGTAAGTATTTAGTTTGACCTCACCTCTTTTTGAGTTTTTATGTTTCATCTGTTCCAAGGTTCAGTTATTCGCGTACAATCAGTGCATGAATACTGTATGTATATATAAATATTTCTTTGTTAAACGATTTATATAGTCAGAGGATGACGTGACACTTAAACAATTAAAGGCTTTTCTAGCACTCGCACGTACTTTAAATTATGCCAATGCTTCGCTTGAACTGTACTTGAGTCAGTCAGCTTTGAGCTTAAGTATAAAAAGTCTAGAAGATGAATTGGGCGGAAAGCTCTTTAATCGTAATACACGCCGTGTAGAACTCACACAAGAAGGAAAATCACTCATTCCTTATGCTAAAAAGCTGTTGGCAAATTGGGATGAGATGGAAAATGACGTTAAACAACGGTTTAAACTAAATCGTGGGACGCTAAGTATCGCCTCCATGCCTTTTGTAACCCACGCGATTTTGCCAGAAGTCATCTATGCATTTTTAACACAACATCCTAATCTCAATTTTTCTATTCACGACATTCCAAATGAAACAATCATTGAAAAAGTTCAGGATGGTATTTTTGAAATAGGTATTTGTTTTGAGCCTGATTTGAGTGAGGGTTTAGAGTTTAAAGCGCTATTTGAAGAAGACTTCTTAGCGTTGTTACCGAAGTCGCATCCTCTCGCTAGTTCGAGCGCTATTACTTGGCAACAGCTTTTTTCTAATCCATTTGTTACCTTACAAAAGCCTTCGATTGTTCGTTATTTAATTGAGCAGAACTGCCTGAGAAATGAAATGACACTTGATTTGAAAGTAGAATGTCATCAAATCTCTTCTTTATCGAGTTTTGTGGCACATGGTATCGGGGTAAGTGCGATTCCTCGACATTTTGCCAAACACATCGATCAACAGCAGAATGTTCTGCTTGAGCTTGAATCAGAAACGATCCATAAAACAGTGGGTATTGTTTATAAAAAGAATTTTGAAATGTCGAATATTTCAGAGCAATTCATAGATGCCTTACTACAGCATAAATTTTAAAAATTAAATTATTTTGCCGATAATTTTTAGGGTATTCAGTCTAATTTAATTTTTATTCATATAAATCAATTTTTTATTTAATTGTTTGCTACATGGTATTTCATTTAAAACTATCATTTATTAATTTTCCTCATTAATCCTTTAAAAAAATCAACTTCTACATCAAAAAAGCGAAGTGCTAATAATAAAAATGCTAAGGGATAATAGGAAAACAACAGAATGAATAAAGTTTATAGCAATGCAGAGGAAGCCCTCAAAGGGATTGTTTTCGATCATCAGACACTTGCTGTTGGCGGTTTTGGATTGTGTGGAATACCAGAAAAACTAATAACAGCAGTAAAGCAAAGTGGTGTCAAAGGACTTACTTGTATTTCTAACAATGCTGGCGTTGATGATTTCGGTTTAGGTGTTTTACTACAAACCAGACAGATAAAAAAAATGATCTCCTCTTATGTTGGTGAAAACAAAGAGTTTGAACGTCAGTATCTCAATGGTGAGCTAGAAGTTGAACTTACACCACAAGGAACTTTAGCGGAAAAACTACGCGCTGGCGGTGCAGGTATTCCTGCTTTCTATACTCAAACAGGTGTTGGTACCTTGATTGCTGAAGGCAAAGAACAGCGATCTTTTCATGGCAAAAATTATATTTTAGAAGAATCGCTTACAGCAGATGTTGCATTGGTTAAAGCATATAAAGCAGATAAAGCCGGTAATTTGATTTTCCGAAAAACGGCCAAGAACTTCAATCCTGAATGTGCTATGGCTGGCAAGATCACCATCGCAGAAGTTGAACAAATTGTTGAAATCGGTGAGCTAGATCCAGATGAAATTCATTTGCCGGGAATTTATGTCAATCGCATTATTTTAAATGCAGCACCAGAAAAACGTATTGAACAAAAAACATTAAGCATGGAGGCGGTATAAATGGCTTGGTCTCGTAATGAAATGGCACAACGTGCCGCACAAGAACTCGAAGATGGTTTTTATGTCAACCTTGGAATTGGCTTACCTACCCTTGTTGCTAACTATATTCCAAAAGATATGAATGTTTGGCTTCAATCAGAGAATGGTTTGTTAGGTATCGGAGAGTTTCCAACTGAAGCAACATTAGATGCTGATTTAATCAATGCTGGAAAACAGACGATTACTGCGCGTGCAGGTGCTGCATTCTTCTCTAGCTCTGAATCTTTTGCCATGATTCGTGGTGGTCATGTGAATATTGCAATTTTGGGTGCAATGGAAGTCTCTGAACAAGGCGATTTGGCTAATTGGATGATTCCAGGTAAAAAAGTAAAAGGTATGGGCGGCGCAATGGATTTAGTTGTTGGCGTGCAAAAAGTTGTGGTGTTGATGGAACACTGCGCTAAGGATGGAACAGCTAAAATTGTGAAAAATTGCAGTTTACCGCTCACTGGTCAAGCAGTAGTCCATCGAATTATTAGTGATTTAGGCGTGATGGATATTACGGCACAAGGTGTTGAACTGATTGAACTTGCCAAAGATGTGAGCTTAGAGCAAATAAGAGCCGCTACAGGTGTGCCATTAATTTTTAATAAATCATTAGTTGCTTAATTTTATTATGACATTGCTCTAGTTTTTCTGGAGCTTTTTTAAGTCTATAAGTTATTTAAAGAGAAAATAAACATGAGTTCAATTGTGATTCTATCTGGTAGCCGTACTGCAATGGGCGGTTTTCAAGGGAGCTTGTCATCTTTAACTGCGCCTGAGTTAGGTGCAGCTGTGATTCGAGAATCTGTTCAGAGAGCAGGTATTACACCCGATCAAGTGAATGAAGTGATTTTCGGTTGTGTATTGAGTGCAGGGATTGGACAAGGCCCTGCTCGTCAAGCAATGCGTAAAGCTGGATTGCCAGATCATGTTGGTGCTGTAACGATCAATAAACTTTGTGGTTCTGCAATGAAAGCGGTATTGATGGCATCTGATACATTAAAAGCTGGCAGCGCAAATATTGTGGTTGCGGGGGGGCATGGAATCTATGACCAATGCGCCGTATATCTTACCCAAAGCGCGCGGTGGTTATCGTATGGGGCATGGTGAAATCAAAGATCATATGTTTTTAGATGGTCTTGAGGATGCTGAAACAGGCCGTTTAATGGGTTCTTTTGCACAGGATATGGCAAATACCAAAGGTTTCACCCGTGAACAAATGGATAATTTTGCAATTTCTTCACTCAAAAAGGCTCAGGCTGCAATTACGGAAGGATATTTTAAAGAAGAAATTGTTCCAGTCGAAATCAAGACGCGTAAAGGTACAGAAGTTATTGATCAAGATGAGCAACCATTAAAAGCGAATCTCGACAAGATACCAACTTTACGACCTGTTTTTAGTAAAGACGGTACGATTACAGCAGCAAACTCTAGCTCGATTTCGGATGGTGCAGCAGCTTTAGTGCTTACGACAGAAGATTATGCTCAAGCAAATGGTTTGGGTGTTCTTGCAAAAATCGTAGCAACATCAAGTCATTCACAACATCCAAGTGAGTTCACTGTTGCCCCTATTGGCGCGATTCAAAAAGTACTTGATCGTGCTGGTTGGTCTGTGGATGAGGTTGATCTTTGGGAAATTAATGAAGCCTTTGCGATGGTTGCAATGGCGCCTATTTATGAACTAGGAATTGATGAAGTGAAAGTGAATATTCATGGTGGTGCATGTGCTTTAGGTCATCCAATCGGTGCGACAGGTTCCCGAATTATTCTTTCATTGATCTATGCATTAAAACGTTTAGGCAAGAAGAAAGGTGTTGCTGCGTTGTGTATCGGCGGCGGTGAAGCAACGGCTGTTGCGATTGAAATTTAAATATTTAAAATCTGAAATTAGAAAAAGCATTCATTTATGAATGCTTTTTTTTGTTTTGCTGAGTTGGAATTTAAAATTGAATAATAAAATCATATCTATATTGTATTATTGCTTATATAGCTAAAAAGCCCATCAAATATTTAATGGGCTTTTTATTCTTCTTTTAAAGAACTAAATTTTGCTAATTAGATTAAGCATTACTCGACTCACTTAGGCTTACTTTTATTTGTTCCACTTGATGTTCTGGTTCATCAAACTTATGACGCTTTAAGCTTAAAATCGCAAAGATTGCAATCATGGCTGGAATAGCAATCATCACAAAATTCATTGTATGTGGAAGGTTTAAGGTCAGTAACATGCCCGTTAAAATCGGCCCGACAATTGCACCGATTCGTCCAACGCCTGAAGCACAACCAATGCCTGTGGAGCGGACGCTGAGCGGATAAAACTGAGCAACATAACTATAAAGTAGAATTGAAGTACCGATAGTTGCAGCGCCAGCAACAGTAACTAAACCGTATAGCACATAAGCTGGTGAGTTAAATCCTAAGCCAACGAGCGCCACAACGCCTGCCATTAGCATTCCCATAATGACGGGTTTTAAATGGAATTTATCAGAAAGAATACCGCCACCAATTGAACCGATCATTGCTCCGACATTGAGAGCAAGTAAGAACAAAATACTTTTGCCAAGTGAATAGCCTGCGGCAAGCATCAGTTTTGGCAACCAACTGCTTAATGCATAAACCATCAATAAACACATAAAGAACAATACCCAGAACATCAGTGTATTGAATGCACGTCCTTGCTGGAACAGACCTTTGACAGAGCTGCCTGTTGGGAGGTTATCATCATTTAAAGTTAAGCGAGTGCTGCTGGTAATAGTTTGTTCTGGTGAAATTTTTTGAATAATACGATGTGCTTGTTCAGTCTTCCCTGTTTTAACCAAAAAGGTCAAAGATTCAGGAAGAAATTTCCAAATCACTGGTAATAAAAGTAAAGGAATACCTGCAATCAAAAACATGATTTGCCATCCTTGACTTTCGACTAGATAACTACCGATAAGTGCAGAAAGAATCCCACCAATTGCATAGCCACTAAACATTGTGCCCACTAAAGTGCTGCGTATGCGTTTGGGTGCGTATTCAGAAGTCAGCGCAACAAGGTTTGGCATCACGCCCCCAATACCTAAACCTGCTAAAAACCGTAAAATACCAAACTCGAAAGGACTCGATGCAAATGCACCTAAAAATGTAAAACCACTAAAGAATGTGACGCAAATTAATATGACATTTTTTCGGCCGATTTTATCTGCCAATGCGCCAAATAGCATGGCACCGAACATCATGCCACAGAGTGCGGTACTGGCCAACATTCCCGCTTGAACCGAGGTCAATGACCACTCTTGCATCAATAATGGTAATACCACACCGTAAATAACGAGATCGTAACCATCAAAAATAATAATTAATAAGCACCAGAGTAAAATCGTCCAGTGAAACGGGGTAAATTTTGCTTGATCAATTACTGCATTTACATTAACTGTTGTCATTCTTCATCTCCTCAATGAGATAATTTCCTAATCATTATTTAAAACGACATAATGCACCTTAAAGAAAAACATATTATTCAAGGCTTTATTTATATTAAAAATCATAGCTCGCCATCATATTGATGCGGTTATCTGTCCCTGAGCGGCCATCAAATGTTTCGCGTTCGCCATAGACATACTCCATACCCAGCGTAATTGGCTTATACGGGTTATACATGGCATTAATCCATCCTTGCCAAAGCTGTTTGTTTTGGTTTGGATTATCTTTTTGGATACGAGCAAAGTCGTTATTGTCTTTAGCTTTCATATAGCCGTAGCCCAATGTTGAGCGAAGCTGAGAGTTAAATTGATGTGTAATACCCGTTGAAATTGAGTCAAACTCATTGGTTTGAATATTATTTTTGTCATCAATTGCATAGCCACTATTGGTCCACATCAGAAAACGTCCATCACCTTTGACGTGGTAGTAGTCTGCTTTTAAGAATGTGTTTGGATTGAGCTGATATTTACCTCCTAAACCAACACCCCATGCCCATTCATTGTCATTACTGGTTTTCTTCTCAGCAACAAAACTACGTCCCGATAGCATCGAGCCATTGTCAAATTTGTGATTCACACGTCCAACAAATGCGGGTAAGCGCATTTCATTGTCGGGGTCAGATGTTGCTGTATATTTTGGATCTTCAACCGCTAGTGCAAAACTGGTATTTTCTGAGAGTTTATCGCTATAACGAACCAATGGAGAACGTTGTAAAGCACCACCCACATAAGTCGCTGCATCAATGGTTTCAGGATAATATTCAGGTGCAATAAACGTTGACCATGTTTGACCAATTAACCATTTATCTAAGGTCAAATATGCATGGCGAATACGAAATTGATCACGAGATGACCCACCGAAGAAATCCATTTCTAATTTCCCACCTACGTCCCCTAGAGCAGATGGCGTTTTAAAATTCAAACCAAAACGTGTCACACTCACTGTGGTGTGCAAGCGGTCTTTTTGTTGAGATTCTTCAGGTGTATCCTCTAGAGGAACACCGCTGATATTGTTATACATACTCGATGCCCCTTGAGCTTGATATGAGGCATCGGCACGAATGTAACCATACAAATTGACTTCAGCACCTGATTTTGTACTGAGTTTAGGCGTAAATGGTTGAACCGTTTGTGGCATAGTCGTACTTGGTGTTGAGGGTGCTGCCGCTGTCTGTACAGGCGTAGATTGTTGTACATACTGTTGCAACATCGCTCTTAGCTCTTTCACCTCTTGGCGTAGCTGTTCGATTTCAGCACTTTCAGAAGCTGCATATGTAGGTGACATGACAGTCACTACGGATAGAGCCAAAACACTTTTCTGTACCGTTAAAATGAAATTTTTCATTTAAATAAACTTCCTTCTTTCCTGATCATTAAGTTCTTTTAAGATCGTTATTTGTTTGCTTTGTATCCTTTGCAGTCATACCTAACCGCATTGCATTTCTTGTTTTTAATCTCAACACATTGATTTATCTTTAATTCACCTCCTATTTGATTTGATTTTTCACTTTTCACAGGCAAAAGAAGTACGCAGTGGCAAATATGAGCCACTGTCAATTAAACGCTTGGTAAAAAGTTACAAGTTAAATTTTAGTATTAATGTTTTATTCCATGATGGGTTAAAGCCACATTTTTAGAATCTTGCATCACTAAAGCATCCGATTGCTTTTTGTGTGCGATAAATCCTTGATACATCAAAATCTGACTATAGGAATACACATGCTCAAAGCCTGTTTTGAGTAATAATTGCTGATATTCATCAAAACTAACGGTTGAAAAATCTTGATGTAGACGCTCAATCATTTTCTGGCACTGGGTTGATGTCAGTCCATTGTGCTGACACAAATGTTGTAGTGCCTGAAATTGTTGAGAATCGGTACAAGTCATCAAGTCATAGGTCATTAAAAGTCCGCTGTCTTTCAGACGATTATAAATCTCTTGAAAGAAAGCCTTTTTTGAGCCATCAGCAATAAAATGTGCGACAAGAATTGTAAGTGCTGCATCAAAACAAGCTTGATCGGCTAAAGCTGAGGTTTCACCATGTACAAATGAGACTTGATCAGATTTTCCTATGTCTGAAACAAGTTTTTGCGCTTTTTGTAGCATGGTTGCTGATGGATCGACTGCAGTGAACATCCAATCAGGGTGTTTCTTAAGTAGATATTCCAGTTCGTAACCTGTACCACAGCCCACAATTAAGATATGTGCTTTTGGAGATAAAACTGACTGTAAAATCGCATCCACTTGTTGATGGAGCATTTCATAACCCGGAATTAATTTACGGATATGCTGATCATATTCATCGACTACTTTCGAGCTATTAAAATCTTTTGCCATTTTTATCTACCTGTGTTCAAGCTATTTCAATACTTTCTTTCAATAGTTTATTTGTTTTCCTAGTCAAACACGGTCGCCGTTAAGTTCAGTTCAGCACGCATGATTTCCTGTAACTTAAACTTTTGTGCTTTGCCAGAAGCAGTCATTGGAAACTCGCTAAAAAATTTAACGTAACGTGGCACTTTATTATGTGAAATGTGGTCTTTACAGAAGCTACGAATACTCTCTTCATCGCTCTGATGATGCTCATGCAAAATGATGCAAGCACATAATTCTTCACCATAACGAAGATCAGGTAGTCCGATCACTTGGACATCGCTAATATCGGGATGGGTATATAAGAAATCCTCGATTTCCTTCGGAAAGAGATTTTCACCACCACGAATCACGACATCTTTGATTCGTCCTTTGATTTTAACGAAGCCTTCAGCATCCATTTCTGCAATATCACCCGTGTGCATCCAACCTGCTGCGTCTATCACTTCACGAGTCTTTTCTTCTTCACCCCAATATCCAGCCATAACTGAATAACCACGCACACATAATTCGCCTAAAGTACCTGTCGGGACAATTTGCCCTTCAAGGTCGACAATTTTGACTTCAACATGTGGGTGTACACGACCGACAGTACTTACGCGCTTATCAATAGTATCGTTGACAGAGCTTTGAGCACTGACAGGCGAAGTTTCTGTCATTCCATAACAAATTGTAATTTCAGACATATGCATACGTTCGATCACACGTTGCATGATTTCACGTGGACAAGGACTACCTGCCATAATGCCTGTACGCAAACTTGATAAATCAAATTCACTGAATTGTTCATGTTCTAATGTTGCGATGAACATCGTTGGTACACCGTAAGCAGCTGTACAACGTTCTTCGTGAATGGTTTTTAATGTATCTAATGGATTAAACACGGCTGATGGATATACCATTGTCGCGCCATGTGTAATACATGCTAGATTCCCCATTACCATGCCAAAGCAATGAAATAATGGCACAGAAATACAGACTTTATCTTTAGACGTTAGGCGAATGCCCTCACCGACAAAATATCCATTATTTAGAATATTATGATGCGTCAACATGGTTCCTTTCGGATTGCCAGTTGTACCAGAAGTGAATTGGATATTAATGGTTTCATCAAATTGTAGTTGTTGGCTTGCAAGATCGAGTTGATCAAGTTGATCGGCAGTTGGTGGTGTGACCAGATCACTAAAACGATGAATCCCTGTATGTTGTTGTTCATCAATTTTGATAACAAATTTTAAGAATGGCAGACGCTCAGTATGAATGATCTTATCCGTACAAAAACTGATTTCTGGCGCAATTCTAGTGAGAAGTTCCTGATAATTTGTTGTTTTGAATTGAGATGCGATAATTAAGCCCTTACAAGAGACTTTATTGAGCACATACTCAAGTTCATGGCTTTTATAGGCTGGATTGAGATTAACTAAAACAATCCCTGCTTTAAATGCCGCAAATTGGGTGACTGTCCACTCTACACAGTTTGGGGACCAAATTGCCAGCCGATCACCCTTTTTGAGGCCGAGTTTCAGCAGACTACAGGCAAATGCCTCAACTTCCTGCTGTAATTCTCTATATGTTAACCGTCTGTTCTGATGTGAACTTACAATCGCTTCTTGATCAGCATATTGCTGACAAGCCTGATCAAATTTTTCTCCAATCGTCATCCCTAATAAGGGCTGCGAACTTGTTCCAGAGGCATAGCTTAACCGTACGTGTTGCATTGAATCATTCTCCTTGATTCTTTTTAATTCTGTTCTTACATCATCTAATTGTTGTAACTGCAACTACTCTTCAAACTGCCTATTCTGTGGTTTTAATTGTTGCTTATGCCTGCTTTTTCCTTACGGCATCTACACAAAAATCAGCAATCTGTTTTGAAAAATAGTCTTTATGTTCCTGATCAAACTTTGTGTTTTGAGCAGGGTCTAAAGGTTCAACCACAACGAAAGTCATGGCACCCACTACACATAGCGCTGTAGTGTTCAAATCCTCTAAAACAAACTCACCACTCGCATTTCCATCAGCGAGTATTTTAATAACACTCTGTTTAATCAACTGCTTAACACGAAAACGCTCATGCTCGACCGTTGAATCAACGGGTTCAAACATCAGTGAATATGCAAGCTGGGGACTATTCAGTGCCCGTTTTACAAAAGTTGCTACCGCTTTATGCAATTTCTGTTCGGCTGTCAGATCACTTTCCGTAATCGCATCAATTACCAGTAGTTCGGTATTGATGGCTTCGGATAGAACTTCGATCAGCACCTGACTTTTATTGTCAAAGTAGCGATAAACCAACCCACTCGAAACGCCTGCTTGCTCAGCAATCGTTTGAATTTGTGCGTCTTTAAACCCTCCTTCTGAAATTAGATTTCGAGCAGAACTTAAAATCGCCTTGCGATTCTGTTCCATTCTTTCTTGCATCAAAGATGATCGTTTATAGCTCATGAAATTTATTCTCTAACAAATAAAGTGAATTGTAAATCAATTTATGAATCTCTATTCACTTTTTTAAAAATTCATTGTATGGTACTTCATAAGCACACACAAGAATGCTTATGGAACAACAAATATAACCAATGGGATGAACACAATGAACCTACGTAGCTTGAATTTTGGTCTGGATGAAACACTAATTGCCCTTCAAGATTCAGTTGCGGCATTTTGTGCAAAAGAAATTGCACCGATTGCTCAACAAGTTGATCAAGATAATCACTTTCCTGCACATCTCTGGAAAAAGTTTGGAGATATGGGCTTATTAGGTCTAACGGTTTCTGAAGAATATGGTGGTACAAATTTAGGTTATCTTGCGCATATTATTGTTTTGCAAGAAATCTCTCGTGCTTCAGCAGCAATCGGTCTGTCCTACGGTGCACACTCAAACTTATGTATCAACCAAATTAACCGTAATGGTAGTGAACAGCAAAAACAAAAATATTTACCTAAGTTAGTTTCAGGTGATTTTGTCGGCGCGTTGGCTATGTCTGAACCAAATGCGGGTTCAGATGTGGTGAGTATGAAATTACGCGCTGAACAAAAAGGTGATCATTTTGTTCTTAATGGTTCAAAGATGTGGATTACCAACGGCGGTGATGCCGATGTTTTGGTGGTGTATGCCAAAACTGACCCTCATGCTGGCGCTAAAGGTATGACGGCTTTCTTAATTGAAAAAGATATGAAAGGTTTTAGTCATGGTAAGCATTTAGACAAGCTCGGTATGCGCGGTTCAAATACCTTCCCTCTATTTTTCGATAATGTTGAAGTACCAATTGAGAATGTACTCGGTGGCGTCGGCAACGGTGCAAAAGTTTTAATGAGTGGGTTGGATTATGAACGTGCCGTTTTAAGCGCTGGGCCGTTAGGCATTATGGATGCCTGTTTAGATGTTGTTATCCCCTACATTCATCAACGTGAACAATTTGGTCAGGCTTTAGGTGAGTTCCAGTTGATGCAAGGAAAGCTTGCAGATATGTACTCAACTTGGTTGGCTTGTAAAGCACTTGTATATGCTGTCGGTGCAGCCTGTGATAACGCAGATCATGATCGCAGTCTGCGTAAAGATGCTGCAAGTGCCATTTTATACGCTGCTGAGAAAGCAACATGGATGGCAGGTGAAGCAATTCAGACCTTAGGTGGAAATGGTTATATCAATGAATTCCCTACGGGTCGTTTATGGCGTGATGCAAAACTTTATGAAATTGGTGCGGGAACATCTGAAATTCGCCGTATGTTAATCGGTCGTGAACTGTTTAATGAAACCAAATAATAACGACAAATAAGGATGCATCTGATGAACCAATTACAAAGCAAAATTAATGTTAGAAGCGAAGACTTCAAAGTAAATCAACAAACCATGAACGCCTTGGTTTCAGATTTAAAACAGGTTGCGCAATCCATTTCCCTTGGTGGTGGTGAAAATGCGCGTCAGAAACATTTGGCGCGTGGCAAACTGCTACCTCGTGATCGTATTGACCAACTTATAGATGTAGGTACTGCCTTTTTAGAAATTGGTCAGTTAGCGGCGTATAAGGTTTATGAAGATGATATTCCTGCTGCGAGTGTTGTCGCAGGGATTGGTCAAGTCAATGGAGTAACTTGCATGATCGTTGCCAATGATGCAACGGTCAAAGGTGGAACGTATTATCCACTGACAGTTAAAAAGCATTTGCGTGCCCAAGAGATTGCTGAACAAAACCACTTAACTTGTATTTATCTGGTGGATTCTGGTGGCGCATATTTACCTATGCAAGATCAAGTTTTCCCTGATCGTGATCATTTCGGACGCATTTTTTACAACCAAGCCCGTATGTCGAGTCAAGGGATTGCACAAATTGCAGTGGTCATGGGAAGTTGTACTGCTGGTGGTGCTTATGTGCCTGCTATGTCAGATGAAACCATTATTGTTCGAAACCAAGGTACGATTTTCTTAGGTGGTCCTCCTCTCGTTAAAGCTGCGACGGGTGAAGTCGTGAGCAGTGAAGACTTAGGTGGTGGTGATGTTCATACTCGCCTTTCAGGGGTCGCTGATCATCTTGCTGAAAATGATGAACATGCAATTGCAATTGCTCGTAACATCGTTGCGAATCTAAATAAAAAGCCGAATGATCTAAGTAAACAAATTGATGAGCCATTATTCGATGCCAAAGAGTTATATGGCGTTGTTCCAAGTGATGCACGAAAACCTTTTGATGTTCGTGAAGTGATTGCTCGTATCGTTGATGGTTCTCGTTTTGATGAATTTAAGGCGCGTTTTGGGTCAACGTTAGTCACGGGTTTTGCATCCCTGTATGGTATGCCTGTTGGAATTATTGCCAATAATGGCATTCTATTTTCTGAATCCGCGCAGAAAGGCGCTCACTTTATTGAACTTTGTACTCAGCGCAATATTCCTTTGCTATTTATCCAAAATATCACTGGTTTTATGGTGGGTCGTCAGTATGAAAATGAAGGCATTGCCAAACATGGCGCGAAGTTAGTGATGGCTGTTGCAACAGCCAATGTTCCAAAATTAACGCTGATTATTGGTGGTTCTTTTGGTGCAGGTAACTATGGAATGTGTGGACGTGCTTATTCACCACGCTTCTTATGGACGTGGCCAAACTCTCGTATTTCAGTGATGGGTGGTGAACAAGCCGCTAGTGTGCTTTCAACTTTGAAACGTGATCAGATCGAACAAAAAGGTGCAGAATGGTCTGCACAGGAAGAAGATCAGTTCAAACAGCCAATCCGTGATCAGTACGAACAACAAGGTCATCCTTATTATGCATCTGCACGTTTATGGGATGATGGTGTAATCGATCCTGCTCAAACTCGTCATGTTTTGGGTTTAAGTCTTGCAGCTGCATTGAATGCACCTATTCAACCAACAAAATTCGGCGTGTTCCGTATGTAAGAGGTCTGTATGAGCTATCAATTTTTACAACTCGAACAACAGGATCAGGTTGCCTATATCTGGCTTAATCGACCAGAACTACACAATGCTTTTAATACAATCGTGATAGAGGAGCTTCATGCTTGCTTTAACACATTAAATAACCGTGATGATATTCGTGTCGTGGTTTTAGCTGGTCGTGGTAAAAGTTTTTCCGCAGGCGCTGACTTGAATTGGATGAAGCAAGCTGGTCAAGCTTCTTCAGTAGAAAATGAAGCTGATGCGTTGAAATTAGCAGAGATGCTTCATGCATTGGCCACTTTAAAGCAGCCCACAATCGCTCGTGTACATGGTGTTGCCTTTGGTGGTGGAATGGGTGTGGCATCAGCATGTGATATTTGTATTGCGAGTCATGAAGCAAAATTTGCAACGTCTGAAGTTCGACTGGGTTTAGCTCCATCGACTATTAGCCCTTACGTGATTCGTGCAATTGGAGAACGACAAGCTTCACGCTATTTTCTAACTGCTGAGCGTATTTCTGCAATTGAAGCCAAGCAAATTGGCTTAGCGCATGAAGTAACGGATGCTGAACATATAGACCAGAAAGTTCAAGATGTGATTGATGCGTTATTGCTCGGTGGCCCACATGCCCAAGCAGCATCTAAACAGTTGATTCAAATGGTGAGTAAGCAACCGATGAGTGATGTCTTGTTACAACAAACCGCACATCATATTGCACAAGTCCGTCAGGGCGCTGAAGCGAAAGAAGGTTTAAATGCCTTTTTAAATAAGCAGCAGCCTGCTTGGATTTCTAACTCGAATAACAACAATTAAGGACAATCAACATGTTTGAGAAAATTTTGATTGCGAACCGTGGCGAAATTGCTTGCCGCGTAATTCGCACAGCGAAAAAATTAGGTATTGCGACGGTTGCTGTTTATTCAGATGCAGATGCAAATGCACAGCACGTAAAACTTGCCGATGAAGCGATTTATATTGGACAGTCTCCTGCAACTCAGAGCTATCTTCAGGTTGATCGTATTATTCAGGCGGCGGTAGATACTGGAAGTCAGGCAATCCACCCTGGTTATGGTTTTCTTTCTGAGAATGACCAGTTTGCACTTGCTTGTCAGCAACACAATATTTGCTTCATTGGTCCACCGGTAGATGCCATCTTAGCCATGGGTTTGAAAGCGACTTCCAAAGCATTGATGGAAAAAGCTGGTGTGCCGTTAACACCGGGTTACCACGGAACTAATCAAGATGCTGAATTTTTAAAACAGCAAGCAGATCGTATTGGTTATCCCGTGTTAATTAAAGCGAGTGCTGGCGGTGGTGGTAAAGGTATGAGTCTCGTTGAACGTAGCGAAGACTTTTTACATGCCCTTGCCTCTTGTAAACGCGAAGCGAAATCGAGCTTTGGCAATGATGATGTTTTGATTGAACGTTATGTGATTCAACCACGTCATATTGAAGTACAAGTGTTTGGTGATACACATGGGAATTATGTTCATTTATTTGAGCGTGATTGTTCGGTACAACGTCGCCATCAAAAAGTGCTAGAAGAAGCACCAGCACCACAAATGCCAAGTGAAAAACTAGATGCTATGCGACAGGCTGCAATTGATGCCGCTCGTGCCGTAGATTATGTGGGTGCAGGGACAGTTGAGTTTATTGTAGAACAAGACGGTACTGCTTATTTCATGGAAATGAATACGCGTCTACAAGTCGAACATCCTGTGACCGAAATGATTACAGGTGAAGACTTGGTAGAATGGCAGTTACGCGTTGCTTATGGTGAACCGTTGCCAAAGTTGCAGGATGAATTACAGATACATGGACATGCCTTAGAAGCACGAATTTATGCCGAAGAACCAGAAAAAGGTTTTTTACCTGCAATTGGCAAAATTGACTATCTGCGCTACCCACCTCAAAACCAATATGTGCGTGTAGATAGCGGAATCGTCGAGGGCGATGAAATCACTACATTCTACGACCCAATGATTGCAAAATTGATTGTATGGGGCAAAAACCGTGAAGCTGCTTTAATTCAAATGCAACACGCGCTTAGCCAATTTCATGTTGATGGCTTAGGTAACAATATTGCGTTCCTTGAAAAGATTGTTCGTTGTGACTCTTTTAAACAAGCCAAATTAGATACAAATTTGATTCAGCGTGAAGAACAATTTTTGTTTAGCCCTGCGAATATAAAACCTGAGTTTATTGTTGCGACTGCATTTATTGAGTTTTTAAGCCAAATGCAACATAACAAATCAGCTCAAAAACAACTCTGGCTGGCACAGCCATTATGGCGGAGTAATGTTGCCTACCAGCACAGCATTAAATTAAATTATTTAGATAACAGCATTCAGATTAAATTTTCAGCTGCTGAGCAAGGATTTAACGCAGAATTTAATGGTCAGCATTATCAGATCACAGGTGAGTTGCTTGATGCGAATACAGCCAGGATTCTGATTAACGGTAATCAACATAAATTAGCTTTTAATCAAAGTCAGCAAGGCATCACTCTATTCCACTCTGGTCAGAGTTATAAATTTGATTATATCCGCCAAAATTTCAATCAAACTGATGGACAAAATGAGCAAGGACATCTTAAAGCTCCGATGCCGGGTGTCGTGACTCAACTACTAGTCGGTGCGAACCATACGGTGAAAAAAGATGATGTGCTGTTGACGCTTGAAGCGATGAAAATGGAATACACCATTCGCGCACCGAAGGACGGCATTATTTTAGATGCTTATTTTCAGGTCGGTGATCAAGTTAAAGCGGGCGACGAACTCGTAGAATTTCAACCTGATCAGGAAGAAGTTGCATGAATGAGTTTGTCAAAATTGTAGAGGTTGGCCCTCGTGATGGGCTTCAAAATGAGAAACAGACGCTCACATTAGAGCAGCGTTTAAATTTCATTACTGACTTAATAGATGCTGGCTTAAAGTCGATTGAGGTTGGTTCATGCGTTTCAGCCAAATGGGTTCCTCAAATGGCTCAAAGTGATGAATTATTTAAACAGCTACCACAACGAGCTGATCTTAATTTGAGTTTGCTCACACCAAATATTAAAGGTTTTGAAACAGCACTTGCTGTTGGCTGCAAAGAAGTTGCTGTATTTACGGCTGCTTCTGAAAGCTTTGTTCGTAAAAATATTAATTGCTCTATTGATGAAAGCTTAGAAAAGTTTTCCGAAATCATGCAAGCAGCCAAACAACACAATATCCGTGTAAGAGGCTATGTCTCTTGTATCGTTGATTGCCCCTATGAAGGCGCAATTGAGCCACAGCAAGTCGTGAACGTGGTTAAGCAGCTTTATGAGATGGGATGCTACGAAATTTCGTTGGGTGAAACCATTGGGACAGCGACGCCAGATCGAGTTCAAAAGGTGTGGCAAGCATGTTTAGCTGAACTTGATAGCAAAGTTTTGGCTGGGCATTTTCATAATACTTATGGCATGGCAATTGCCAATATTTATCAGTCTTTACAACAAGGTATTCGTGTTTTTGATTCATCATTAGCAGGTCTTGGCGGCTGTCCTTACGCAAAAGGTGCTTCTGGCAATATCGCGACAGAAGATCTCTTTTATTTGCTTTCACATATGGGTTTTGAAACAGGAATTGATTTAGAGAAATTGATGACAGCGAGTCAAAATATCAGTCAGATATTGGGTCGAAAAAGTCTATCTAATTATACAAATTCTTATCTACAGTCACGTTGCGCTTAATAAAGCGAATATGACTTGATACATCTGGTTGATTATCGACTTACCAGATGTATTCCCTTTTTATTTTTCCTTAAAGTATTGAGATCAAGTTTTGATTATAAAAAATACTCTGTATCACTCTGAATTTTTGGAGAGATATGCTGCTCTACCCACGTTAACCATGCCCGTGTTTTGGCATCAATAAAATGTCGGGATGGTAATAAGGTATAAACACCAATATTTGGTGATCTCCAGTCAGATAATATACGGTGCAATCGTCTAGTACGAACAGCCTCTATGACTGCAAAAGTCGGCAGTAATGCAATGCCCATATCTTGTTGTACCATGTCGAGTAAAAGCTCAGGTGAATCTGCAATTAATGGCCCTGTAATATCAATTTGATAAGAGCAACTTTTTTCACTGACCAGATGCCATTGCGGTGTAATTGACGGATTCACTAGTCTGAGACACGCATGTTCTTGTAGATCATCCAATGATTTTGGTTCTCCATATTTTTCTAAATATGCGGGAGAAGCACAAAGTACTGAAAAGATCGTCCCAATTTGGCGAGCAACAAATCTAGAATCAGCCAACGATTCCGCAAGGTATAAACTGACGTCAATGCCTTTACCTAAAAGGTCTGGAACATTTTGCGAAGTTCGATATTCAACCGTAAGTTCAGGATAGGTTTGACAAAACTCTGCCATCATTGGTGACACATAATGATGGCCAAAACTCGCCATACTCAAAACACGTAACTTTCCTTGAGGTTTAGTTGCCCTACCCATGGCTTGAGTTTCAGCTTCGTCGACCATTGCAAGCACTTGACGACATTGCTCCGCATAAGTTGCACCAATATCGGTCAATGCGTGTTGTCTCGTTGTTCGTTGTAGTAGTTTTGTTCCTAAACGCCCTTCTAACTCGCTAATCAGTCGAGATACTTGCGCTGTAGTTAGTTCCATCTGCTCTGCGGCGGCTGTAAAGCTTCCACTATCAATGACTTTCAGAAAAGCATGCATTGCATGAAGTAATCCACCATCAAGATTTTTGCGCATAACGTAAATATCTTTTGTTTAATTACGCATTGTTGCACCAGTCTGGATCAATCACAATGACATTAATGTACATACATTGAACAGTTCTACGGTTCCAAAAGAACTGATCAATCTTTTTCTAAGTATGTCATTTACTCCAAATATTCAACTGGAAGTTGAAAAAAGAAAGTAGCTCGAACTACAAAATTCTAAGGAGACATAAATGAATATAGCTACAAAATTTACTCCAAATAAGATTCCAACAAAGGATGTGTCACTTGAAGATAAATATCTAAGTGATGACGGTACTGCTTACATGACAGGTATTCAGGCATTGGTGCGTTTACCACTTGCGCAAACACGTCGGGATACTTTAAACGGTTATCATACTGCTGGTTTTATTTCTGGTTATCGTGGTTCTCCTGTTGGGAATTATGATAATTTTCTCTGGCAAGTTGAAGGCATACTCAAAGACCATCATGTTGTTTTTCAACCAGGTGTAAATGAAGATCTAGCTGCTACTGCAATTTGGGGTACCCAACAAGCCAATCTCGCAGGTCAAGGTAAATATGATGGTGTGGCCTCTTGGTGGTATGGCAAAGGCCCTGGTGTAGATCGTTCTGGAGATGTTTTACGTCATGCCAATCTTGCAGGCACGGCTGAACGTGGCGGTGTAGTCGCCTTTTTTGGTGATGATCATTCTTGTAAATCTTCGAGTATTCCACATCAGTCAGAACATGTGATGATAGGCTGCGGTATTCCAATCTTTTACCCAACCTCAATTCAACAAATTCTTGATTTAGGTGCTCACGCAGTCGCAATGTCACGCTTTGCTGGTGTATGGACTTCAATGAAGTTGGTCAGTGAAATTGTTGAAACCTCTGCTTCTGTGCATGTTGATTTAGATCGCGTCACACCTGCTTTGCCTAAAAATGTTCAAATGCCTGAAGATGGTGTCAATATTCGATGGCCTGATCACGGCATTCAACAAGAAGAGCGTCTATATAAATATCGCTTACCCGCTGTATTGGCCTATGCCCGTGAAAATGAACTGAATCAGGTAACATGGCATTGTCCTAATGCGCGTATTGGCATTGCCGCAAGTGGTAAAGGTTATTTGGATACCATTGAAGCATTACGTATTTTAGGTATCGAAGGTGAAACGGCTCAGCAGCTTGGACTGCGAGTCTATCAAGTTGCTTTAATTTGGCCTTTAGAGCCTCACGGTCTGCGCGAATTTGCCGAAGGTTTAGAAGAATTAATTGTTGTAGAAGAAAAACGCCCGATTCTTGAATCGCAAATTAAAGATGAACTCTACGCACTTCCAGATGACAAGCGCCCTCGCGTCATTGGTAAAGCATGCGATGGTAAAGGTGAATGGAGTACTTCTATTGATGAAGCCCCTTTAATTGGTCACTATGAATTCCAACCTGAACCTATTGCAAAAATGCTGGCGGCTCGCTTCTTAAAATTAGACATTCCAGAAGCTTTAAAAACGCAAATTCAAAATAGAGTTGAGCTACTACAAAAAGCCGAGCAAGAGTCACAACGTGTGCTTGATATTGCAGAGCGTAAACCTTTTTTTTGTAGTGGTTGTCCGCACAATTCATCAACGGCATTACCCGAAGGGAGTCGTGCATTAGGTGGAATTGGTTGTCATTTTATTGCTGTGTCGCTTGATCGCGGTACTGAAACTTTCTCACAAATGGGTGGCGAAGGTGTGAGTTGGGCTGGTGCTTCTCATTTCACCAATGAAAAGCATATTTTTGCCAATCTAGGTGATGGAACTTATTTTCATTCAGGCTATCTTGCAATACGCCAAGCTATCGCTGCAAAACTCAATATTACCTACAAAATTCTTTATAATGATGCCGTTGCAATGACGGGTGGTCAACATGTTGATGGTCATCTCAGCGTGGCACAGTTAACTCGACAACTTGATGCTGAAGGCATTAAAAAACAAGTCATTGTCACCGATGAACCTGAGTTGATTCATGCAGAAGAAGGTATCGCCCCTCACGTAGAGATTTACCACAGAAATGAACTGGATGATGTACAACGCAAATTACGTGAGATTTCAGGTGTGACGGCTTTAATTTATGTTCAAACTTGTGCAAGTGAAAAGCGCCGTCGTCGTAAACGTAATGCTTATCCTGATGTAGCAGAACGTGTTTTTATCAATAGTGAGATTTGTGAAGGTTGTGGTGACTGCTCTAAGCAATCGAACTGTTTATCTATCGAGCCTGTAGAAACAGCATTAGGTACTAAACGGCAAATTAATCAAAGTAGTTGTAACAAAGACTTTTCTTGTGTTGAAGGTTTCTGTCCAAGTTTCGTGACTGTGCATACTCGTGACATGAAACGACCAGAAATATTTCAAGGAATTGAAGCTGGCTGGCCAGAAAAGCCAATCATTCCTGGACTTGATCAACAACCTATTCGGATTATGGTCGGTGGTGTTGGTGGTACAGGTGTCGTAACCGCAGGTGCTCTGCTTGGTATGGCAGCTCACTTGGAAGGTAAAGCTGCGCGTATTATGGATATGGCAGGACTTGCTCAGAAAGGTGGTACGGTTTATTCATATGTACAACTCGCTACAGACGATGATCAAATCTCGGCAACTAAAATTCCTGCTGGTCAATGTGATGTTTTAATCGGTGCAGATGCAATTGTAGCAGGAAGTAATGCAGCACTTTCTCGGTTAAAAATGGATGCTATGGTCATCGTCAATGAAGATGGTTCCCCTACTTCTGACTTTCTAGAGTCTCGTGATTGGTATGCGCCAATTTCTGATTTGATTGATCGACTTCGTGGCCGAACTACGCAAGGAAAATTGGTCTCTTTACGTGCAACAAGTATTGCTACACAAGTATTAGGCGATGCGATTTTTGCCAATCAAATTCTACTTGGCATGGCTTGGCAATCAGGTCAAATTCCTTTGAAACGTGAAAGTATTGAAAAAGCAATTCATTTAAATGGTACAGCCGCTGAGAAAAATCTTGAAGCGTTCCGTATTGGTTGCCACCTAATTAGTGAACCTGATTTGGCAAAACGCATTATTGCAACGATTCCTGCAACTGCTAAACCAACGACTTTAGCTGAACTGATTGAAGATCGTTCTACGCGCTTGGTTGAATATTGGAATCAAGATTATGCAACGCAGTATCGAACACTTGTGGAACATGCAGCCAAAGTATTGCCAGAAGAATTAACAGGAATAATTGCGACGCAACTCTATAGAGTGATGGCTTATAAAGATGAATACGAGGTAGCGCGTTTACTTACAGGAAAAAGTTTTAAACAATCAATTGATTCGCAGTTTGGTAAAGGTTTACGTTTGACTTATCACCTTGCACCACCTGCTTTGGGAGCTCATGACACGGTAAGAAAACGTGCATTTGGATATTGGATGCGTATTCCAATGATGATTCTTGCCCGCCTACAATTGCTCAGAGAAACGTTCCTTGATCCATTTGCTTTACAGCTAGAACGTCAAAGGGAACATGCTTGGCGTGATCGTTATATCGCATTTGTAAAAGCGATTAGTTCAGCCCCTGAAAATTATGATTTATCCATAGCTGAACAAATTGCTAAATTACCTGCCGATGTACGTGGATTTGGTCATGTCAAAATGCAATCGATGGAAACAGCAATACAACGTTGGGATGAACTTTCATTAAGTCTCCGTAAATAGCATTAATGAAGGCAATTGAAACGCCAATCTCAACTTTGAATGGGTTTAAAACTACAGAATCCCCCTAAATCCCTCTTTGATAAAGGGGGACTCATCCTAAAATTTTAAGAGTCATTGAATTGGTGATATTCCTCCCTTTTTAAAGGGAGGTTGGGATAGATTTTAAAATATATCTATTTGATTTATATTTAATTGTTCTTGATAACGTTGTGATTGGCGTAATTGGAATAAATAAGTAGCTGATACATGATCAAACCCAGTTTGCGTTGATCAAGTTCAACTACTTTATATTTATCTATTAGTGATCTGACTAGATATGCCAATTACTTACTATTCAATGCTTCAATAACGGCTTCAGCAGTGATGCGTGCCGAAAATGGATTTTGTCCCGTAATCAAATTACCGTCTCGAACAACATTTGGTGCAAATGGAATTAATTTTTTCTCATAATGTGCACCGTGCTCTTTTGATATTTGCTCAGCATTGTAAGGTACTTTTTTAGCTACACCTGCCAATTTAAATCATTTGACCTTGAGGACGCACATCTAGCACATGAATTTCTGACTCACGGTGAACATGTCGGCAAGTTGGTTCTGATTGTGAAAAAATAAAATAGCAAAGGATTTCTACTTTAGACTTAGGAATCCTTTTTTAAAATATGGAAGACACTTTGTATGTTATAGCTTCTTCTCTAAACGCCGATCCATTAACTTAAATAAAGGACGAGTTAGATTCATGACGGTATTGGGTGCGGCGTTTAATAAGGCATTGGCAATTGCCCCACTTGTACTGGTCACTCGATAGGGTTTTTCTTGTACAGCTTTGACTAACCAACCAGCCGCTGTCTCTGTATCCAACATACGCATATGTTTATAAATCTTCGTTTTAGAAGACATCGGGGTTCTCACCATCGGAAAATACACGATACTCACATTAATCCCTTGATCTCCTAATTCCATTTTTAATGATCGCGAAAATGATTCAAGTGCAGATTTACTGGCTAAGTATGCCGAAAATAATGGAATTGGGACTTGTGTAGACATAGTTGATACATTGACGACATGCCCATGACCATTGGCTAAAAAATGTGGCAAGAGTGCTAAGGTCAAACGTACTGCTGCAAAATAATTTATTTGCATGGTGCGTTCATAATCATGCAGTCTGTCTAATGCTTCCATGATCGGTCGGCGAATTGACCGAGCTGCATTATTAATTAGAACATCAACGGTTTTATGTTCACTCAGGATTATTTCTATACACTGTTGAGCATCATCATCTTTAGTAATATCAACAGGATAAATCCAAGCTTGACCACCCTGTTGCTGAATAGTGTTTTGTACACGCTCTAACTCATCACTACGACGCGCAACGATGCAAACTTTAGCGCCTAAGGATGCAAGCTGAATAGCTGCTTGTTCTCCTATTCCACTCGATCCCCCTGTCAGTATGATTGTTTTTCCATTTAAGTTCATATCACCTTCCTATGATCAGTAGAAATATTGATCTATGATGTTTATCATCAAATGCTTTATTTTATAGATGTATTTTTGTTTGATTTTGACCCAATAGCATGCATTTTATCGCCGCTTAGATCAAATAAATGTATACAGGTTGTGCTGTTAAAATTTTAAAAAGTATTCCATTTTCTTAGAGGCATAAAAAAAGTGCACGATAGACATGCACTTTTTTATAAAATTATTTATTAAGCTACAGCAACTGCTTTAGCTCTTGCAGCATGTAGTTTCTTATAGCTTTCGATTAAGCGTAAGTGGCGATCCAATCCTTCAAGTTTCATACTGGTAGGTGTTAAACCATAGAATCTAACATTACCTTCAACTGAACCCACAACCGCATCCATACGTTCTTGACCGAACATACGACGGAAATTCAGATCGTAGTCTTCCAGTTCCATTTCATCATCTAAGACAACTTCAAGCACCACATTCATGCATTGATAGAACAAACCACGTTCTACAGTGTTAGTGTTGTACTGTAAGAATTGCTCAATAAGGTCTTTTGCTTCTTCAAATTGTTGCAAAGCTAGATAAATGAGAAGTTTAAGTTCTAGGAGAGTAAGCTGTCCCCACACGGTATTGTCATCAAACTCGATTCCAATCAGCGTGGTGATTTCCGTATAGTCGTCTAGTTCACATTCTTCTAAGCGTTCAACAAGTGCTTCTAATTGAGAGTTGTCTAGTCGGTGAATATTAAGAATATCTTCGCGGAAAGCCAAGGCTTTGTTGGTATTATCCCAAATTAAATCTTCAACCAAATAAATTTCAGAATAATCGGGTACTAAGATACGGCAAGCTGTTGCACCTAAATGCTCATAGACTGCCATATAAACTTCTTTGCCCATTTCTTCTAAGATGCCAAATAGTTCAGCAGCTTCATCTGCATTTGAGTTTTCACCCTCATTGGTGAAATCCCACTCGACAAAATCATAGTCAGATTTTGCACTGAAGAAACGCCAAGACACCAAGCCGCTCGAATCGATAAAGTGTTCCACAAAATTATTTGGTTCAGTCACTGCTTCACTTTGGAAGGTTGGCTGTGGTAAGTCATTGAGACCTTCAAAACTACGACCTTGTAATAACTCTGTCAGACTACGCTCTAAAGCAACTTCAAAACTTGGATGCGCACCAAATGAGGCAAATACCCCACCAGTACGTGGGTTCATTAAGGTCACACACATCACTGGGAATTGACCACCTAAAGATGCATCTTTCACGAGGACTGGAAAACCTTGTTCCTCTAAACCTTTGATGCCTGCAACAATACTTGGGTATTGTGCTAAAACATCTTCAGGTACATCAGGTAATGCAATCTCACCTTCAATAATTTCACGCTTAACAGCACGCTCAAAAATTTCAGATAAACATTGCACTTGAGCTTCAGCTAGAGTATTACCTGCACTCATCCCATTACTGAGATATAAGTTTTCGATCAAATTCGATGGAAAATAAACTACTTCTTGATCTGATTGACGAACAAAAGGTAGCGAACAAATACCGCGCTCGGTATTGCCTGAGTTCGTGTCGTAGAGATGTGTACCTAGTAATTCATCTTCAGGATCATAGATTTCTAAGCAATATTCATCCAAGATTTCTTTCGGTAACTCACCATTTGGACCCGGCTTAAACCATTTTTCATCTGGATAATGCACAAAGTCAGCATTTGCAATTTCCTCACCCCAAAATTGATCGTTGTAAAAGAAATTACAATTCAAACGCTCGATAAATTCACCGAGCGCTGATGCGAGTGCGCTTTCTTTGGTTGAGCCTTTACCATTGGTAAAACACATAGGTGATTGAGCGTCACGAATATGCAGCGACCATACGTTAGGTACGATATTGCGCCATGATGCGATTTCAATTTTCATGCCTAAGCCAGCCAAAATACCTGACATATTAGCAATCGTTTCTTCAAGTGGCAGATCTTTACCTTGAATAAAGGTACTATTTTCAGATGTCAGGCTTGGCATTAATAATGCCTGAGCATCAGCATCAATACTTTCTACTTCTTCAATAACAAATTCAGGGCCAGTTTGAATCACTTTCTTTACGGTACAACGATCAATCGAACGTAAAATCCCTTGACGATCTTTTTCAGAAATATCAGCTGGAAGTTCAACCTGAATTTTAAAAATTTGCTTATAGCGATTTTCAGGATCAACAATATTGTTTTGAGATAAGCGAATATTATCCGTTGGAATATCACGCGCGGCACAATAGACTTTGACAAAGTAAGCAGCACAAAGAGCTGATGAAGCCAAGAAATAATCAAATGGACCGGGTGCTGAGCCATCCCCTTTATAGCGAATAGGTTGATCGGCGATCACTGTAAAATCGTCGAATTTGGCTTCTTGTCGAAGGTTGTCGAGGTAATTAACCTTGATTTCCATGCTGGCACCTAAATGGGTCTGATGTGAAGATTACACAAGAGATTGAAAAATATTGATAAAAAGTCGAATTATGGATATGAAATTGACTTAAATGAACGATGTTGGTCGTGCAATGAACTCACTGTACAACTGAAACTCGAATGGATGGCAGTATTATAGTGTGATTTTGTTGAATTGATAACTTTTGTCTGTTCTTCCAGCTTATTTATGAACAATTCATAATATAAAAATGATTAGCATTAAAAATGTCAGATGCAAATTTTCGCATCTGACAATAATCATTATTGGCTCGTATGTGGCGTTTTAATCAATTCAGATAAGTCATAGCCTTGTTGTTTTGCAGTTTCGAGATAGGATTGATAAGTTGCTTCGTCAATTGTCGGCGTTCTTGAAAGTAGCCACAAATATTTATTTGATGGCCCACCAACCAACGCAACTTTATAGTTTGGATCAACTCTGAGTACCCAATAGTCCCCTTTAGTAAAGGGAATCCAGCGTAGTGCTTTTGGCATAAAACTTACTTTTAATTTACTCATACCTGCATTGTCTGGATAAGCAACTCCAACAGACTGATCCATTTGATCTGATTTATTACGGCAACTATTGATAACTTGGATTGTATTATTCGCATTCAATGAATATTTTGCAGTGGTATCACTCACGCATTGACGCTGAAAATACATAGGTAAATGTGCAATTTCATACCATTTCCCTGCATATTGTTTAATATCAATTTTATCGACTGCAGTGGGCTTAGCTGTATCAGCGAAAGTAGCCATACTTAACGCCGCGAGAGAAATTGATAATACTGCGCTACTGCATAACACTTTAATGTTCATTTAATCCTCAATCTTATTAATACAATACTTTTCAACTATAAAAAGTCTACCGTGAATAAAATGTGAGAATGTAAATGTATACGTTTTAAAGCATATTTTTACTTATAGAGATAATATTAAAAGAATTAAAAACAAAAAAAGTTGAAGATTAACTTCAACTTTTCGTGTCAGTTTAAAATTTAAACTTCTTTGTTTTTGTAAAAAATAGCGTAACTTACATAACATGCGATCATAAATAAGATACAGCAGACAAAACCAACTTGCATCGAAGGATCAGTCACCATACTAATACAGGTGATCATACAGAATACGCCACCTAAGATGGGTGTTAGTGGGAATAATGGTGCAGCAAATTTAAGATCTTTGACTGTTTTACCTGATTTAATCCACTGTCTGCGGAAGTTAAACTGAGATACGCAGATCGAAATCCAAACAACAACCATCGTGAATGCAGCAACACCTAACAAGTTTTTGAAAATTGTTTCTGGAGCAAAATGTTCAGACAGTAAACCCGGAATCGCACCAAACATTGTGACAATAATTGCAACAATAGGTGTGCCTGAACGAGTCAGTTTTGAGAATACTTTTGGTAATTGTTTTTTTGCAGACAAAGACCACATCATGCGTGATGCTGCAAATAAACCTGAGTTTGCTGCT
This sequence comes from Acinetobacter sp. NBRC 100985, assembly GCF_000241225.1. NCBI lineage: Bacteria > Pseudomonadati > Pseudomonadota > Gammaproteobacteria > Moraxellales > Moraxellaceae > Acinetobacter > Acinetobacter sp. NBRC 100985. The sequence goes on along the minus strand of NZ_BAEB01000038.1, from coordinate 70,862 downwards.
GACAATAACGCCGTAATGATAACAAAACGAATAATGTCTTCGGCATAAGGAATACCGATATAGTTAAATACGGTTACGAATGGACTGTTACTTACAGAGTTTGCATTTAAGCCTGCCATTTCATACGGCAGTAATGCACAAATCACCACAATTGTACCCACGAAGAAAATCAACAAACGCCAAATCGCTGCATTGATTGCTTTAGGAACAGTTTTCGCTGGATTCTCTGCTTCACCAGCTGCAACACCAATTAATTCTGTACCTGAAAATGCAAAGTTTACAATTAACATCGTTGCGAAAATTGGGAAGATGCCATTTGGGAACCAACCATGTTCAGTCAATTTACTGAATAAAGGTGCAGATTCATGTCCGTGATATGGGATAAAGCCAAAAATTGCAGCTAAACCAAGTGCAATAAAGCAAATAATGGTCAGTACTTTAACCAAAGAAAGCCAAAACTCAGACTCCGCAAAGAACCGTGTTGAACTGACATTGAGTGTAAAGACCAAACCAGCAAATACTAATGTCCATGTCCACATGGAAATTGAAGGAAACCATTCCTGCATCAACAGTGCAGCAGCTGTAAATTCTGTACCAAGAGTCGCCGTCCAAGTTAGCCAATATAGCCATGTAATCATATAGCCAGTTCCTGGGCCAATATAAGTACGCGCATATTCACCAAAAGAACCCGAAACTGGCATTTGTACTGCCAACTCCCCCAAGCACAACATCACCATGTAGGCAATTACACCACCAAGTAGATACGATAAAATTGCACCTACAGGGCCAGCTTGAGAAATAACATCTCCTGAACCGAGAAATAAACCTGTTCCGATCGCGCCACCAAGTGAAATCATAACCAAATGACGTTTGGTCATGGCACGTTTCAATGGCTTACCAACTTCTATTTCTGAGGTAGAAATAGTATTTGAGCTACCTTGGGATACATATTGCTCACTCAAGCATTCACCTGAGAGAAATGTCTTGTCATTATTGTTGCTCATTCACGATCACTCCAACGATATTTTTATGACAACCTGTCCTTGCTGTTTCACTTTCATAAAAAATTAATATCTATACATAGATACTTTTTTTGCATTTTATTTTTTACTGAATATCCATATTCAAACTCCATCTATCCTTGAAAGATTCAACCGATCATTTTGGTTGTGCTCTTATTCAATTTCTTTTAAAACTAATCCAGCCCTTAACCCGATTTTGACCTTTGGGTTTGGAAACAAAATCCAAACCTGAGTATCTTGAGCCGCATAATCACCTATTGATTGTGTAGCAATCACCTCACCTTTCTGAAAAGTTGAAAAGTTAGGTGCATCTGCGCTTAATTTGAGTTGAAAATCTTCACTTTGTTTTAAGATTGAATCTGCAACCTTAAATTGACGAATTTTGGGTTTTTTCCGTTGAGGCAAAGCTTGCTCAGAAATGACAGCACGTAAAACTTGATCAATATCTGCAAATTCTGAGAGATCATTTTGACCAAAAGCTTTTGCTTTGCCCAATTCCAAGGTGCTGCTTTCAGCGTGCAACATTTCACTGCTAAAATGGGTAAATGTTTTCCCTACTGCATTGTGATAGACCAATCCATCTAAATTTGCAGCTTTCAGACTTTCAATTAAGAAGTCATCATAAGCGCGAGTTTGGTGAGGAAATAATGCAAATACAGGTAATAAAGAGGCTCGAATCGCGGTATGTAAATCATAGTGATAACGTTGCGCATCTTTATCACTTTGCTCAAAAAATTGTGCTGTGACTTGTTCTAGTTGTGCTGCACGTTGCGTTTCTTGATCTGCTACTAAAGTTTTATACGCTCCGCAGAACATACGATTCATATCATTTTCAAGATAACGAATACCTTGCCGAATGGCTTGAGGATTGCCTAAGACGAAAAGGATACGTGTAGATAAAGCTAAGCGTTCTGCAAAGAGATCTTTAATAATATTTGCTAGTAATTCAATCGGGGCAGTTTCATTGCCATGAATACCAGCAGAAAGTACGATGGTTTTTCTATAATGTGCTTTTGGCGTACATTGCAATAGCCCTTCACCTAGCCATTGCCATGTAAAGCCAGCCATTTCACCATGATTATGCTTAGGCGCTTGTTGTTCTAACGTCAACGTTAATAGATCAACCATGTACTTTCATCCTTAAAAGCAGTTGTTTGGTACTTATCTTTGGAAGTGATAAACCGAACCTAAAGCTAAAATTTTGGTGAGTTCATCAAGTGCGGTACGGCTCTCAATGAGTAAGTTTGGATCAGCTAAATCATCTTGAGAAAGCTCATCACGATAATGTTGATCCACCCACTGATTTAAGGTTTTGAATAAATCATCATTCATAAATAAGTTTGGATTGACCGCAGCAAGTTCAGCATCATTGACAGCAACCCGTAAGCGTAAACAAGCAGGCCCACCACCATTTCGCATACTTTCACGCAGATCAAAAACCTTGATGTCATCAATTGGTGTCCCCATTTGAATCATATCGTTCAAATAGCTCCACACAGCTTGGTTTTGACGAGATTCTTCAGGCACAACGATGCTCATACCACCATCAGTACGCGTCAAAATTTGGCTATTGAATAAGTATGTTGAGACAGCATCTTCAACACTTACTCTGTTTTCTGGCACTTCGATTGAAATAAATTCTTGCTCAATGCCAGCCATTTTTTGACGAATTTCATTTAATGCATCAGCTTGATTTAAGAAAGCTTGCTGATGATGAAATAAAACTTGTTGGTTGCTGACTGCAATCACATCGTTATGAAAAACGCCCTTATCAATCACATCAGGATTTTGCTGAATAAATGCTGTACGTTTTGCGTCTAAACGATGTAAACGTGCAACAGCCTCACTCGCTTCACGTGTTTGACGTGCAGGGAATTTCTGAGGCGCAACCTTGCCGCCAAGCTGTTGCTGACCGTAAACAAAAACTTGTATACCCGCTTGATCGTATGCACCACCTAAACGGTTATGGTTTGCTGCACCTTCATCACCAAACAGTGCCGCTTCAGGCAATGCTTCATGATGCGCGAAATATACATCATTATTGAACATCGCTTGAAGGATACGGGTTGTCGTATGATGCTCAATTGATCGATGGAACTTATTATTTAAGTTTGCGGCGGTAAAATGTACACGTCCATCCGCACTATCAGCTGATGGCGAAACCGTACACGAGTTTGCTGTCCACATAGATGATGCAGAACTGAGCGATGATAACAATGCTGGTGCGGTGCGCATCGCTTGAGCGATCACATCAATATCACTGCCTGTAAAACCTAAACGACGTAATGTTGGTACATGAGGTCGTTCTTGCGGAGCAAATACCCCTTGTTTGAGTCCAAGATCAGCAAGTGCTTTCATTTTCATGAGGCCTTGTTTTGCTGCTAATCGTGGATTCGACGTGTTATTACGGTTTTTCGTTGAAGCAACATTACCAAAAGATAAGCCTGCATAATGATGCGTAGGGCCAACTAAACCATCAAAATTAATTTCATAACCTGACATTTTTTCTCTCCAACCGATTTACAGCACGATGCCTGGTGATAGTTTTGCAGGTAAGCTCACGCTATCACTTTCAAGTGAAGCCATTGGCCACGCACTATAATCAGCGGCATAAAATGCACTGGCACGATGATTACCCGACGCACCAACACCACCAAATGGTGCTGCACTTGATGCACCCGTGAGTGGCTTATTCCAGTTCACAATGCCTGCACGAGCTTCAATCAGGACACGATCAAACAGATCTCGATCAGGTGAAACTAAACCAACTGCTAAACCAAAACGTGTGTTATTGGCAATGTCGAGTGCCTCATCAAAATCGTGGTAACGATAAATTGTGGTTAAAGGTCCAAAATATTCTTCGTCAGGAATATCCGTCATTTGGCTAACTTCTAAAATCCCTGCGGTCAGCAAAGAACTCTCCGCTTGAGGACGTGTCATTTCGAGTAAAGGTTTCGCGCCTAATTCAATCAATTTGCGTTGAGCAATTAGCATTTGTTCTGCTGCATGAGATGAAATCACCCCCCCCATAAATGGTTGCGGATCTGCATTCCATTTACCAATCACAAGGTTTTTAGCAACTTCTACAAAACGTTGAATGAAGGCATCACCATTGGCACCATGTTTTACGATAATGCGGCGTGCACAGGTACAACGCTGTCCTGCTGAGACAAATGCAGATTGGATTGCAATATTTACCACTGCATCAATATCAGTTGCTTCATCGATAATGAGTGCGTTATTTCCACCCATTTCTAAAGCAAGAATCTTCTCTGGTGCACCTGCCATTTGCTTATGTAAGTGATAACCCGTATTAGCACTGCCTGTGAAAAGTAAACCATCAATTTGCTCTGCTGTTGCCAGTGCTTCTCCAGTGCTACGGCCACCTTGAACGATGTTGAGTACGCCATTTGGCAGACCTGCTTGTTGCCATAATTTTGCCGTTTCTTCTGCAGTCCAAGGCGTTAATTCACTTGGTTTGAATACAATGGTATTACCAGCAATTAGTGCGGGTACGATATGACCATTGGGCAGATGACCTGGAAAATTATAAGGGCCAAATACAGCAAGCACACCATGAGGACGATGACGTAAAGAAGCAACTCCATCAGGCATTTCTGTTTTACTGAAGCCTGTCCGCTGATGATAAGCTCGAATTGAAATTGCGATTTTGCCAATCATCGCTTGAACTTCCGTTAAAGTTTCCCAGAACGGCTTTGAGGTTTCTTGGCTAATGACTTCTGCTAATTGACTTTTATTTTGCTCAAGTAATGCCGCAAAACGCTCAATAATAGCGACACGATCTTCTAAATCTAAACGTGCCCATGCTGGAAATGCTTGGCGTGCAACTAAGCAAGCATGATCTACATCAGTTTTGCTCGCTTCATGACCTGACCAAATCGTTTGATTGGTCACAGGATTTGTTTTGGTAAACGCAGTACCTTGTCCTTGTACCCACGCACCATTGATTAATAATGCACCTTGTGACATTAGTGATTCTCCATTTTTTCTAATGCTAAAACTCGGACTTCATCGCCCTCAGCAACGTTGAGTGCTTGAGCTTGTTCTGCTGTCATCAACAAATTATCGTTATCTTGCAACTTGTTATTGATGAGCAGGACGCAATAATCTTGGTATTCATCATTTGCAACTAAGTATTGAACTTCTGCGCGTTCAATCTGTTCTGCAATGTTGACTTTCAACAGTCGACTTTCTTTCACTGCACGAAGATCGGCTGTGTTCGCTTCTAAGGTTGGACCTGCATCAAAAATATCGACATAGCCTTGATACTTCAGACCTTCTGACATCAGCACTTTCGCCGCAGGTTTTGTCTGAGGATGAACCTCTGCAATCACGGCCCTTGCTTCGTTGGGTAGCAAATCGACGTACAATGGAAATCTCGGCATTAATTCAGCAATAAATGCTTTTTGCCCTACGCCACTCAAGTAATCCGCAGCAGCAAAATCCATATTAAAAAAATGATTGCCTAGCGCATCCCAGAATGGCGAAAAGCCATTTGCGTCTGAGAATCCACGCATTTCTGCGATTAGTCTTTCTTCAAAATATCGACGAAAAGCGGCGATAAATAAAAAACGTACTTTAGACAGAAATTTTCCGTTTTGATTCACACGATATTCAGGATCGAGGAACAAGGTACATAGTTCGCTACAACCTGTATGATCATTACTTAGATATAACGTGTCTAAAGTTTTATAAACGTCCAATGCTTTTGACGCATGTACTTGTTTTGCAATTCGAAAATTATAGAAAGGCTCTCTTAAGCCAACTGCAACTTCGATTGCACTGACTCCAATAATTTTTTGAACCGCGGTATCTTCAAGTACAAATAAATAACTTGCATCTTCTTTCTCAGCTAGCCCAGCCAATGTATTGGTTGTACGTGTAATACGTTCGGCTAAAATTTCTTTGTTTTGTGGAAGAGAGGTCAAGCCGATGCCTGACTCTCCTGCTCTTTGCGCTAAACGATAAATATCATCTAAGTCCCGATGCGCGGCATGTCTAACAATCATCATGGTTAGATGCTCACAACAGATTTAGAAACGTGCTAATGCACGAGCAAAACGCGTTAAACCTTCATCAATATCCTTTTGTGGAATGATAAGTGAAGGCGTAAAACGAACAACATCACCACCAGCAACAAGTGCTAACAGCCCTTCCTCACCTGCTAATGTCACGATATTTTTTGCTTTGCCTGCATGTTCATCTTTCAGTACGCAACCAATCAATAAACCTTGCCCACGGATTTCTTTAAATAAACCGTATTCAGCATTTAATTTATTTAATGCATCAACGAAATATTGGTGACGCTGCTTTACGCCATCCAAAACTTCAGGAGTATTAATAAATTCAAATACCGCACCCGCGACTGCACAAGCCAATGGATTACCACCATAGGTCGTGCCATGATCACCAACAACATACATGTTTGCGTATTTATCAGTAGTAATCATTGCACCGATAGGAAAACCACCACCTAGTGCTTTTGCTGTGGTTAAAATATCAGGGGTTACACCTGTATTCATGTAGGCATAAAGTGAGCCTGTACGACCAACACCCGTTTGTACTTCATCAAAAATCAGTACAGCACCTTTTTCATCACACAGCGCACGTAGACCTTTTAAGAATTCGATATCAGCAGGTAGAACACCGCCTTCACCTTGGATTGGCTCTACGATAACCGCGCAAGTTTCATCTGTAATGACAGCTTTTGCAGCTTCTAAATCATTGAATGCTGTATGCTCAATGCCACCTGGTAATGGTGCAAAATCTTGTGAATATTTAGGTTGTCCGCCAGCAGTTACTGTAAATAAGGTACGACCGTGGAATGCATTTTTAAATGCAACAATATGATTCTTGTGAGGATTGCCGCTGAGTAAGCCAACTTTACGCGCAAGTTTTAATGCTGCTTCGTTTGCTTCTGCACCTGAGTTACAGAAAAAGACTTTATCCGCGAACGTGTTTTCAACTAATTGTTTTGCAAGGCGTAACACTGGTTCATTGGTATAACCATTACCAATATGCCAAAGTTTTTGCGCTTGTTCTGTTAATGCATTTACTGCAACAGGATGTGCATGACCTAAAGCGTTAACTGCAATTCCACCTGCAAAATCGATATATTCTTTATCGTCTTGATCCCAAATACGAGAACCTTCGCCACGAACTAAAATGAAATTTGCTGGAGCAAAAACTGGAACCATCCAATCATTAAAGTTGCTACGTGTAATTGCTACATCACTCATTTTATTTACTCACTTCCTGTTTTGATATTCAGGCTTGCTGAATGTTCAACAAGCCATATTTTGAAATTTGAAAATTAACCTGGGAAAATACCGCGTTCTTTACGTGCTTTTAAAATACGCTCACAAGCCAAGATGTAGGCTGCTGTACGCAAGCTGCATTCTTTCTGTGCTGCGGTATTCCAAACATCCGCAATCGCTTGGATCATCAACTTATCGAGACGTTCATTGATTTCGTCTTCGCTCCAGAAGTAACTCGCCATATCTTGAACCCATTCAAAATAACTTACGGTTACACCACCAGCGTTACAGATCACGTCAGGTACAACTGTAATGTCACGGCTTACGAAAACATCATCAGCTTCTGGATAAGTTGGACCATTTGCACCTTCAAGTACGATTTTCGCTTTTAGGTTTTTCGCACGCTCAACTGTAATCTGACCTTCCAATGCTGCTGGGATGAGGATATCCATGTCGATCGTCCAGAACTCTTCGTCTGAAATAACCGTTGCATTTTCAAAGCCCATTACACCGCCGTGTTCAGCAACATATTTTTGTAATGCTTTAACGTTAAGACCTTCAGCATTAAAGATTGTGCCTGTATGGTCTTGCACAGCTACGATCTTTGCGCCAGCATGGTTAAATAGGTATGCAGCTTCATTACCAACGTTACCGAAACCTTGAACAGCAACTTTACTGCCTTCAACTGGTAATTTGATGCGTTCTGCAACTTGCATACCTGTAACAAATACACCGCGACCCGTCGCACGAACACGACCAAGTGAACCACCGAGATGAACAGGTTTACCAGTTACAACACCAGTTACGGTATGGCCTTTGATGCTTGAGTAAGTGTCCATCATCCAGCCCATGATGTTTGGATTTGTACCAACATCAGGTGCAGGAATATCAATTTGTGGACCGATGATTGAACTGATTTCACTGGTGAAACGACGTGTCAAACGTTCTAATTCACGTGGCGAAAGTTCTTTAGGATTTACGCGAATACCGCCTTTAGCACCGCCAAAAGGTAGATTCAAAACTGCAGTTTTAATCGTCATCCAAGCTGACAAAGCCATCACTTCGTTGAGTTCAACATCTTGGTGATAGCGAATACCGCCTTTACCTGGACCACGTGATAGGTTGTGTTGAACACGGTATCCTTCAAAGTGGCGAATTGTTCCGTCGTCCATAACGATTGGTACATCGACGATTAATGTACGCTTTGGACTTTTTAAAGTATTAACAAAATTGCCTAGATCAGCATCTAAATATGGTGTCACTCGATCAATTTGAGTGAGATATGTTTGCCAAGCACCATTATTTTGAGCCGCATATGATAAAGACATCATCTATTCCTTAATTAATCAATTGTCCCTGTTTCTTATAGATTCCCTTTTCAGGGCTGCTATCTACCCCGCCATCCATAGGTACATTTCGCATCATTTACTTGAATTAAAATGTTTGGGGCTTTGTATGGACACTATTATTAAGAATCAAAATGATTCACAAAATTCTTTATTATGATTAAAATGAATTAATTTTTATCAATTTGCTAATAGTAAGTATCAAAATGAACAATGTTGATCATATAATATTAGGATTACTCAAAGACAATGCACGGATGTCAATAACAGACTTGGCAGCAAAAGCTAAAGTGTCTCGAGCGACTGTCCAAAAGCGAATTGAGTACATGGAATCTACAGGGACTATCACGGGCTACACGGTTCGTTTTCGTCCAAACGCTGAGAAAAATATTATCCGCGCATGGATGAATATCATGGTTGAAGGCACAAAAGCTCAGGCCGTAATCCGCCAGCTCCGTCTTGAAACAGCGGTTGAGCGACTTCATACAACGAATGGTAAATGGGATATTTTGGTCGAGTTACAGTCTGATAGTTTAGAAAATTTCGACAAGGCTCTTGAACGTATCCGCAATATTTCAGGGATTTATAATAGTGAAACCAGCATTTTACTTTCGACGTATAAAACTTAAAAAATTCATGTGATTTAATTGTTATGATTAAATTCCTCAGAGTTTTTGAGTTTGCTTTGAGGAATTTTATTTAACGTTCAAACTAAATTCGCCCAACTTCAAAGTATGGAATTAAATTTTGATCAAAATTAGGGCGAGGATCTCCTTCAAAACTAATAAATCCGTGCATTCCTGTTAAACGTTCACCTTTATAAAATTGGTTCAGTTGATGACGTGGATCTTTATGCGATAACGTGAAGCTAATTACTCCTACACCTAAAGCCTTAGATTTTTGATGTGCATCTTTCAGCATTTGATGATGTAAATGAAGTTTGTTGGGGTTACATAGCAAAGTATGTAAAACATGATATTTCAGAGAATCTCCTAGTTTTGGTAATGGCATCATCTTGGTCATTCGCGTAGATAAGTTATAAATCGGTCTAAAAAAACCGATCAGTGAGCTGTAGTGCAAAATCTTGGTTTGCTTGACTGAGTGCTGATCCCACAAACCAAACATTCCAACTAATTTATCGTTTTGAAAATAGAGTTGAAAATCTGACAATTTGATTCCTGAAAAATAGGTATGATCTTCTGCTAACTCATTGAAATTGTATGCTGGAATAAAATTATAGTAAGCTGACATTTCTGCAATAAAATTATTCATTTGCTGAATATGTTCGACTTGCGCAGTGCATGAGTGAAGTTGATTTGAAGCTTGTTCTCGGTTGTTCTTATTTAAAAATGAACTGACATTCTTTGTGTTGCCTAAATCGGTCAATGTCAGCGTTTCAATTAATCCTTCATCATAATAATCTGGCATACCTGTTTTTGAGGTTTGCATGGCAGCGCGTGCTGCATGATTATCATCGAAAATAATCATTTGGCTGTAATTAGGTTCAAACATTGTTTGTCTAACGTGCTCCCCTAAATTTTTTACGAGTGATTTACCGCGATAGTTAGGATCAACACGTAAATCACTGGCATAACGAAGGTTACTTATTTTTTGATTTACAAAACAAGGGCGATAACCATTGCTATAACAAGCCACTTTTTCCGATGTGGTGGTATCTTCGATCACAACATGCAATTTATTGCGGTACAAAATGTCAGATGCTTTAAAGTAACTGGGTTCACGCTGGAAACTAATTTGCACGCCTTTGGTGGTCATTGGAACTGCGATTAATGCACGCAATGCTGCATCATCAGCATGTGTGGCTTCTCTAGTAACAAGGTTACTCTCAATCTTTTCCACTGAATTATTATTGTTCATTTTTAATTTACCTGTTGGTTTGCACTTGGTACGAGATCATTCAATCGTCCCATTTGATCTAATAGCTGATAAACAAACACAATTTCATCTTGTTCATTGACTGTTTTTTGTGTTTGAACATCCAATAGCTTTTGTTCAGTGTTCAATAGATCAAAAGTAGTTTTTGTACCTAAATCGAATTCTTTGCGGGTATATACAAATGCAATCGAAGCCGCATCAATTGCATTTTGAAGTGCGTCTTTATTTTGACGGATTGTTTGTAGTTGAGCGAAAGTTGTACGTGTACGTTGATTTAAATCCAATTCAAGGGTTTTAATTTTTTGCTCGGCAAGGTCTATATCTGCTCGCGCTTTTTTGATGTTTGCCCGATTCAGACCATCATCATATAGCGGAACATTCAGTTGTACGCCAACCATATAGTTATTACTTTCTGAACCGATATAACTTGCTTCATGTTGTGTACCTGCACGACTGGTAAGCATCACCGTTGGCCACAACTCTCGCTTTGTTAAGGCAAATTGCTTTTCAGCTGCCTGTTTTTCATATTTTGCTTGCATTAAAGCGGGATGAGTTTTTGTTTTCGTCAAAATTTCATCTAAATTATTCGAAATTTGAGGTAAATGTGAGATAGGTACTAATTGCTCAGCACTAAGTCCTGTGACTTGATAAAATTGTGCTTCGCTAATGGTCAAATTTGACTGAGCTTGAGTGACATCAGCCTGCCCTTGTGCAACTTGAGCCAAAACTTGCGCCAAATCTGCACGTGTAATCATGCCTACGTCAAAACGTCGTTGTGACTCGTACAACGAACGCTGTAAGTTAGACATGGTTTTCTTTCTAAGCTCTAAAATTGCTTTTTTCTTTAGAACGTCGGTATATACCATCACAGTATTTAAAATGGTTTCTGATCGCTGATCGGATAGACCTTGGGAACGTGCAGAAAGCTGGTTTTTCGCAACATCGATTCCTAAACGATGCCGACCAGAGGTGTAAACAGGATAGTCTAATTGCAACTGTAGACTTCTCCCTTTTCGATTACCCTCTGTTGGAAAGAACACATCGGAAGGCGTCTCTATCTTTTCGTAATCTAGTTGCCCTACTAAATTTACTTTCAGACCATCACGTTGCTTCGCTTGCTCAAGTGTTGCCGCAGACTGACCAACATTTAAGCGACTTAACTCCAACTGACTTTCATGCCTTAAACTCGCAGATAAAGCATCATCTAGCGTCATCGCATGAATGGGAAAGCAAATACTGAAAGCACCTAAGCATAGAAAAGACTGATATTTTAAAACAAGCTTTCTGAACACGTTGATCCCTTTTTTCATAGCTGTTCCAAACTATTCAAACTGACTTTCTTTAAAGGTTCTGGCTTTATGTTTCCTTCAATAATGCCATCAAACATGACTAGTTTTTTATAAGCATTCCAACCATTACTTGCTTGTCTAATCTGAGGCTGATCAAGCTGTCCAAGGTTACGAGCAAGTTCGTAATGAAAGTTTTCCCGTAACAACTCATCGATATATGAACTATCAATTGAGTGGTGAATGTCTCCCTCAAATAGTACACAATAAAAAGGTTTAACTTGTTGTTCTGTATCAATTGCCAGTAAAGAAATTGCTTTAGATTCTATCTGGTTAAGTTGAGATAACAGCTGTTGCGCAGTTTCAGGTGCTAACTTTTCACCAACCAGGTCTACACCAAAACGACGACCTTGGAACTCAAAACACGGAATTTGTTCTAAGAAATCTGTTACGCGTAGACAATCATCTAAGCAGTAACGAAGTAAACCATTGCCTGAGGTAATGATAGGACTAACAACATCTCCTTTTTTCAGCTTCCATGAAGGAATGATTTGCCCCTGTTTTTCACCTTCGAGATATTCAAACTCATAGAAATGACTTTGATATGCAAGTGGATAGTGTTGATCATAAGGAATTGTTACCACACCTTCAGTTGCCCATAAGCCCTTACCTTCAAACTGAACATGCGGCAAACGTTGTTGTAATTTATTTGCCCATGCTTTTGATCCAGCCGTATCCCAGCTAGAAACCAAACTTAATTTTGGCCAAAGCTTTTTGAAATCAATCTCATGTCCATTTGAACTGTTGATGAGACAATCTGCACTTTTTGGGCAATGTGGCGCATCGACTTGCTTAAGAGAAAGCTGTCTTATTCCCCATGTTCCTCGTTGTAATACTTCGGCAACTTCCTGTTGCATCGCTTCTAAACGGTCTAGTAATTGCAAAGCAAAGGTTGGACTCCAAACCGAAATCATGGCTAGATTTCGGTTGGCAACTAAATAACAAATAGTTGCAAATAGCGCATCATCTGCGTTTGCTGCAAAGGCGATATTGCTAGGAACGGCTTGTGTAAATTTAGATAAAACACGTTTGCCTATACCCAATAACGCACTATCATCATTTAGATTTTTATCTTTCAGTACTTCCCTTTGACTCTCAGGTAACCATGAGACTGACCAATAATGCGTTCCAGACTGTAGCTCAGGACATTTGCGATACAGACTTGCTAGCCAAGGTGCGATGGCATGATCAAGTTCATCTAAAAACTGCTTGGTGTATGGAATAAATTTGATTTGCTCGCTTGAGCCGCTGGTTGGCTGAAAGCGTACAAGTTTGCTACTGGAAAGTGCTAGTTTCTGATCACGATACAAATTGATTTCTTCTCTCCAAGCCGCATAACGCGTTGATGGAAAGGCTTGTACAAATTGCTCGTAGTCTTGAACACCTTTACTGTTTGCTAAGCTTGATGTTGCTAAAATTGCACTTAGAATTTCTCTTTGAGTTGCTTCCAAAGCAGAAAAACTCTTTTTAAATTTTCGATCAGAACTATCACACCATTGCTTTAAAATAATATGTGATCCAGATGTTAGCCAGTCGACATATTTCATTGTAAGACTCCTTGGCGATGTGCTTGTTGATTAACAATCGCTTCGTACTTACCTTTACTCACAGGTTTTCTCATCAACTTCACTGGAAAACGAGCAAGATCTTTCCAGCCTAATCGTCCGATACAAGGGAGTTCTGTTCCAGTTACCCATGTTGGATTCTTTTGCTCAAAGAAATGAATATTAGGATTTTTGACGCGCATTTCCTCTGTAATTGGAGCAACTTCTCCTTTCAATGGCTGGTAGTCATCACCAAAGTTCAATAAGCCAATTTCTTTGTCGTAATATTCTCCAAAGAAGTTCTCACAGTAATGTTCGATCACGGTAGATAAATGCTGGTTTTCATCTTTGATATTTGGGTAATAAACGTAGTAGTTATTTGCCAATAACAAATAGGTTTTATAGCCCTTAGAAATAAGTAACCAATACAACTCATTAAATGGATATTTCACTCGAAGCTTAATCATCAGTTTTAGCATTGAACTTTGTAGTGTACGCGTTCCCCAATATGCTTTTAGAATGACAGTGTCACCACTAAATAAGACGGTATAGTCTTTTCCATTTAAATAAAAATGTTGTACAGCAACAGTAGAAAAACCAACGATTTCATCTGTTTCTGAGTTGAAAATTAAAATTGCTCCGCTTTTCTTTTTAAAATCATCCGCAAAAATTGAAAACTTTGTATTCTCATAATATTGCTCATAAATAGAATACATTGCTTTCAATCGATCAATATCGATTTGCTCCTTTTCAATATACTGACCATAAGTTGTTTCCTTACTATTGAATATTGAAATTAGCTTGTACGTTGTATTAATCATGACTCTAACCTCTAATTTTAGACATGAGTTAGCCTCTATCTCATATGAAATATTTAAAACTCATATAACCGTTATTTTTATAAAGGCAGTATTTGTATAATTACGCCTTTTTGATTTTTCATTTTTTGAAAATTACCCTCTAACTAAACGCTACATATCCATCTTTTTTCCCCTATCCATAAAGAATGTTAAGAATGCAGTAACGAACATAATGATTGAAAGCATGCGCAATAAATCATTAAAACTGGATGTTAATGCTTGATAATGAATATCTCGATAAATAATGCTGAGCGCGATCTGTTGAGCATTGGCCCCGATTTCTTGATACTGCGCTGTTAGCTGATCTAAACGTTCAATGAAAAGCCAATTCTGTGGCGTCATGTATTGATTTAATTGAGTCACATGCAAAGCGGTTAACCAGTCAAGTGATGAGTTAATCAGAGCTAATCCCACTGCACCGCCAATATTTCGCATGAGGTTATAAATACCGCTGGCATCCGCTACTTTACTCAGTGGTAAGGTGCTCATTGCAAGATGGGAGACAACGATCAAACAGATCATGAGTCCAATACCACGATAAATTTGTGGCCAAAACATAAAGTCATAATCGCTATGAATACTTAGGTGTGAGTTCAGCCAAACGCCAAATCCCGCTAGAATCATGCCGACAAAAACTGTTTTTCGGGTATCAAAATTTGGAATAAGCCAGGCCAAAAATGGCGCAAAGCAAAACATTACAACGCCAGTCACCATCATAATGTGACCGATCTGACTACTATTCATTTCACGGACTTGCCCAAGGAAAACAGGGATCATATAACCCAATCCGTACAGTGCCATGCCGATCACAAAGGTGGTGATAGAACTCAAGGTAAAGTTTTTGTTTTTAAATACACTTAAATCGAGTAATGGCTTGGGTTGCGTAAAACTTCGAGAAAAGAAGATCAAACCACCAACAAAGCAGATGATGAACGCATTTCTTACGCCTGAATCAGCAAACCAATCATGTCGTGCACCTTCATCAAGGAAATACTCTAAACCGCCTAAGAACATCGCCATGCCAATTAAGCTCAGCCAGTCCATTGTTCTAATCAGTGAGTAATTCGCACGATCAATACTTGGCCCTGAATATATAATGGTTGCAATGATGATTCCCGGCACGATGTTGATCAAAAACATCCAGTGCCATGAAAAGTTATTGGTAAGCCATCCACCAATCGTCGGGCCAATCGCAGGTCCAAGAGTACTGATCATCCCAAATAACACCAAAGGCAAAGAGCGTTTAGCTTCAGGAAATAAAATATAAAGCGCGGTCATCGATGTTGGAATCATACCGCCCCCCATAAAACCTTGAATGGCACGAAAGACCAATAAGCTTTCTAGATTCCATGCCAACGCACAAAGTAATGAGCTGATGGTAAATCCGATCGCACACAAGGTGTAATAAACCCGTGTAGATAAGACGCGACATACAATACTAGACATTGGAATAGCAATAATTTCAGCGACTAAATAGACCGTTTGTACCCATGTCACTTCATAGCGACTTGCACTCATTCCTGCTTGAACTTCATTCAGAGAACTGGCAACAATTTGGATATCTAAAATTGCCATGAAGTTGCCAAAGATCATTGCGATGAAGATGACCCAAGCTGTTTTTGGTGCAAACTTCCACTCACCGTCAAAATGCTTATCCATTATTTTCTACCTAGAATTTTTATTATTAGGTTTTTAAATCGACGGTTGCATTAACCGACATTCCAGGTTTTATAAGATCGATATGTGGACTTGAATCTATGGCAATTCGGACAGGGATTCGCTGGACAACTTTATTGAAGTTTCCTGTTGCATTATCAGGTGGCATCATTGAAAACGTTGCACCTGATGCTGGTGAAAAACTCTCAATCTTGCCTGTGTATGTGAGGCTCGGATAAGCATCAATTTTTAACTTAACTTTCTGCCCAATATGCATTTTTTCAATCTGGGTTTCTTTGAAGTTCGCTTCTACATACAAACTCCCCTCAGGAATGATTGCCATTAGACGTGTTTGAGGTGAAACTCGTGATCCTTTCTGAATTGCAAGGCTGCCTACTTTTCCAGATACAGGACTGATTACTTTAGAGGAATCTAAATCGATACGATAAAGATCTAATGTGGCATTTGCGCTTTGAATATCTGCTAATAACTGTGCTCTACCCGCCTGCAAACTTCCTAACTGAGCTTCAGCAGAATTTACAGTTGCTTGAGCTTTGGTTAGTTGTGCTTGAGCTGATAAGTATTGAGACTGAATATTGTCAAAATTCTGTCGTGTAATCACACCATCTTTAAGTAAATCTTGGTAACGAGCATAATCTTTCTTTAAGCGAGATAAGTCTGCTTGTGCAGCAATAACACCACTATTCGCTTCGCTAATTGTTGATTTAGCAGACCTTTCATTTTGTTGTTGAACATCAAGCGCTGCTTTTTTTAAGGTCACAACAGATTGTGCTTGATCATAACGAGCTTGATAATCACGATGGTCAAGTATCGCTAAGGCTTCACCTTTTTTTACCACTTGGTTGTCTTGAATGATTAAATCAACAACTTCACCTGAGATCTTAGGCATCACCCAAGTGACATCAGCCTGAACATAAGCATTATCAGTAGATTGGTAAAATCTGTATACGAAGAAATAATACAAAATACCAATCAAGAGAAATAATAACAGTGCAGCAAACACAGCCCACGTTATTTTCTTTCGATCTTGGAAATCTGTATCAGTTTCAAGCTGAGCCACGTTATCCATATTTTTTCCGCTTAATTGTAATGCACAGTTTTTTGTTTTGACCTAATAAGATTTAGGCTTTTATTTCACATAACTTTTCATCTTGTTTTATATGAATAAAAAGTTACAAAGTAATAATTGGCGTGGATTATCATTCCAGTTGAAATAAGTTGTCATTGACCATTTTTTTAACTTAGCTTTATTTTGTGTCAATTAAATTTCAATCATAAAAATAATTTAAAATAATTATATAACGCGTGCTTTTTTATAAACTTATCATTACTAGATAATGTATGGAAAACATAAATACTTATTAAAGTTAAACTTTTCTGAACAATGCATACATTTTTATTAGAAAATCTTTGCGTGCTTTATTACATATATGTTTTTATTTTGTAAAAAATTTGTAATGAATAATACTATTTAAATAGGTTTTAAATCAACTTTTTAATATGCATATAATTAGTTTTTTCAGATGAAATATATTCACTTATTTAATGAAAGCTGCTCATCTTATAATAAGGTTTATTGAGAATTCCGACAAAATACAGTTCTGTAAATAGACTAATATTATTTATTCATAATCTATATTTTGTCGAAGTGATGAGTTATATATCGATACGATAGAAGATTTTTGCATTGTCTCTAAAAATTTCTTGCAGTGCCTGTATACCATAAGGCTGAAGCATTTGAGTATATGCGCTGATTAGATCGCCTAGTTTTGCATTTGGCTTATCCATTGGAAAATTTGAAGCATATAAAATTCTATTTGTTCCAAAACAATCTACGGCATGATGAATGAGTGGTGACAATAAATGCACTAATTCATTCATAGAAGCTGTTCTATTTGCCTGATAAAAGCAGTGCCCTAATACAGGCATCATCAGACCTGAAATTTTTGTATGCACATTTTTCTGTTGCGCTAATTCAGAAATATCTGATTTCCATTGCTCAAAAATCTTTCTTCTTTCTTCTTCAGTTCGCCCAGTGCGTTTCCCTACTTTTCCAAACATGCCAACTGGTGTTGCTAAGTGATCAAGCATAATCGGGGTATCAGGGAATTGTTTAGCTAAATGCGTGACATCTTTAATTTGATGTGAATAAATCCAAGCATCAAAAGATAAGTTCATCGAGGCTAAACTTTCGAAACCCTTTAAAAATTTTTTGAGCGATAAAGCTCTGCTTTATCAGTCCAACGATGCACACCTGAATCAGAATGCCACGCTGCCATTTTTCGTATTCCGCGAAATACTGGACTAGCATCGGCATGAGCTTTCAATATGTCTTTAAATTTTTTGTGTCTTGGATCAGCAGTGCCGATGATTGCACCTAATTTTATACCTTGTTCTTCAAAAGGTAGCTGGTTGATCCAATCAGTTTCCTCTACAACTCCAAAACCTTTTTGATGATGCCAACTCGCTTCGATATGAACGACACTTTCAACCTTGTAAATATCATTATCTGCTTTAAAATCATGGGGTAAGTAAGGTGCTAAGGCATACTTTGTGATACCTAATGTGTCTATTAAATCTTTAGGTTTAACAATCCTAACGATCTTATCCATAAGGTACGGAGAATGACCAAAAGCTTTTACTAATAAAGCAGCAGAATGTGGCGTGTGGTAAGGATCCCATTGATGAATATGTGGATCAATGATTGGAAAATTGAGTCTTTGCATCGTTATTCTCTTAATTTAAAAATCCATTTTTCAAATTTTATATCTTGCAAATTTGATTGTTTGAAAAAGCTTACTGAAGTGCTTCATATTTATAAAATGATTTATAGTAATTGTTAGCTATGAAGTTTATTCATGCGTGAAAGCTATATCGCCGAACAAATCAAAAGTAATCAATTGTTTGGCGATAGATGTTTAGGTTCTCAAGGTTTAGTCTTCTGCTTGCCCCCATTGAAAAGGTGCTTTTTTATATTCAATACCTTCCAAATCATAAACTTGGAAAACAGCATCGTATATTGCCTGTACATCCTCACTATTATCCATTGCTCTAGCTGTGATGAATATGGGACTAACAGCGCCACTATCTAAGATAGGAATATAGACTAAATGCGGAAAACGAATTGTATCTGCGCTTGCAGGAATCACGCAAAGCCCTTCACCTGCTGCAACTAAACCTAAAGCAAGCTGTATTTCTCTAAGCTCACGAATATTTTGTGGAGATAGACTATGTTCAGCAAAGATATTTAAAAGTTGACTCGAAAAATTTGGTTTAGGCGTATTCGGATAAACAAATAATTTTTCATCTACCAGATCAGCTAAATGAACACCTTCAACACGTTGGGCAATTGGATGACTAGAATGCGCAGCAACAACTAATCTTTCCTTTCGTAATAAGACACGCTTTACGGCAGGATCACTGATTCTGAGTCGACCAAAACCAACATCAATCCGCCCTTCTTTTAAAGCTTGGATTTGCTCGGTTGTACTCAGCTCAATGAGTTGAATATTTAAATTTGGGTTTTGCTGTCTATATAAATAAATAATCCGAGGCAATAAACCAAACAATAATGATCCGACAAATCCAATCGTCAAGGTTCGTTCAATGAGACCAATCCGCTTGGTCATACTTTTGACTTCTTCCGCATTAGACAAAAGTTTGAGGGCATGTTGATAGAGAAACTGCCCTGCTGTCGTAGTTTGTAGTGGCCGACTCCCTCTTTCGAAAAGTTGCACACCGAGTTCATTTTCAAGGTTTTGAATTTGTCTACTCAATGGTGGCTGAGCAATGAATAGCCTTTCAGCCGCTTTGGTAAAGCTCTGTTCTTCCACCACTGCGACAAAATAACGTAGATATCTGAGTTCCATTCCTTATCTCCATACCTAATAGGTATAAAAAAATACATATTCAGTCTTAGACACAGTTTAATCATTCTTTTAAGGTATAGGAAGGACATAAAGAACCAGTGATGGTGTGAAATGTATAAATCTGTCGAAACCATATTAGTTGATATTCCAACGATTCGTCCACACAAGCTTTCAGTAACAACAATGCAAACTCAAACATTAGTTTTGGTCAAAGTTACTACTGCAAATGGCGTGGTGGGTTGGGGTGAAGCCACCACAATTGGTGGGTTGAACTATGGTGAAGAAAGCCCTGAAAGTGTTAAGGCGAATATAGAGACCTATTTCGCTCCATTATTACTTTCAATCAAACAACCGTTGAATTTTGCTCAAACTTTTAAGTTGATCCGTAAAAGTATCAATGGTAACCGATTTGCAAAATGTGCCATTCAAACTGCGCTGTTGGATATTCAAGCAAAGTTATTAAACCTTCCATTAAGTGAGGTTTTAGGTGGTCGTTTGCGTAATCGTTTACCTGTGCTTTGGACTTTAGCTTCTGGTGATACTGATAAAGATATTGCTGAAGCAAAGAAAATGATTGAGCTAAGACGCCACAATATTTTCAAGTTAAAAATCGGTTCAAATCCGCTTCAACATGATGTTGATCACGTCATTGCGATTAAAAAAGCATTGGGTGCAGACATTAGTATTCGTGTCGATGTAAATCGTGCGTGGTCTGAGCTTGAATGCATTAGTGGTATTCAACAACTGCAAGATGGCGGAGTTGATCTCATTGAACAACCTTGTGCAATTGAACAAACCGAAGTTTTGACGCGTTTAACACAACGTTTTGATGTTGCAATTATGGCTGATGAAGCATTAACAGGTCCTGACAGTGCTTATCGTTTAGCACAACACCATGCAGCAGATGTCTTCGCTGTAAAAGTTGAACAATCAGGTGGTCTGATTGAGGCGTGTGAAGTGGCAAAAATTGCCAAACTTGCAGGGATTGACCTTTATGGCGGCACGATGCTTGAAGGGCCTATCGGAACGATCGCATCTGCCCATGCTTTTAGCACTTTTGAAAGCCTTGCGTTTGGAACAGAGTTGTTTGGTCCTTTGCTACTCACTGAAGAAATCTTAAAAATACCTTTGCAATATGAAAATTTTGAATTGGCTGTACCCCAAGCAGCTGGCTTAGGTATTGAGATTGATGAAGACAAAATTGAGCAATTGCGACGCAAAGCATAAGGAGAAAAACATGTTATTTCAGGTTCGCATGGATGTGCATATTCCACTCGATATGCCAGTTCAACAAGTTAATGAAATTAAATCTGTAGAAAAGGCGTATTCACAAGATTTACAGCGTCAAGGCAAGTGGCGTCATATTTGGCGCATCACGGGTCAGTATTCAAATATCAGTATTTTTGATGTCGAAAACAACGAAGAACTGCACAACATTTTGCAAGGTTTACCACTGTATCCGTACATGAATATCGAAGTAATGGCGATGAATCGTCATCCCTCATCTATTCGTGAAGATGACAGTTGAGCAAATGAATTTAATCACTCTGAAGCATAGTGAAATGTTCTCAGAATTTAGCTGAAACAAGGAATGTGGCAAGGCAATAAAGCAACCAAGAGCTGGTTTACCCGCCACAAACGCTATAAGCATACTTAAGGAGAAATAGTATGAATCGTCAAGAAATCGATGCGCTAGTTAAACAAATGAATGTTGATACTGCGACTGGTGAAGTTGATCAACGTGTTCAAAGTATTGTTGTTCGTTTATTAGGTGATTTGTTCCAAGCGATTGAAGACTTGGATATCCAACCCTCAGAAGTATGGAAAGGTCTTGAATATTTTACTGATGCTGGTCAAGCCAATGAATTAGGCTTACTCGCAGCAGGTTTAGGTTTAGAGCATTATTTAGATTTACGTGCTGATGAAGCCGATGCTAAAGCAGGTATTACGGGTGGCACGCCTCGTACAATTGAAGGCCCACTCTATGTTGCTGGTGCACCTGAATCAGTAGGTTTTGCACGTATGGATGATGGCTCTGAATCAGACAAAATTGATACTTTAATTATTGAAGGTAAAGTCACTGATACTGATGGCAATATCATTGAAGGCGCAAAAGTTGAAGTGTGGCATGCCAATAGTTTAGGTAACTACTCTTTCTTTGATAAATCTCAATCTGATTTCAACTTACGCCGTACCATTTTAGCTGATGCAGCAGGTAAATATGTTGCACTGACAACCATGCCTGTTGGTTATGGCTGCCCACCAGAGGGTACGACCCAATTTGTACTTAATAAATTAGGTCGTCATGGCAATCGCCCTTCTCATGTTCATTATTTCGTTTCTGCACCCGGCTTCCGTAAATTGACTACACAATTCAACATCGAAGGTGATCAATATTTATGGGATGACTTCGCGTTCGCTACACGCGATGGTTTAGTTGCAACTGCTGTGGATGTGTCTGATCAAGCTGAAATGCAGCGTCATGGTTTAGATAAACCATTCAAACACATCACTTTCAATATTGAACTTGTGAAAGATATTGATGCAGCACCTTCTACTGAAGTAGATCGTCGTCGCGCTAGCGCATAACTCAGCCTATTTGGAACTGAGTTAGCGCCTGAAAAGTGTTAGCTCAGGACTTCCACCCTTGGAAAGTCGGAGAACGGACATGCCACGAATTCCTGTAATTAATACTAGCCATCTTGATCGTATTGATGAGTTATTGGTCGACAATGAAGAAACAGGTGAATACAAACTTCATCGCTCTGTATTTACTGATCAAGCATTGTTTGATTTAGAGATGAAATACATCTTTGAAGGTAACTGGGTCTATTTGGCACATGAAAGCCAAATCCCTAAAAATAATGATTTTTATACGACCTATATTGGTCGCCAGCCGATCATTATTGCGCGTAACCGTAATGGTGAATTAAATGCCATGATTAATGCATGTTCACATCGTGGAGCGCAACTTTGCCGTCATAAACGTGGTAATAAAGCAACGTACACATGCCCTTTCCATGGTTGGACATTTAACAATTCAGGTAAGTTACTTAAAGTAAAAGATCCAAGTGATGCTGGATACTCAGATTGTTTTAACCAAGATGGTTCACATGATTTAAAGAAAGTTGCAAAGTTTGAAAACTATAAAGGTTTCTTATTTGGCAGCTTAAATCCAGATGTCCCTTCGTTGGAAGAATTTTTAGGTGAAACCACGAAAATCATCGATATGATCGTTGGTCAGTCAGAACAAGGCTTAGAAGTTCTACGTGGTTCATCAAGTTATACATACGAAGGTAATTGGAAGCTCACAGCAGAAAATGGTGCTGATGGCTACCATGTATCAGCGGTTCACTGGAATTATGCTGCGACCACTCAACATCGTAAAGAAGCTGAAGCTGGCGATAATATCCGTGCGATGAGTGCAGGATCATGGGGTAAACAAGGTGGCGGTTCATATGGTTTCGAACATGGTCACATGCTGCTTTGGACACAATGGGCAAATCCTGAAGATCGTCCAAACTTCCCGAAATCAGAAGAATATACCGAAAAATTCGGTGCGGCGATGTCTAAATGGATGATCGAGCGCTCACGTAACCTTTGCTTATATCCAAACGTATATTTGATGGATCAATTTGGTTCTCAAATTCGGGTATTGCGTCCTCTAGGTGTTAATAGAACTGAAGTCACGATTTACTGCATCGCGCCTGTTGGCGAATCTGCTGAAGCGCGTGCTCGTCGTATTCGTCAATATGAAGATTTCTTCAATGCCTCTGGTATGGCAACCCCAGACGACTTAGAAGAATTTCGTGCTTGCCAAGCAGGTTATGCTGGCCTTGAACTGGAATGGAACGATATGTGTCGTGGTTCTAAGCACTGGATTCATGGTCCTGATGATGCTGCAAATGAAATTGGTTTAAAACCGAAATTAAGTGGTGTGAAAACTGAGGATGAAGGTTTGTATCTTGCTCAGCATCAATACTGGTTGACCTCTATGAAACATGCGATTGCTACCGAAAAACAATTGGCAGCCAATCAGGATTAGGAAGAAACAGTATGAATAACATGACAGAAAAAGCGACTTTGGAAAATATTGTTCAATTTCTCTATCGCGAGGCGCGTTTCCTAGATGATGAGCAATGGGATGATTGGTTAAATTGTTATGCACCAGAGGCTTCTTTTTGGATGCCAGCTTGGGATGACGACGACAAACTGACCGAAGATCCTCAGTCTGAAATTTCTTTAATTTATTACCCTGATCGTCAAGGCTTGGAAGATCGAATATTTCGTATCAAAACCGAACGTTCATCAGCAACCATGCCTGATACACGTACTAGCCATAACATCGCAAATATCGAGGTTGTGGAACAGGACGGTGAAAAGGTCACTGTACGCTTTAATTGGAACACTTTGAGTTTCCGCTACAAAACCAACTATAGCTATTTTGGGATGTCTCGTTATGTCATTGATTTCTCAAAAGAGCAACCAAAAATCCTGAGCAAATATGTGGTGTTAAAGAACGATTATATCAACCAAGTAATTGATATTTATCATCTCTAACCAGCCGCCCAGCCAAAAGGACTTTTGGTTGGGTTAGCCAGATCAAAATTTTTAAATAGGATGATTGCCATGTCTAACCATAATGTAGCACTTCAATTTGAAGATGGCGTAACGCGATTCATTACAGTCGCACAAGATGAAACTTTATCTGATGCCGCTTACCGCCAGAAGATTAACATTCCTTTGGATTGCCGAGATGGTGCATGTGGTACATGCCGAGCATTCTGTGAATCTGGTAGCTATGACATGCCAGAAGAAACTTATATTGAAGATGCTTTAACTCCTGAAGAAGCTGAGCAAGGTTATATTCTCGCCTGTCAATGTCGCCCAACCTCAGATGCTGTATTTCAAATTCAAGCGTCTTCTGATGTATGTAAAACAGAAATTCATAGCTTCCAAGGTACGCTATCACGCGTAGAAAACCTTTCGGACTCAACGATTACCTTCGATATTCAACTTGATGAAGGCCAGCCAGATATTCACTTTTTGGCAGGTCAGTACGTCAATGTAGGTATTCCTAATACGACTGAAACCCGCTCTTATTCTTTTAGTTCTAAACCCGGAAATCGCTTAACAGGCTTCGTCGTTCGTAATGTTCCAAATGGACAGATGAGCGAGTTCCTTAGTAAAAATGCGAAAGCAGGTGACAAGATGAGTTTTACTGGTCCATTTGGTAGTTTTTATCTACGTAATGTGACCCGTCCAGTCTTAATGCTTGCTGGTGGTACAGGTATTGCGCCATTTATGTCGATGTTACAAATCCTTGAAGAAAAAGCTTCTGAATACCCTATTCGTCTGGTTTTTGGTGTAACCAATGATTTTGATTTGGTGGCAATTGAAAAGTTAGAAGAATTGCAAAATAAATATTCTTGGTTTGAATATCGGACTGTCGTTGCAAATCCAGATAGCCAACATGAACGTAAAGGTTATGTCACAGGTCATATTGAAAATGACTGGTTGAATAATGGTGATGTCGATATTTACTTATGCGGCCCAGTACCAATGGTTGAAGCTGTTCGCGGTTGGTTGGATCACGAAGGTATTAAACCTGCCAATTTCCTATTTGAAAAATTCTCAGCGAATTAATTGAATTGGAGATGACCATGATTTTTCACGATAGATTCAAAGACAAAATCGTCATAGTTACAGGTGCAGCGCAAGGGATTGGTCGTGGTGTTGCACTTCGAGTTGCCGTTGAAAATGGGCAGGTGATCTTAGCTGATCGTTCAGAGTTGGTCGATGAGGTTGCCAATGAAATTATTCATGCAGGTGGTACAGCCATCACAGTCAAAACAGACTTGGAAAGTTATGCAGGTGCGCAAGCAGTTGTAAGTGCTGCAATCGAACATTTTGGTCGTGTTGATGTGCTGATTAACAATGTCGGTGGCGCAATTTGGATGAAACCCTATGATGCCTTTAGTGAGGATGAAATCATTAAAGAAATCAATCGATCATTGTTCCCAACTTTATGGTGTTGTCGTGCTGTTTTGCCTGAAATGTTGAAACAAAAAAGCGGTGTCATCGTCAATGTTTCTTCTATTGCGACCCGTGGTATCAATCGAATTCCTTATTCTGCCGCAAAAGGTGGTGTGAATGCTCTTACAGCTTCACTCGCCTTTGAACATGCTAAAGATGGGATTCGCGTTAATGCAATTGCGACAGGTGGTACAGATGCACCGCCAAGAAAAGTTCCTCGAAATGCCAATCCTTTAACTGATGATGAAAAACACTGGATGCAACAAGTCGTAGAGCAAACTAAGGACAGAAGTTTGATGGGGCGTTATGGCACGATTGATGAACAAGTCAATGCGATTGTATTTCTTGCATCGGATGAGTCGTCATATATGACTGGTAGTGTGATTGCTGTAGGCGGTGGAGATCAAGGTTGATCTCCAAAATATAAAGACAAGGTATCTAGCACGGAGGCAATATGATGACCCTGTTAAAAACACTGAAAGATGATTGGTCAATATCGGCAACAGTTGCTGGATTTCTAGCAGTTTTGATTTCCTATTCTGGTCCATTGATCATTTTTTTTCAGGCTGCGCAAAAAGCCAATGTCTCGACTTCTATGATGATTTCATGGATTTGGGGAATTTCAATAGGTGCTGCTGTTGCTGGAATTTATCTTTCAATTCGATATAGAACGCCCGTTATCACAGCATGGTCGGCTCCGGGGACTGCTCTACTTGTCGCGTTATTTCCTCACATTACTTTGAATGAAGTTGTTGCGGCTTATATAACCTCCGCAATCGTGATTTTCATCGTGGGTGCTACAGGTTATTTCGATAAATTATTAAAGTGGATTCCTCAAGGAATCGCAGCTGGCATGATGGCAGGAATCCTATTTCAGTTTGGTTTAGGATTATTTGTTGCGACAGATACCATGCCTTTGATCGTATTTAGTATGTTGATTTGCTATTTATTAGCAAAACGATACTCGCCGCGCTACACCATGCTTTGGGTATTGTTATGTGGTGTTTCACTCAGTTTATTTTTGGGAAAAATGAATTCCGTAGCAATGCATTTTAGTTTTGCTGTTCCACAGCTCATTCTGCCTGAATGGACTTGGCACTCTACATTTAACTTGGCTTTACCTTTAATCATTGTGAGTCTTACAGGGCAATTTTTACCGGGTATGGCCATTATGAAATTAAGTGGTTATGACACCCCTGCTAAACCAATTATCACAGCATCAAGTATTGCCTCACTCGCAGTCGCTTGTATGGGTGGCATCACAATTGTTTTAGCAGCAATTACCGCTGCTTTATGTATGGGCAAAGATGCCCATGAACTAAAAGAAAAACGCTATATCGCAGGTGTCGCTAACGGTATCTTTTATATTTTAGGTGGCTTATTTGCAGGCAGTATTGTCATGTTATTTAGTCTTCTTCCTAAAGAACTGATCGCAGCTTTGGCTGGCCTTGCATTGCTTGGTGCAATTGGTACAAATGTCATGATCGCCATGAAAGATGACCAACAGCGCGACGCTGCATTAATTACTTTTTTAGCAACGGTTTCAGGTATGCATTTTCTCGGACTGAGTTCAGTTTTCTGGGGAATTTGCATCGGTGTAATTGCCCAACTTCTCCTGAATAAACCAGAAAAAATAACCTCTCCTGCTCAGCCGTCCTCATCCCAAACAGGATGAGTAGACCAAATTTTTTAGGATGGAATTATTATGATTGATAAATCCCAAACTTCACTCGTTGAAGCACTCTCCCAAATCCAAGATGGCTCAACCATCATGATAGGAGGTTTTGGAACAGCAGGACAACCCGCTGAACTTATCGATG
This sequence comes from Acinetobacter sp. NBRC 100985, assembly GCF_000241225.1. NCBI lineage: Bacteria > Pseudomonadati > Pseudomonadota > Gammaproteobacteria > Moraxellales > Moraxellaceae > Acinetobacter > Acinetobacter sp. NBRC 100985. The sequence continues at coordinate 43,168 of NZ_BAEB01000038.1, read as the reverse complement.
GTCTGATTGAACTGGGCGTGAAAGAGCTTGTGATTGTCAATAACAATGCTGGTAATGGCGATTACGGTTTGGCAAAACTGCTAAAAACAGGTGCTGTTCGTAAAATCATTTGTTCTTTCCCACGTCAGTCCGATTCATGGGTATTTGATGAACTGTACCGTGCAGGCAAGATTGAATTAGAACTTGTCCCGCAAGGCAATCTCGCTTGCCGTATCCAAGCTGCTGGTATGGGTTTAGGTGCCGTATTTACCCCTACTGGTTTTGGTACGTTATTGGCAGAAGGCAAAGAAACTCGTCATATCGATGGCAAAGACTATGTACTGGAATACCCAATTAAAGCTGACTTTGCCTTGATCAAAGCTTATCAAGGCGATCGTTGGGGTAATCTAGTTTTCAATAAATCTGCACGTAACTTCGGTCCAATCATGGCGATGGCAGCAGATGTCACCATTGCTCAAGTCTCTGAAGTGGTGGAACTGGGTCAGCTTGATCCTGAGCACATCATTACCCCAGGTATCTTTGTCCAACATATAGTTGCCGTTGAAGCCACTTCACCTGTATCAGCATAAGGAGAACAACATGAGCTATCAAAAACTCAACCGTGACCAGATTGCTGAACGTGTTGCACAAGATATTCCAGATGGGGCTTATGTCAATTTAGGCATTGGTTTACCGACCAAGATTTCAAAATACTTACCTGCCGATAAAGATGTGTTTCTGCATTCTGAAAATGGTTTGTTGGCCTTTGGCCCCCCTCCAGCCAAAGGTGTAGAAGATCCTGAACTGATTAATGCAGGTAAAGAATACGTCACTATGCTAACAGGTGGGTGCTTTTTCCATCATGGCGATTCATTTGCCATGATGCGCGGTGGACATTTGGATATTGCGGTACTCGGTGCATTCCAAGTTGCAGCCAACGGTGATCTTGCCAATTGGCACACAGGTGCAGCCGATGCCATTCCTGCTGTAGGTGGTGCAATGGATTTAGCTGTTGGTGCTAAGAAAGTCTTTATCACGACTGATCATGTCACCAAACAAGGTGAGCCAAAAATCGTTGAAGAACTCACTTATCCAGCAACAGGATTGAAATGTGTCGATCGTATTTATACCGATCTGTGTGTGATTGATGTGACCACAGAAGGTTTAAGGGTGATTGAAAAAGTGGATGGTCTGAGCTTTGAAGAGCTACAGGCTTTGACAGGTGCTCAATTGATTGATGCGACGCAGGGATAATGTTGACCAGCCACTAATTACGGGTTAAAGCGAAAGTTTTTTGTATAGGCATTGCCTTACTTTTTAAGGATAAAAAGTAACAAAAATCCTTTGTTACTCAGACACAACATCCGTGTTGTGCTGAGTAACGAGGCGACATCCATGTCGCCACCGTGAAATATTGATTGGAATGGTTTAAATGCAGTTTTTTACTCACTTATATTTAGATTTTTTCCAGTAACTAACTATCGTGACAGGCGACATGGATGTCGTCCGTTGGACAGGGAGGCAAGGAAGCCTCCTCTGTTCAACAATGGGTTTTGTCACTTTTGCCCTGTCAACAGTGAGGCATTACTTACGCAAAGGAAGTATGACTGAACCCGCAATTTGTGGCAGTGGTCACAACAGATTGAAATATGGAAGTGTAAGACTATGAAAAACGCTTATATCATTGATGCCATTCGTACTCCATTTGGTCGTTATGCAGGTGGTTTAGCGCCTATACGTGCAGATGATCTTGGAGCTATTCCACTTCAGGCCTTGATGCAACGTAATCAAAGTGTCGATTGGCAACAAGTAGATGACGTGATTTACGGCTGTGCCAATCAGGCGGGTGAAGACAATCGTAACGTGGGTCGTATGTCCGCATTATTGGCTGGCTTACCTTATCAAGTGCCTGCTACTACAGTGAATCGTTTATGTGGTTCATCTTTAGATGCCATTGCCATAGCCGCTCGTGCGATCAAAGCCAATGAAGCAAACCTGATCATTGCTGGTGGTGTGGAAAGCATGAGCCGTGCCCCATACGTGATGGGTAAATCAGAGAGCGCATTTGGACGTAGTCAAAAGATTGAAGACACTACCATGGGATGGCGTTTTATCAATCCAAAACTCAAACAAATGTATGGTGTGGACACCATGCCACAAACGGCTGAAAACGTGGCAGAACAATTCAATATCAATCGTGCCGATCAAGACCAGTTTGCCTTGGTGAGCCAACAACGTACTGCAGCAGCGCAAGCCAAAGGCTTTTTTAAACAAGAGATCGTGCCCGTCACTATTCCTCAGCGTAAGGGTGATGCGATTGTGGTGGATAGCGATGAACATCCGCGTGCATCAACCACGATTGAAGCCTTAACCAAACTCAAAGGTGTGGTGAAAGCAGATGGAACAGTGACAGCAGGTAATGCATCAGGGATTAATGATGGTGCAGCAGCACTCTTGATCGCCTCAGATGAAGCGGTTGCTGAATATCAACTGAAACCACGCGCCAAAATTATTGCCGCAACTACAGTGGGTGTTGAACCACGCATTATGGGATTTGCGCCTGCACCTGCGATTAAGAAATTACTACAACAGACCAATCTGACACTAGAGCAAATGGATGTGATTGAGTTAAACGAAGCCTTTGCAGCTCAGGCATTAGCGGTAACTCGTGATTTAGGTTTAGCAGATGACGATATTCGTATCAATCCAAATGGTGGTGCGATTGCTTTAGGTCATCCTTTGGGAGCGTCAGGCGCACGCTTAGTCACCACCGCATTGAACCAGCTTGAACAGATTCAAGGACAGTATGCATTGTGTTCGATGTGTATTGGTGTAGGGCAAGGCATTGCGCTCATTATTCAACGTGTTGAAGAAGTTTAAGGAGCATTTTATGTCTATTTTTCAATCTCAAGATGCTCAAATCAATTATCAAACTTTTGGTGATCCAAACTCCCCTGCACTTGTGTTTTCAAACTCGTTGGGCACAAATTATGGCATGTGGCAAAAGCAGTTTAATTATTTTAAAGAACGCTTTTTTGTGATCTGCTATGACACACGAGGTCATGGTTCTTCTACAGCACCACAAGGGCCTTATACATTGCAACAGCTTGGAAAAGATGTGATTGCTTTGTTAGATCACCTCAATATTTCTAAAGCAGCATTTTGTGGTATTTCAATGGGTGGAATCACAGGACAATGGCTGGCGATTCATTATCCAACACGGTTTAGCCATGTAATCGTTGCTAATACCGCAGCGAAGATTGGACAGGAACAAGCATGGCTTGATCGAGCACAGCTTGTTCGTGAACAAGGTTTACAACCTATTGCGGCCACAGCAGCCTCAAGATGGTTTACCGATCCCTTTATCCAAAGTCACTCAGTAGTTGTAACGAACCTATGTAACGACTTAAGTGCTGGCAGCGCGTCAGGTTATGCAAATTGTTGTGAGGCTTTGGCTAAAGCGGATGTTCGCACAGAACTAAAAAAAATCTCTATTCCTATGCTAATTATTGCAGGGACTCAAGATCCTGTAACAACCGTAGCTGACGGAGAGTTTATGCAACAGCAAATTCCAAATGCACTATTAGCAGAAATTAATGCATCGCATATTTCAAATATTGAACTGCCAGATGATTTTAATCAGTTAATCGATAAATTTATTTAATATACCATTTGATATAAAAGCAGGGTTTAAATACTCTGCTTTTTGTCGTTCTTAATTTAAATAGAATAAATATTAATACTTTAATGACATAAAGATATATCAATTAAGTTTTTGACTCAGAACACATAACAAAATAATTTAATTACAAAATAACAGATGCTTCACAAATTGGAGGTGAAGGATGAATATGTCAAATGTCAATATTAATGAGATTATTGATAATGCTAAATTTAACCCATTTCATTGGAAGGTTTTAATATGGTGTTTATTAATTATTATATTCGATGGTTATGATTTAGTTATTTATGGTGTTGCTCTGCCATTATTAATGCAGCAATGGTCTTTAACTGCTGTGCAAGCAGGCTTATTAGCAAGCGCCGCGCTATTTGGAATGATGTTTGGTGCGATGATTTTCGGCACGATTTCAGATCGTTTAGGCCGAAAGAAAACCATAATGATTTGTGTCGCATTATTCAGTGGCTTCACATTTATTGGTGCATTTGCTGATAACCCTGTCGAATTCGCTATTTTGCGTTTTCTAGCAGGTCTAGGCATTGGCGGTGTTATGCCAAATGTCGTCGCACTCATGACTGAATACGCACCGAAAAAGATTCGTAGCACCTTAGTTGCAATTATGTTTAGTGGATATGCAATCGGTGGTATGACTTCAGCATTATTGGGTGCTTGGTTAGTTAAAGACATGGGTTGGCAGATCATGTTTATTCTTGCAGGTATTCCATTACTGCTCTTGCCTGTTATCTGGAAATTCCTACCTGAATCATTAGCATTTCTAATCAAGTCGGAACATCACGATCAAGCAAAGCAGATCGTCTCGAAACTTGCACCCAATGCTGAAATTAACCAAGAAACTAAACTTGTATTTAATGAGAATATTCACACAGATGCACCTGTACGTGCGTTATTTCAACAAGGTCGAGCATTCAGTACATTTATGTTTTGGATCGCATTTTTTATGTGTCTGCTTATGGTTTATGCGCTGGGTAGCTGGTTACCAAAATTAATGCTGCAAGCGGGTTATTCGCTAGGTGCAAGTATGTTGTTCTTATTTGCCTTGAATATTGGTGGAATGGTTGGTGCGATTGGCGGTGGTGCTTTGGCAGATAAATTCCATTTGAAACCCGTGATTACCGCTATGTTTATCATCGGTGCGGCTTCATTGATTTTATTAGGTTTCAACAGCCCTCAATTCATTCTCTACAGCTTAATTGCACTCGCTGGCGCAGCAACGATTGGTTCTCAAATCTTACTTTATACTTTCGTCGCACAGTTTTATCCAACCACTGTCCGTTCAACAGGTATGGGCTGGGCATCAGGAATTGGTCGTATCGGGGCAATTATTGGGCCAGTCTTAACAGGTGCATTACTTACCTTTGAATTACCACATCAAATGAACTTCTTAGCAATTGCGATTCCCGGTGTAGTTGCTGCATTAGCAATCTTCTTAGTGAATCTTAAAGCTTCTGTCAACGCGACTGAATCAACAAAGAACACCCTTCAACCTCAAACTTCACTTAGCCAACAGTAAAACTTGTTGTGCCTAGGATTGGCGCAACTTAACTTTTAAATGGATGATGAAAGAATGCCTATCTTTAAATTAAATCGTATTGCTATAACCACATTTTCCCTGATGGTGAGCTGCACAAGTATGTCTGCATTTGCAGATGATACAGCTAAAGACGAATGGAAATTTACCTTAAAAAATGCCTATATCAACCGTAATTTTGAAAATGAAAATTTAAAAGATACAGGGAGTTGGTCTCAAGCAGCATCATTATTTTATAATTCAAGAATGGTAGACACTCCGCTTACTATTGCTGATAAGCCATTAAAGATCGGTGTGGATGCATCCGTTCAATATGCAGTTCGTCTAAGCTCGGATAAACATGTCGCAGATACCGTCCTTCCCTTCGATAGAGAAACTCAGTCTCAAGCACCAGATTATTTAAAGCATGGAGCAACATTAAAACTTAGTTATGATAAAACGTTATTAAGTATGGGTGAACTTTGGCTAGATCTACCTGTTACGGCTGTAGATGCAAGTCGTCAGTTGCTTACTTCCTACTGGGGAACGAACTTAAAATCTCAGCTTACTGATCAACTCTATGCAGAAATTGGTCGTGTAGAAAAAGTTTCACCACGAAATGCTGAAGATTTTCAGAAATTCTCTTTTACCTCAAATGGAAAAACTGAATATTCAGATGGTTTAAACTACATTGATTTACGCTATCAGGTTATGCCTTCTTTAAAAGCTGAATACTATTTTGGCAATATGCAAGATTTGTATAACAAACATTATCTTGGTTTAGATCATAGTTTTAATACAGAAAATTTTACTCTTGGCTCAAAATTTAAATATTTTAATGCAAAAGAAGATGGCAATAACTTCAATATTGACACACAAAATATAGGTTTATTAGAAACACTAAAAGTAAACAATCATACTTTTGGATTAGGTTATCAACAAATTATTGGCGAATCTGCATATCCTCTACCAGATGGTTTTTTACCTGAAACTTATTTTATTAACTGGAATGCAACGGGTTTCTTTAAAAAGGATGAAAAATCATATCATTTTATCTATGGATATAATTTTAAAGATTATATTCCGGGGTTAAATGCAGCAGTAAAATATGTATATGGCGATAGCTTCAAAACAGCTGATGGCAAAGAAAATAATGAAAGTGAATCTAACATTATTTTAAATTATGCTTTTCAACAGCCTTTTCTTAAAGGTTTAGCATTACAATATATTCGTATTGATTACAATGTAGAGCATGGTAATGATTTTGGTGAAGACCGTCTATTTGTGAACTATACAAAGCGGTTCTAATCTCAGAAAAATGTTTAATTATGGGTGCTAAGGCACCCATATCCTTATGATTAAAAAAAATTTCTTTGGTAGGTTTTTGGTAGGTAGGAAATTTTTTAAAGCACTCCATACTAAGTCCAAGGTGCTAGACCACCTGTATAACAAATTATGGAATATGGAAGAAGGAATCACTCCATGGCTTTTAAAAATATTGCAGATCAAACAAACGGTTTTTATATCCCTTGCGTTTCACTTTTTGGTCCCGGCTGTGCTAAAGAGATTGGCATAAAAGCGCAAAACCTTGGTGCAAAGAAAGCACTGATCGTCACAGACGAAGGTCTATTCAAATTTGGCGTAGCAGATACAATTTCAGCATATTTAAAAGATGCTGGTGTAGATAGCCACGTTTTTCCCGGTGCTGAACCAAACCCTACTGACATTAATGTTCATAATGGTGTTAAAGCCTATAACGACAATGGATGTGATTTTATCGTTTCATTAGGTGGCGGTTCATCACACGATTGTGCGAAAGGGATTGGTCTTGTAACTGCTGGCGGCGGACATATTCGTGACTATGAAGGTATCGATAAAAGTACTGTTCCGATGACTCCACTGATTGCTGTAAACACAACTGCTGGAACTGCATCAGAAATGACGCGTTTCTGCATTATTACCAATACTGATACTCACGTAAAAATGGCAATTGTAGATTGGCGTTGTACGCCTTTGATCGCCATCGATGATCCAAAACTTATGGTTGCAAAACCAGCTGGTTTGACCGCTGCAACAGGTATGGATGCATTGACACATGCTGTTGAAGCTTATGTATCAACTGCGGCAAACCCAATTACCGATGCATGCGCTGAAAAAGCAATTACGATGATCAGTCAATGGTTACGTCCTGCTGTCGCCAATGGTGAGAATATCGAAGCTCGTGATGCAATGAGCTATGCACAATATCTTGCTGGTATGGCATTCAACAATGCGTCATTGGGTTATGTTCATGCGATGGCACATCAATTAGGTGGTTTCTACAATCTTCCACATGGTGTATGTAATGCCGTTTTATTACCTCATGTATGTGAATTTAACTTAATTGCTTGCCAAGATCGTTACGCTAAAATTGCTGAGTTAATGGGTGTTAATGTTGACGGTTTCACTGAAACTGAAGCTGCTTTTGCCGCGATTGATGCTATCCGTGAATTATCTTCATCAATTGGAATTCCATCTGGTTTAACTGAGTTAGGCGTTAAGACTGAAGATCTTGCAATCATGTCTGAAAATGCTCAGAAAGATGCATGTATGTTGACTAACCCTCGTAAAGCAACACATGCTCAAGTGGTAGAAATTTTCAAAGCTGCGTTATAACAGTTCCTCTCAAAAGTAAGCCAAAACTCCGAGAAATTGGCTTACTTTTTTGTGGGAATATTAAAAAGGTTATATTCCCACTTTTTTTATTTATAAAAATTATGATCTTAAGAATTGTTTTTTCAAAATTTAGTAACTAATCAACTTCATCATTTTTCAGATTTCATTTCAAGTAATCAGCTTTTACATATCAAATTTTCACGAACTGATTCTAGTAAATATCTTTAAATTTATTCAGAGATAAATGTGCTGGATGATCTTCTGGCAATAGTTCCATCAAACGTTCTACAGCATCAATTGCTTCAGGGAAATGTGCAACATGCTTCAGTAAAAGATCAGTTTCTTTGGTCTTAAAAATTGCATCACTCAAACGAGACTCCAAACAATCTCGCCATGCGCATAAAAATGGGCTTTCAGTTTTTGAAAGAAAAACACCTTTATACAATTGCAAAGCCGATGCCACATAGCCTGAGTCAAGTGCTTGTTCTGCCGATAAAAAATCTGCTTCAACATCTGCCAATAATCGATATGGTCGAGAACCTAACATTCCCCCTAAAATATCTCTTAATTGCGACATTTCAGCTTTTAAAGTACCAATACTCACCTTGCGTTCGCCATATAAAGCTTGATGAAGATTCTCAAGATTCAATCCATTTGGACACAATGCGAGGATGACCAAAATCTCGACTTGACGTGGGGTTAAAACTAACGATTTTTGATTAAAAATAATTTGTGGCGTAGCGAACGCACGAATATATAAACGTTGGCGTTGTTGCTCAATCAAAGCCGTTTGAATAATAGATGCACAACGCTCAGCGGCTAACATGCCCAAAGTGTTATGCTTTTTCCAAGTCGTAGATAAATCAACCACACCAAGCACTTGTTTGGAATATGGATCAATGATCGGCGCTGCATAACATACCCAATCATGCACAGATTCCATGTAATGCTCATTGGAAAATACACAGCTAGATTGTTGTGTTTTCAGTGACAATGCCAATGCATTTGTCCCTACAACATCTTCAGCCCATTGTCCGCCAGCAATGAAATGAACTTTTTCAGCTGCGCTTTGCATTTGTGAACTCGAAGCTGTCCAAATAATCGTACTACCAACATCACCAACCGCAATCACCATTGAAGATTGATCAGCAATATGGCTCAGTTCATTTGAGCAACTTTCTAAAGCCATATCTAAACTGGTTTTATTTTTACTATTTTGGCTCAACAAAGGTGCGGCTAAACGCTCTTTAGGAATAGCAGACGAAGCTGATCTCTGCCATGAGCTAGCAATACTTTGTCCAAGTTTTTCAGCATTTTGCGGCGATAAACTATTTTGTCGTTTTAGCTGATCTACTGACTTACGTTGTTGTAGCAGGTCTTGTTTTGTAAACATTTGTGTATCCCTCACTCATGACCCTGATTTCCAACCTTTCTCCAACCTTCTCATTTATATCCTAATGAAATAGCGTACAAAAGTACCTTATACCAAAGCTGTAGATATTTAAGATCAATTATAAGCAAAGGAATCTAATATGCGTTACATCGATCCTAATCAAGCTGGCTCTAAAGTCCAGTTTAAAGCTCAATATGAAAACTTTATTGGCGGTCAATGGGTAGCTCCTGTAAGAGGAGAATACTTCGATAATGTTTCACCTGTCGATGGCAAAGTGTTTACAAAAATCCCGCGTTCTTCAGTTGAAGACATTGAACTTGCTCTCGATGCGGCACATAAAGCGAAAGCTGAATGGAATAAAAGCTCTCCAACAACACGTTCAAATATTTTATTAAAAATTGCTGATCGTATGGAACAAAACTTGGAATTTCTTGCAGTCGCAGAAACTTGGGACAACGGTAAACCAGTTCGTGAAACTTTGGCAGCTGATATTCCACTGGCAATTGATCACTTCCGTTATTTTGCAGGATGTATTCGTGCACAAGAAGGCGGAATCTCTGAAATTGATGAAGATACAATTGCATACCATTTCCATGAGCCTTTAGGTGTGGTGGGGCAAATCATTCCTTGGAACTTCCCTATCCTCATGGCGGCATGGAAACTTGCACCTGCACTAGCAGCAGGAAACTGTGTGGTATTAAAACCTGCTGAACAAACTCCTGTTGGTATTCTATTAGTACTTGAACTAATTCAAGATATTTTACCTGCTGGTGTACTTAACGTAGTTAATGGTTTTGGTGCAGAAGTTGGTCGCCCACTAGCAACAAACCCACGTATTGCAAAAATTGCCTTCACTGGTTCAACACAAGTTGGCCAATTAATTATGCAGTATGCAACTGAAAATATTATCCCTGTTACATTGGAGCTTGGTGGTAAGTCTCCAAACTTATTCTTTGAAGATGTGATGGATCAAGACGATGACTATCTTGATAAAGCACTTGAAGGTTTTGCAATGTTTGCCTTAAACCAAGGTGAAGTATGTACTTGTCCTTCTCGTGCGCTTGTTCAAGAAAGTATCGCAGATAAGTTTTTAGAAAAAGCCATTGAACGTGTGAAACGTATTAAATTAGGTCATCCTTTAGATACGGAAACCATGATTGGTGCTCAAGCATCTTTAGAACAGCAAGAGAAAATCCTACGTTGTATCAGCACTGGTCGTGAAGAAGGTGCAGAAGTCCTCACGGGTGGTAGTGCTCGTCAAGAAGTAGGTGAAGGTTTTTATATCGAACCGACTGTCTTTAAAGGTCACAACAGTATGCAAATTTTCCAAGAGGAAATTTTCGGACCTGTACTTTCAGTAACAACATTTAAAGACTTTGACGAAGCGATCAAAATCGCAAATGAAACCATTTATGGTTTAGGTGCAGGTGTCTGGTCACGTTCAGCACATATTTCATATCGTGCAGGCCGTGCAATTGAAGCTGGTCGTGTTTGGACTAACTGCTATCACATTTATCCAGCACATGCAGCTTTTGGTGGATACAAAAAGTCAGGTATTGGTCGTGAAAACCATCGCATGATGTTAGATCATTATCAACAAACTAAAAATCTTTTAGTAAGTTATTCAACTAAACCAGCAGGTTTTTTCTAATACCTACCATAAATTTATTATTAAAAAAGGTCAGTTAAAATGAACTGGCCTTTTTATATAGTGAAAATGGCCCACTGTATTTAGAGTAATAATCTTTTTAATATTATTAACTTAATAGTTCTACATCTCTACAAACATGTTTTTTTTATTTCATTCGAAAAATTATTTCCCCCATTAATCCGAAATGTATCAAATGGTATATTTTTGTTGACATGTATAATAATTAGTCTATTTTAGATAAATAACATCACGTCAAATAATTAAATTTTTAGCTAATGGATAGCAATATAGGGAAATTATAATGTATTTACCAAGGATTCCTTCGAAATCAGCTTTTTTTTACTTTTATTAAATTCAACATTAGTCCAAGCTAACTCATTACAAATCATGGATGACGCACAATTATCAAATGTTACTGGTCAATCGTTATTAACTCTTTCTTATATTTCGCCAAATGACTCTAATAATTTAGAAGCAAAAAGATTAAATGGTAATCAAAATATTGGTTTTTATAAACTAGGTATGGAAGCTGATATTGACTTAAATGCAAATATTAGAAGATTGCAACTAGGTTGTGGGGGCGTTAATGGTATTGGTTGTGATATTGACATTGATTATTTGAGCTTAAGTGGTGTAGCGGAAACAAGTACTGAGCGTGCGAGTTCTAGTGCAAAAATAACAAACCCTTTCATTGAATTTGCAATAAGAAACCCAAATACTTCATCTACTCGGGAAGTTGTTGGGTTAAGACTAAGTGCAGAAAAAGTATTAGGTTTATTAACACTAGGAACACAGAACTCTGCTCAAGCAAATGGAATAAATTCATTTTCAGGATATATGAAAGTTCAATCTGGAATTGGAACAACAGCAGAAGAACAAAGTAAAGTCAAAGGTTATGCGAATACTGCTGCTCAATATATGGATCTATCAAAATATCAAATTGATGGAAACTTAGTTGCTTTGGGTCTTGCAAATGCAGGTTTTAGAACCAATGGAGGTGGTTTTAATATACCTGAAATGAATAATTTACCTTTTGAAACTCAGCAAATTGTTGTTGTAGGAAATAGACAAAAAGCTGTCAGTTTATCTGCCTCTGTAGATATACCTACTATTTATTTAGGCTCAGGAAGTAATTATCCCTCAGGAGGTAGAACGACCTCAAACTCAAATGGGACGACAACAGGTGTTTATACAGCAGGTAACCCAGTAAATGCTTATATTACAAGCTGTGAAAATACCACCATTCTACCTACATGTATTATTGCTCCGAATGGTCGGGAATTTTCCAATATTAGTATGACTGGTACAGTTGGTGGCGCTACAGCTACTGTAAACCTTCAAGAGTCACTTGGTTTTATTCATAGATTAGAAATTAACTCTGCTGCGTCATTGAGCTTACAAGCAATCAATATTCTTTGGCCTGGTTCAGCTGCAGATAATATTACTCAACCTGGATGGTGGCTTGCATTTCAAGATCCTGTAAATATTGGTAGAGTTGAGCCAACAAATAGACTAAGCATTGAACCTCTTTTAGGACAGTTTGCAGCTAGGGCATCAACTTATTTACAACAAAATCCAGCAACTACTAATGATTTATTAGGTGTGTTGACTGGTACTGGCCTCGATGTAAACTTAGGGAATGTTGATTTATCTACAGCCCCACCATTACAAATGAATTTAGTAGACCTACAATTAAATGGGCAAAATTTTGCTCCAAACTGTTACGGAAATCTAAATTTTTGTTAATCTCTAAAATAGTAAAAGCCCAACACTAAGTTGAGCTTTTTACTATGTAGTATTCATTAAAGATTTGGATCAGCCAATAACGTTGTTGCAGCAAGCTTACCTAAATTATTGGACGCTAGCGGACTATCTCCCGTTAAAAGCTTTCGATCTTTATGTACCTGACCTGTAATCCCTTTATTCAAAATCTTGACGCCTAACTTTTCAAGGTTTTCACCAACTAACCAAGGAAGCTGTCCTGGCATATAACCAATATCAATGTTTGCCCCTTTATCTAAAGCATCAGGGAATACACAAACCTGATAATCTTTGAAGATAAAATCCTCTGGTGCTTCACCTAGAGCAGCGGCGAGTAAAGATGCAGGACCATGACACAAAGTAATCACATATTTATCATGATCCATTGCCCACTTTAATAACGCTTTTACTTCTGTGCTATGTGGTATTTTTGCCAGTACACCATGACCTCCGGGGATAAATACGCCTGCATATGGCGAATCAACACTTAATGCATTTTTTAAAATATCAGCAAGTTTAAGCGGTGCTTTTAATTGCTTTTCATACTTTTTATAAGTATCCAAAACAACTTGCTCTTCATTTGGCATTGCCCACATTTCTAGTTTTACAGGATTTCCAGAAAGTGTAGCAATATCAAATTCAAAACCTGCGTTATCTAGATGAAACATTGGCAATAACATTTCTACAGGATGATTTCCTGTTGAAAAGAATTTCTCATTTTGCATCAAGATATAGCGTTCATCCGTTGCAATCATTAAGATTTTTTTATTGCCTTCATATGGAGTAGGATAAGTTGTGCCGTCATAATCTGTTTTGGCTGAAGTATATTGACTAAGTGAATACGGAGACGGGAAAAAAGCATTATCTTCAGCAAGATCTGGAGTTGGATTACGATCATCTAAATTTGTAGTCATTTTGAGATTCCTCATCATATGTTTTGTTTAATAAACACATACTGCTTAAAGCCTTCGCCATGCTCAAGTTTTGAATATAAACAGGCATGGAATGAACATAATTAGGCATAAACTAAGATTTAAGTTCTAATACCACTTTACCAATATGCTGGCTGCTCTCAAGGCACTGATGTGCATGAGCAACGTCTTCAAAAGCAAATGTTTTATAAATAATTGGTTTACATTGCCCTGCTTCGATTAATGGCCAAACAAATTGCTCAAGCTCTCGAGTAATTTTTGCTTTTTCATCATTTGTTCTGGCTCGCATCGTCGATCCTGTCACGACAGCTCGTTTCAACATTAATTCTTGAATATCAAAACCATCTACTTTTCGACCACCCATAAAGCCAATAATGACCAATCGACCATCACGTTTTAACAATCGCAAGTTCTGATTGAAATAGGCTGCTCCAATGATATCGAGAATGACATCAACCCCTTTTCCATCAGTTAATGCTAAAACTTCCTTTTCAAAATCTTGGGTTTTGTAATTGATAACATTTGACATGGAGGCCAGTTTTTCGACTTTATCGTCATGTCCAACTGTAGAATAAGATTGAATACCCATCGCATGGCATAGACTAATTGCTGTTGAGCCAATTCCACTTGCTCCACCATGAATAAGCACTGTTTCATTCTTTTTTAAATGACCAATCTGAAATAAATTTGCCCAAACTGTAAAATAAGTTTCTGGAATAGCGGCTGCTTCTACAAAACTTAAATTTTTGGGCATTGTTAAGGTTTGATTAGCGGGTACTGCACAATATTCTGCATAACCACCGCCATTGGTAAGTGCACAGACTTTGTCACCGACTTTAAATTTTTCTACTTTCGAACCAACTTCGACAATAACACCTGCAACTTCTAAACCGGGAATTAAAGTTACGCCTTTAGGCATTGGGTAAAGTCCTTGCCGCTGTAAAATATCTGGTCGATTTATACCCGTTGCATAAACTTCAATTAATACTTCATCTTCTTTAATCTCAGGTTTCTCACCCTGTACAACTTTTAGAACTTCAGGACCGCCTGCTTCAGTTATTTCGATATATTTCATTTGTTCTCTACTATTCTGATTCATGATTTACTCATTCCTTATCTATATTTACTTCAGCCTGATTAGGAGGAAAACCAAACTGCTTTTTAAACTCTCGACTAAATTGAGAAGAACTTTGATAACCAACAGCATAAGCCGCTTGGGCAACACTTTGGTCTGCGTTTTGCAACAATTGTTTTGCCTTATGCAACCGAACAACTTTTAAATATTGTAATGGTGAATGTTGAGTAACTTGTTTAAATGCTTTGTGAAAGGCAGATGTACTCATATTTGCTTGTTCAGCAAGCATTTCAACTGTCAATTTTTCAGTAAAATGATGTTGAATATATTCACAAATCTTATAAATAGGCCTTAGATTTCCCTGTACAACAAGCCCCTTTAAAGCATCTGCCCCAGAGTGTTGAATAACTCGGTATAACAGCTCACGCTTAATTTGATCTCCGAGAATTAATATGTCTTGTTCAGAAGTTAAGGTGTTTAATAGTCTCAAAAGCACAGATGAAATTGTTTCATCGTATTGAATGACACTCATCCCAGTTGTGAGTGGGGTAAATTGATAATTCTCAAAATAAGTTTTGGCAAGCAATTCATTCACGGTATCGGCATCTAACTTCATGCTAACAGCAATCATCGGCTGTTCTGAACTTGCAATCGTGTCACAATCAAATGGCATTGAAACAGATACGATTAAGCATTCACCTTGTTCAAATGAATAAGTTTCTTTTGCTATATATCCGCGCTTTTTACCTTGTAAAACGAAAACAAGCGTTGGTTCTTGCAATACCGAAATTGGAGGTGTGTTGTGATCTACGCGCATCAAGGTAATACCATCAATCGCTGTGGCAAAGAAGCCTTCTTTACGAACCAGTTTAAGGAATAAAGGAATGAGCTGTTGTTGATTCATCATAGGTGATCTGATGAGTTAGAATTTGATATTTATTATTAAATATTAAAACAATGGAAACTGTTAGTTTTATGCAGAATTAGGCATAACAAAAACAGTTTCCGTAAAAATAAATCTTTTTGAAAATTGGAAAAGTTTAATAAAACTGACTCGAATCCAACATCTGTAAGGTAATCTTTTTGACTTCATCACGACTTTGCATGATGTGCGCTTCGATTGCATTGATCGCTTCATCAACTTTTCGATTAAAGATAAAACCTAAAATTTTTTGATGCTCTTGATAAGTTGCCTCAACACGATAATCTTTGGAAAAATCTAAGCGACGAATGATACGAATGCGTTCACTCAAGTCTCGATGAATCCGTGCCATTTCATTATTTCCAGAAGCACGAACTAAAGCACAATGAAAGTCCTCATCTTGCTGAGAAAGCTGCTTAATATCTTTCAAATATTGGCTTGGTTCAACCATCCAAAAATCTTTTAAAACAGACAGTTCAACCGAGTTTTGATGATCGATATAACAAAGTTTTCGAATGGCATCTTTTTCTAACACAATTCGCACATCATAAAGCTCTTCGTAATAACGAAAATTGAGCGGTCGGATTTGCCAACCGCTGCGAAAACTCACATCGACATAGCCTTCCTGTTGCAAACGATACAATGCTTGTCGGATTGGGGTACGACTTACATCATAGGCTTTTGCAACTTCGGACTCAGTAAAGCGTTCACCGGGCATCAATTTGAAATCGAAGATATCATTCTTGATGCGTTGGTAAACCAGCTCAGACAAACTGTCTGAGCCTTTAGTTGTTATTTTTGTCTCTTTCATTGGCACCTATTCCATATACACCAACGGTTCACCGCTGTGAACAGTTTGCCCTGCGCGACAAATAATTGCCTTCACTATGCCATCTTCCTCAGCATACACAGGGAGTTCCATTTTCATTGCTTCAATAATAGCAACAGTTTCACCTTTTTTAACCTCTTGCCCACTTTCTACAAAAATTTTCCAGATATTACCTGTCATAGAAGCATTAAGTGAGGAAAGATGGCTGTAATCCACGTCATTTGGAAGTTCAATTTGTTCTTCTGCCTGAGTTGAGAACTCTTCTTTCCAACGACTGACTTCCGTTGTAAATGCATGTTGTTGTTTCTCTTTAAATGCAGCGATACTCTCCGCTTCATTTTCCAAGAAGTTTACATAAGCGGCATAATCAAATTCAGTCTCTTCAATTTTGATTTCAGCACGGCCATTTTCAAAATCTGCGCGCCATTGATTCAGCTCTTCCTCAGTGACTGGGAAATATTTAATTTGGTCAAAGAATTTTAAAAACCATTGTTTGTCACCAAACTGTTTATTTTTCTTAAACTTATTCCAAATTGGCAAAGTACGTCCAACCAATTGATAACCACCGGGTGAATCCATACCGTAAATACACATGTACATCCCACCAATACCCACAGTGCCTTCAGCCGTAAAAGTACGCGCAGGATTGTATTTTGAGCTCAATAAACGATGGCGTGGATCGATGGGTACAGCACATGGCGCGGTTAAATACACATCGCCTAAACCCAAAATTAAATAATTGGCATCAAAGATAATATCTTTGACTTCATCACGATGTGCTAAACCATTAATGCGTTGAATGAAATCGACGTTATTTGGCAACCAAGGTGCTTTGGCACATACGCTTTCTTGATAACGTTCAACAGCTCCTAGTGTTGCACTATCTTCAAATGCCATAGGTAAATGAACGATACGAGATGGGATTTTAAGGTTACTCAAATCGCCCATTTCTGCTTCAAGCTGAAGAAGTTTGCTAATTAAATCAGCTTGTGGAATCACGAGACCATCATATTTGATTTGTAGTGAACGCACACCGGGAGACAGTTCCAATACCCCTGCAATGTCAGCATCACGAATCATTTGAATCAATTGATGTACGCGTAATCGCAATGCTAAATCCAGAACATTTTCACCGTATTCAAGCAAGATATAACTATCACCTGCTTGGCGATAAACTGTTTTTGGGGAAACGTCTGTTTCATCACGTTGCGCTAAAATGGTGGTACTGACATTTTCAGTGGGTTCAATAATTTCAGCAGCATTTTCAGCGTTTGCAAAGTTTTCAATATTGGCTTTTTGTTTAAGCTCAAGCGCATTTGCTTGCTCAACTGACATCGGATAAAAACGAATTTTATCATCTGCTTTGAGCTGTCCGACTTTCCACAGCTCTGCTTTAGCAATAGTGACTGGGCAAACGAAACCGCCTAAGCTTGGGCCGTCTTTTGCCAAAATGACAGGAAAATCACCTGTAAAGTTGATCGCACCAATGGCATATTCACAGTCATGCACATTGGATGGATGTAGACCTGCCTCACCGCCATTTTCTCGTGCCCAGCTTGGTGTAGGGCCAGAAAGACGAACACCTAAACGGTTTGAGTTAAAATGTACTGTCCATTCAGATGCAAAAAATTCTTCTATATATTCAGGTTTAAAGAAATCAGGTGCGCCGTGCGGTCCATATAAAACACCGATTTCCCATTCATTGCCATATTCAGGAATTAAATCAGTCGATAATGCTTGCGGTGTATCAATTGCAACAGGTAGCTCAACACTGGCAAATGCAGGATCAACTAATTTTATCATGTCACCAACGCGTAAAGTACGCCCTGCATGACCACCAAAATTACCCAGTGCAAATGTTGAGCGACTACCTAAATACAATGGAACATCTAAACCATCACGCACCGCTAAGTATGTACGGCAACCTGATTCAACTTGTCCTATTTTTAAAGTTTGACCTGCTTTAACTGTAATGGGTTGCCAAAAATCAATTTCAGTTTCATCCAGCAATACCTTACAGCTTGCGCCCGTGAGTGCAATCGTCGTATTTGCATGAAACTTTAATGTTGGCCCGACAAGTGTAAATTCAAAACCTGCGGCTTTTGCGTCATTGCCTACAATTCGATTGGCAAGCTGAAATGCATAATCATCCATTGGACCTGATGGTGGTACACCAATATCCCAGTATCCTGTACGACCCGGATAATCTTGGATTGAGCTCAATGTACCTGCTTGTATGACTTCAATTACATTCGGTGCGTAGTTAAAATCATCGAGCATCCGTGTCCAGATTTGCATACTTTCAAAACGCTCATCCGACACAATGGCACGTGCATAATCTAAGTTAGTACTGATGCCATTTAAACGAGTTTCAGCCAATACTGTTTTTAACTTTTCAATTGCAGCCGCACGATCATCTGCATGGACAATAATTTTGGCGATCATTGGATCAAAATATTGCGATATTTCCGTTCCTGTTTTCACCCATGTATCGACACGGATATCTTCAGGGAATGCAACTTCGGTCAAAACACCCGGACTTGGCTGGAAGTTTTTCGCTGGGTCTTCGGCATAAACACGAACCTCAATTGCAGCACCTTGCGGCTGAATATTGCTTAAATAATTCCAGTCCAGTTCATCGCCAGCAGCAACTTTAAGCATACATTCGATTAAATCTAAGCCTGTCACCATTTCAGTCACAGGGTGTTCAACTTGTAAACGTGTATTGACTTCCAGAAAATAGAATTCATCACGTTTTGCATCATAAATGAACTCAACTGTACCCGCGCTGCGGTAGTTTACAGATTGTCCAAGTTCCACCGCCGCCTGATGCAATTTTTTGCGGGTTGCTTCTGGTAGATTTGCAGCAGGTGTTTCTTCGACTACCTTTTGGTTACGTCTTTGCAATGAACAATCACGCTCACCAAATGCAACCACTTGACCTTGACCATCACCAAAAATTTGGACTTCGACATGACGTGCTTTATCAATAAAGCATTCAATAAATACGCCTGCATCTTTAAAGAATTGCTCGCCTAAGCGTTTTACACTTTCATAGGCATCCGTTAATGCTTGTGGTGTATCACAACGTGTTAAACCAATACCACCTCCACCAGCGGTACTTTTTAACATGATCGGATAACCAATTCGATCAGCCGCAGCTAAAGCCTCTTGTAAACTATCCAGCAATCCTGTTCCCGGTGTCATCGGCACATTTGCAGCGGCAGCCAACTCTCGCGCACGATGCTTTAACCCAAACTCTAAAATTTGCTCCGCAGTTGGCCCCATAAAAGCAATATTATTTTCTTCACATGCTCGTGAAAAATCAGCGCTTTCAGACAAGAAACCATAGCCGGGAAAAATTGCTTCTGCGCCTGTTTGTTTCGCAGCTTGTATCAGCTTTTCAATACACAAATAGGTATCAGCGGGTTTCAAACCCTCTAAAGCAACAGCAATATCAGCATCTTCAACATGCTGCGCATAACGATCACTGTCTGAATATACGGCAACACTGGTAATGCCTAATTTTTTAAGTGTTCGAATTGCTCTCACAGCAATTTCACCACGGTTTGCAATAAGTACAGTTTTAAACATGATGATTCCCCAAAAAATTAAAGTGTTGTATTTGCTGTTTGGCTATTACGATGTTGGATGTAAGCTCTCCAACCGCCAAAGTGACTAATATCCTCAGCATCACCTAAGCCATAAGGCTCACAGATAAAGCCTTTCACCCAACGACCATCTTCTAGTTCGACATTTCCCATGCCTAAAGGTGTTGGAATTTCTGCCACGAATTCGCCAAAACGCGCTGTTGGTACATCCCATAATTCAACGATAATGCTTTGACCATCTTCTTGACGTGCTAAGCCCGGTTTAGGCGGAATCGTTCCATTGAGTGCGTAAAGCGCATAATTCTGAGAAGTTTTTGTGGTTTCAACATGAACCGCATCACGCGTGGTCAGTTGGAAATTCAGTGGCATACCTGTGAGGTGTGCTCCTACTACGGCAACGCGAATATGATGTGGAGAAATAACAGTCGAGCTATTTGACGGTACACTTTTGTCCAAAGCACCTAATTTCAGCGCTAAATAGTTTTGCCAAGCTTTACCAAAATGCGCGAGCGCAGCATCGTGCCAAGCAGGTGCAATCAAGGTAATACCAAAGGGTAAATGATCTGCTCTAAAGCCTGCGGGTAAAGCCAATGCGCTTAAATCAGCAAGGTTGGTAAAGTTGGTATACGTTCCAAAATGTGCGTTGTACTCGATCGGATACTGCTGTACTTGTTCAATGGTATAAATCGTCGGTGTTGTTGGTACGATTAAGGCATCAAATTCAGCCAATGTTTCTTGAATTTTTCGTGCCAAATCTTGTTTTAAATATTCAGCATTGTATGCATCGATCGCCGTATATTTTTCACCTTGTTGAATGATTTCTAAAACAGTTGGATCAAAATCATCAGCATTGGTTTTGAGTAAGGCTTCAACGGCTGCTGTGCGTTCCGCGACCCATGAGCCTTGATAAAGTTGAGCAGCAAGTTTTTCAAAATCAGAGAAATCAATCTTTGTGATTTCAGCATTCAGTGATTCAAGCAGTTGAATGGTTTTTTGAAATGCAGTTTCTGCTTGAATATCACCAAAAAAGTTAAGTTGTGCTGGCACAGCAAATTTCATTTTGTTCGAAAAGCGTGCTGGAACATTTTTAGGATGTTTTCTTGAATAGCTATCGAGTGCATCGTATGCCTCAACAACATTGGCGACAAGCTCAGCATCGCTCACAGTCAATGCGAAGATTGAAATACAATCCAGCGTTTTGCATGCAGGCAATAAACCACGATTAGAAAAACGGCCTTTGGTTGGTTTCAATCCAACAATGTTGTTAAAACCCGCTGGAACACGACCAGAGCCAGCCGTATCAGTACCTAAAGCAAAAGGAACAAAACCTCGTGCAACGACACTTGCTGAACCTGAACTTGAACCACCACTCACATATTCAGATTTAAATGTATTTGGCACTGCGCCAAATGGAGAGCGTGTTCCAACAAGCCCTGTTGCAAATTGATCGAGGTTGGTTTTCCCAATCACAATCGCACCTGCTTGTTTGAGCAAACGAACTGTCTCAGCATCTTGGTCGGCAATTTGAGTCAAAGCTTTACATGCTGCTGTCGTCACAAAGCCTGTAACATCAATATTGTCTTTAACTGCAAACGGGACGCCATATAATGGAAATTGTTTTTGTAAGTCTTCAGCGTTTTGAGTTAAAGCGTTCAGTGCTTGGATCTGTTGTTCAATTAAATCTGTACTTGCTACTGAAATCCACGCACAATCTTGTGGATCAATTGCCGTCACTAATTCTTTCAAGTTATCTAACTGGATTTCATTTTTTAAATAAGCTGTTTGCCATTCAGAAACTGTCCAGCCTAAAGTTTTTATCTCACGCACTTTATGAATCCTATCTTGTATACAAGTTTGAATTAATAAATGCAGAAAGTATGCCAACCTTATTTTTGTTATAAAAAATAATAATTTATCGTTATTTCATAATTTTCATCAAAATTTTTTGCTTTGCGATGATACGAAAAAGAGCTGCTATAAATTTTACTTGCTCCATAATTCAGCAAATTAAAAAGGCATAAGCAAATTGGCTTCTAAACTGTGCATTATTATTTTTATAAATCTTCAATATCTGGGTTATTCTGTTCGTTTTAATAAACCTGACAATTCATCAAAATCCTGTTGGATCGCTTGCGCAGCTTGATTCTCCATTATTCTAAATTTTTTTAAGATCGTTTGGCCGAATTCAGTTACGACTGCACCACCACCATGCGTTCCGCCCGTTTGAGTCTCAACGAGTGCTGAGTCGAAACATTGGTTCATGGTATCTACAAGCTGCCATGCGCGTCGATAACTCATGTTCATCGACTTTGCTGCTTGAGAAATAGAACCTGTGCGTTGAATTGCTTCTAATAACTCAGCTTTACCTGGACCAAATGCAATCTCATCATTAGACAATATTCGAACATGTAGTTTTAAACGAGTTTTTGGCATTGATTTAAACCCAAAGAATAGATGACACATTGCGCGTCATCTATTCTAAATAATACGATTTAGAAATGAATTACTGTACGAATCGATTTACCTTCGTGCATTAAGTCAAATGCTTCATTGATATTTTCCAATGGCATAGTATGCGTTACGAATGGTTCAAGTTGAATTTCACCCTTCATTGCATCTTCAACCATTTTTGGTAATTGTGTACGCCCTTTAACGCCACCAAATGCTGTACCCATCCATTTACGACCAGTCACTAACTGGAATGGACGTGTTGATATTTCTTGGCCAGCACCAGCAACACCGATAATCACAGATTGCCCCCAACCACGATGTGCGCATTCTAAGGCTGAACGCATAACGTTGGTATTGCCAATACATTCAAATGAATGATCTACTCCCCAACCTGTCATTTCAACAATCACTTGTTGAATTGGTTGATCATAATCTTTGGGATTTAGGCAATCAGTCGCACCAAACTGTTTTGCAAGTTCAAACTTTTCAGGATTAGTGTCAACAACAATAATTCGTCCTGCTTTGGCTTGACGAGCACCTTGCACAACTGCAAGACCGATACCGCCTAAACCAAATACAGCAACACTATCACCCTCTCGTACTTTAGCTGTATTGTGTACCGCACCAATACCTGTCGTTACACCACAGCCCAACAAACACACTTGTTCGTGATTGGCTTCTGGATTGATTTTGGCCAAAGATACTTCAGCAACAACCGTATATTCACTAAAAGTAGAACAGCCCATGTAGTGATAGATCGGTTGACCATTATAAGAAAAGCGTGTTGTACCATCAGGCATCACACCTTTACCCTGAGTTGCACGTACAGCAACACAAAGGTTAGTTTTACCTGACTTACAGAATAAACACTCTTTACACTCTGCCGTATATAGTGGAATGACATGGTCACCAACAGCAACACTGGTTACACCTTCACCGACCTGCACAACGACACCTGCACCTTCATGTCCCAATACAGCTGGAAAAACACCTTCTGGATCATCACCAGATAAAGTAAAAGCATCAGTATGGCATACACCAGTATGGCTAATCTTAATGAGGACTTCACCTGCTTTAGGTGGTTCAACATCAAGTTCTACGATTTGTAATGGTTCACCAGCGGCAAAAGCAACGGCTGCACGAGATTTAATCACGATGACACTCCTGAATTTTACTTTAAATAAGATTTAAGAATTTTACTGACCTGAGTTAGCTCTTGACTGCGTTGCAACTCTGAAGATTCACCGACAACCAATGTATCTTTTAAATGAATTTCGAGAAGTTCAGTCATCAAACCATTTAATGCTCCACGAACTGCACAGATTTGCTGCAAAATATCAGCACATTCTGTGTCATTTTCCAAAGCTCGCTCAACACTTTGAACTTGACCTTGAATTCGTTTTACACGTGTGAGAATCTTTTTTTTATCCTCTATCTGTTTAGGCATAATGTCGACCACATTAAATCTAAAAATATACTATACACCAGTATAGTACCTTACCTCAATATTTATTGATTTATATACTTTAATATTCTAGTTATTTAGCTGTAAAAACCTTATTTAGTTAGTTGAATTAAAACTATAAGTCATTGATTAAATTACCAATTACATTTAACCCTTGGAAACAAAAAGCGTTTAGATATATAACAAAATCAATCACATGCAAATTGCTATTGGATTCATACGCTTGATAAATAAAATGATAAACAATTCATACCATTTTAAGATTACAACGCTTGTTATCATATTAGGAATAAGTGGCTGTTCATTGCCTCCCAATCAAATCCATGATCGGAGTAAATCCTTGCAAACAAAAACAAAATGGATGAACGATCCTCAAGCCGATCTTAATATTGAAAACGGTTTAACGGCTTTTTTAGCATTAGATGATGCCTTTTTAAGTATTGCCTCGCGTATTCATCTCATTAGAAATGCAAAACATCATCTCGATTTACAATATTACATTTGGAATGACGATGCCATTGGTAACATGATGCTGCATGAATTGCTTAATGCAGCTGATCGAGGCGTTAAAGTTAGATTGTTAATCGATGATCAGAATGGCGTTAAACTCGATAAAACCTTGAAAGCCCTTTCACAACTTCCAAATTTTGAAATTCGAATTTTCAATCCATATAAATTTAGACATTTACGTTTTATTGACTATTTTTTTAGACTAAATCGTATCAATCATCGTATGCACAATAAATTAACGATTGCCGATGCTTCTATTGCAGTAACTGGTGGTCGTAACATTAGTAGTGAATATTTTGAAGCAAGTGATCAGTTCCAGTTTAGTGATATGGACATTCTCTTCTACGGCAAAGCTGTAGATCGTGCTGAACAAGTGTTTGAAGAATTCTGGAATGATCCTCTCAGTTATTCAACAGAACAACTTTTGGGTGATGGTAAACCGCAACAATTGGAAAGTTTGAAACTAACCTATCAAGCTTTGGATGAAGTGAATACACCTACAGAAGAAAAATTAGAGGCCGCTCAAGATTATTTAAAAATTCGTCTGCAGAACTACCCTATTCAATGGGCAAAGGCACATTTTGTAGCAGATCATCCCAATAAAGCCTTGGGAAAAGCAAAAGATCAGGAATTATTGTATTCCCAAGTTTTAAAAATCATGGGCAAACCTGCACAGCATATGGAGCTTGTTTCTGCTTATTTTGTTCCAACACACCGTGGTACCCAATATCTCAGTGAGCTTTCTCAGAATGGCATCAAAGTAAGAGTTTTAACCAATAGTTTGGTGGCAAATGATGTCGCTGTTGTGCATTCTTTTTATAGTAAATACCGTAAACCATTATTAAAAAATGGTATACAACTCTATGAATTTAAGCCAAATATTGAACGCAATAAACGGACGTGGTACGAAATCGCTACTGGTAGCGTAATTCCTAAAAAAGGTAAAAACCGTTCTAGCTTACACGCCAAGTTTTTTGATGTTGATGGTAAAGTTTTTATTGGCTCATTTAATTTTGACCCTCGCTCTGCTCATTTAAATACTGAAGTTGGCTTAGTAGTTGAGTCAGATCATTTACAAGATCAAATTACAGCTTTGCTTGATCAACATTTATTACAAGTCGCTTACCAACTTAAACTTGATGAAAATGGCAATATTGTTTGGTATGAACATAGATCAGATGGTGAGGTGATAAAACATAATCATGATCCTGAAAGCACGAAATTTCAGCGTTTTACAATGCATTTTGTCTCTTATTTTCCAGTGGAATGGATGATGTAAATTAAATTAGATATGTATCAATTCCTACCGAACTCAACTCATATTGTAGACCTGAAGCTAAAGAAATCAATGTGAGTGTTCCACAAAAAGGAGGAGTTCCACTAGTTAATATCCCACTAAATAATTTCAACTTAACTCCATCGGTGTAACCTCTTTCATTAATAATTGCAAACAATGATCCAATCTCTAAGCCTTTCAAATTAGAAAGGCTATTAAATTCTTTATACTCTTCAAAATTGATCTCTAATTTACTTTTAAGGATTAATTCAATTTCATCAAATTCTCGATTTACTTGAAAGACCCAAAGCTTAAAATCAATTTCAATCATTAATTGTTCTATAGAAAATGAGTTATCTTCACTATTTCCATCTCTATCTATATAAATATTATCGATCCTTCTGATACCACTTTCATTCTGTATAGCCTCAAAAACATTACTATGAATCATACTTATATTCCTTTTATTTTATAGTAGTAGCTTATAATCATGATTGGTCATTTTCATAACAACCAACTACACCAAACCAATTTGTCTAAAGAACTGCTGATAAGCTTCTGCTTTTTTCTCTAAAGCCAATGGATATGCACGCGATGAAGATGGTAAACGGTATAAATTAAGTTCACGACTCTCAAAATGGACTTGTACCGACTGACCAATCATGGGCTTATTACTCTGCTCAGGAAAATGTAGCATCAATGTATCGGTAGCTTTATCTCCTGTTGTCATAATGGTATGACATTTCGGAATCTGTTTAAGCAATTGAGTCAGGTTAGTTGGTGTAACGATCTCTAAAAACTTATCAGACGCATTACCTTGTAGACGTTTTACTTGGAACGCCGTATCAAATATCCCTACACCAATTTCAGTCAAAAATTCACGAATTTTTTGCTCTTGAAAATTTTTATTGGCTAAATCTAAAAAATAATTTTTATCTTTAAAAAAGATCAGACCAAATATTCGCCACATGTCATTTTGGTAATTTGGATAATAAAAGGCCATTTTCCAACGACTTTGAGGTGGAGGAAAACTTCCCAACATGAGTAATTTAGCATTGGAAGGCAAAAATGGTTTTAATGGATGTGTTTCAATTTCGATCAAAATCTTTAAACCTCAATTATAACCATGTCAAAAGATCGGGATTTTGGGACTTAATAAACTGATGTTCATTCATACTAAAAAGTTGTGGTTCATCATTTAACAGCTTTAAAGTTGTGATACTCGTATTTGCAATCGACCAGCTTAAGGCAAATGTACGTTGTACATTTAACTCAAGTAATTTGCCCACAATCACTGAAATAACTCCAGCAGAAGTAAATACGATAGCTTCTTTTGCTTGAGTGTTTTGCAATTCAGTACATAAATTTTGTAATGCAACTTCTACACGAGTTTTGAATACAATCCATGATTCATCATATTCATGATGATAGGATTCATCTGTCCAACGCTGTATCGCTTGATCAAAAATTTGTGCTAAATAAGTTCTTGGATCTATTTCGTTATGAATCTCTTGTTTCAATAACTCTGGCTGTTCAAATTTAGGCTCATAACGTGAAAAAATTTGTTGATGATTAAACTCATTCCACAAAGCACTAGTTTGATAATTAGCCTGAGGAAAACACTCATTTAATGCGATTTGAGTTGTTTGTTGGTGACGTTGCATTGCTCCAGAAATAATCAGTGGCTGTTCAGTTATCGTTTTTTTAAAGTACTGCCCTAAGATTTTGGCTTGAGCTTCTCCATTTTCTGAAAGCTCATCATAATTTGTTTTGCCAAAAGAAGCTTGACCATGTCTGACTAAATAGATTGTGGTCATTAAATTACCTTATAATATTGCCAGTTCTAAAATGAGATGTATTTGTAGCATAGCTTTTTTATTGAATACAAAGATTTTTTGTTTAAGTTCTTATATTTTGGTTTTTTAATGATGAGATTTATATTTGCTCTTGCTATTTAAGAGGTATCCAAAATCTCTAAAATTACAACTTAATTTTTGCTTAGGCTATTTTAGAAATATAAAAATGCCATTCCGCAAAATGACATTTATTAAAAATTAGTGCTTAAAATAGTTAAAAGGCAGTTTCAGATAACGAATACCATTCGGTTCGGGTTCAGGAAAACGACCAGCATCCATATTGATTTGAATGGATGGCAAAATCAATTTTGGCATGGATAGCGTCGCATCTCTAGCATTACGCATGCGAACAAAATCTTGCTTTTGAGTATTCACATTAAGATGAATATTTGTCTGTTTTTGCGCTTCAATGCTGGTTTCAGATTGATATTCATTTCGTCCAATCGGCTTATAGTCATGGCACAAGAAAACTCGCATCTGGTCAGGTAATTGATAAAGCTTATGCACTGACTCAAATAAAATATCCGCACTGCCCTTCGGAAAATCACAACGTGCAGTTCCATAATCGGGCATAAACAACGTATCTCCAACAAAAACTGCATCACCAATGACATAACTTAGACACGCAGGCGTATGTCCTGGTGTCGGAATGTTATATGCATCTAGATCGCCAATTTTAAAATGCTCATGATCTTTAAAAAGATAGTCAAATGTTTGATGGCTATTCAACGTTTTAATATCAATATTATAAATTGCGCTAAATGTTTCTTGAACAATACTAATCTTTTCGCTCATGGCAATCTTTCCACCAAGTTGCGATTTTAGATATTGAGATGCTGTGAGATGATCCGCATGGACATGTGTTTCTAAAATCCACTCAGTTTTAAGCTGATTTTCTTGAATAAACTTAATAATATGATCAGCGCTGTATGTCGTTGTTGAAGCTGATGCTGAATCATAATCCAACACACTATCTATAATGGCGCATTGTAATGTCTGTGGATCACTGACCACATAGCTAAAAGTATTGGTGTTTTCATCAAAGAAAGCTTTAACTTGAGGATGTTGCATGTTTACGCTCCTATCGTTCAGCCCACAAACGGTGAATAAAAATACCCAGTAACATTGAAGCGATAAAATACCAAGCTTCAGAATAACCTAAACCAATTAAAGTAATTGCTGGTGCTGGACAAATCCCTGCAATCCCCCAACCTACACCAAATATGACTGCTCCTAAAATCAACTTTTTGTCGATTTGGGTATTTGTAGGTAAAGAAATTTTTTCACCAAACAAAGTTTTAGGATTACGGATTGCTTTTTGGAATGGAATGATCGCAATTGCAATTGCGCCGATCATCACAAACATTAAACTAATATCCCACTGACCGAAAATATCTAAAAATCCTAGAACTTTTTCTGGATTCGACATGCCCGAGATCATTAAACCTAGAGCAAATAAGCTTCCAAAGATAAAAGCGAATACATTTTTCATATTACCGCTCCTAAAACATGACGAATCACATACACAGTCACAATGCCAGCAAGCATAAATGTCATCGTTGCAATCACTGAGCGTATTGATAGACGGCTCATACCACAGATACCATGCCCACTGGTACAGCCTGAACCTAAACGTGTACCAAAGCCAACTAAAAGACCTGCGATGATCAAGCTAAATGGAGCTGCATTAATCTTAATTTCAGGTTGTACAAACAATCCATACAAAAATGGCGTGAGAAATAACCCAAGCAAGAACCAAAATGCTGGATTCGCTAAAAGTGATTTTGGTTGTAATACTTGTGCGAGTAGACCGCTAATACCTGCAATCCGACCGTTTACATAGAGGTAGCCTACGACTGCGATTCCAAGGATTCCACCACCGATTAAAGCTGAGATGATGCTAGACATTTGCTTTGCCCATTACATTATATGTTTTTATAATATATCATTAAGTATAATTATTGAAGTGATTTATTCATTTTGATACAAATTACTCAAACTCTGAAAGAACTTTATCTGCAAACCATATTGGAAATTCAGTAACCACTTGATTTAATTTTAATATTTCTGCATGTTCTATTTCAGCTAAAAAAGCAGCTTTTTGTCCATCAGATGAATTATCAAATAAAAATGCTCTGTCTGTAACTTCTACCGCCTGCATAAGTAAATCCATACTTCTAAAATATCGATCACGAATTTTCTGTTCTGGTACAGGGTGCCCTCCTGTGCTTACTCGATATTTAACTCGAGCAATATTAATCTCAGGATCTACAGTAGAGACAAAATATAAGTATGTTTTGAATCCTTGAGCTTGTGCTTCTTTCAAGAACTCGACTTTACTGATATGAGACATCACGGTCTCAAAAGTAAAGCTTATTTTTAATCTTAGAAATTCTAAACGAATAAAATCAATAATTCGAGCCGCTAAATATGAATCAACATCTTGATGAGCAAAACGTATTTTCTTTTTACTTATTTGCTGAGGTTCTTGACTAAGTAAAGCAAATGTATTGTGGTTTAATTTTTTCTTCTTACTTCGTAAAAACTCAAGCAGTTTTAATGGCTCAAGGTGATTATGATAGCTCTCTAAATCTAAAACTTGTGTTTGATTTAAGACTTTTTCTAATTCATCTGCATTTAAATATGCCCCGATATGTCGGGGCAATAGATAGTCTTTTATTGTACTCTTACCAGAACCATTTGGCCCAGCAAACATACGAATACGAGGTTGTCGCATTTATTATATAACAGCCTGTTTTCTCTTACGCTTAAGTACTTTTTGAGTTGCTGTAATCGACGTATATGCCGCAGAAATATCTTTAATCACATTAATCTTACCAGAAGGTAACTTCTCAATTAATTGATGATCTTTTGCGAAAACGACAGTAGAAGATTCACTAGCTTGCTTAAAAGCATCACGAAATGCTTGAACAGCAAGATTTGGAAGATTATCTTCTTCTTGCATTGTCATTTGCATGTTTGTAAAAGCTGTCATTTGTGAACCCTCCGCATTATTGCGTTGTATCGTTATACTAACATAACTGCGAATTTTGTCTAATTTTACAGCATGGGTTAACGTACTAAATCTTCAATTCCAATCAATGTCGGTAATTTCTCAATTAACTTATTCAACTCAGCATTTGCTGGAGAAATACAACCTTGATAATGGCTTAAACGCGTAACAGTACCATCTGGGCGTTTCCACCAAAAATAAGCACTAGGTTGATCAGTAGCAGTTTGCACACAACCTGTTGTTTTGACATTCGCACCAGTTTCAGGACGATATGTCTTAAGTTCCTGTTGGAGCTTTTTATAAACAGAAGGATCAACTGTAAGATCTTGAGTACCAATAACTTTCGTATATTGCTTACCATCAAAGTGCACAGCTCCAGATGGCGAAACTTCTACAGAATAAATTGGGCAAGCACCAAAACAAGGACTAGAAGAATAACGTATAGTTTCTTGCATGGTATCTTGTGGTTGGTCGGGTGTCGTTGCACAGCCGACTAAAGAAAATGTAAAAAGACCTGCAAGTAATAATTTTTTCATTTGTTGATCCGTTATAAAGTATGTTATTCAAATTTAACAAATAGTGAAATAGTTGTCATTTATATTGATGTTAAAAGCTTTAATTTTCAACTTATTTATCTGCGATACTATGGTTGATATGACCTGTATTTACGCTTTAACTATGGATTTTGCGACTGAAGAATTAAACGAGCAAGCTCTAAATCATCACTATAAGTAATTTTAATATTATCAGAACGACCTTGTACAACTTGTACGGGTTCATTTACATATTCAAGAGCGCTTGCTTCATCAGTAATTAAAACATTGTCTGCCAAAGCATTTTCAATTGCAGATTTTAATGTTTTTAATTTAGCCATTTGAGGCGTTTGTGCTTGCCATAACAAGTCACGGCTCACAGTCTTTGTAATCAGATTATTGCTTTGAACCAATTTCAAAGTATCACGAACAGGTATTGCTAAAATAGTACTTTGATCTGCATTAATCGCAGATACAACCAATTGCTCTAAATTCTGTTGAGTTATGCAAGGTCTTGCTGCATCATGAACAAGCACCCAATCATCATCTGCCGCTATTTCAGATAAATAGATTAAAGCATTTAAAACCGAGTGGACACGCTCCTTTCCACCTAAACAAAAATGTACTTTGTTTTGATTTTGAAAAGAGAGCGTTTTTGCAAAATTGTCTTGTTCGCCTATAGCAAGCACGCAACCAGCTAAATCAAGAGAGTTAAGGCGATTAACTGTATGTTCAAGTACAGTCTGATCCTGAATATATTGGTATTGCTTTAATTCTGTTTTAGAAAAACGACTGCCAGAACCTGCTGCTGGTACAACCGCCCACAGTTTAGTCTGGGTTTTCATTCGTCGCTGTATCTACTTTTGCATTTGGATCAATATAAATTGGCTTGTAATGCGTGCTAATTGTGCTCATTTGAACAAAAGTTTCATTAGGTTTAACTAAACCTAAATCAAGACGAGCATGTTCTTCAATCGCTTCTGTGCCATTTTTTAAGTCAAAAACTTCGGCCGCTAAAATACGATTTCGCTCTTTAAGCTCAGTATTTATTTCTGATTGTTGGGTAATTTGCTGTGTAAGCGCTTGGTGAGCAAGATAGCCTCCCTCACCAAACCAAAATTGGTACTGTAAGCTTGTAACCAATGCGATTACAAGCAACAGAATCAACTTACTTGAAGTAGATCGAAACATCTCTATCATGAAAAACTCTCTACATCTTTCTCAAAGGAAGATTATCCGCAAATTCTATAGGATTATGAATTTGCAGAGTTTCTCTCTTTTGTAAAGAAAGATGATCAAAAGTATTCAACATAGATAAATTGACCTTATTTTAGACCTTTGAATTCAGCTTTACCGCGGTAAGCTGCTTTCGTTAATTCTTCAATACGAAGCAATTGGTTATATTTCGCAACACGGTCAGAACGGCAAAGTGAACCAGTCTTAATTTGACCCGCTGCTGTACCAACAGCTAAATCAGCAATTGTTGAATCTTCTGTCTCACCAGAACGATGAGAGATTACAGTTGAATAACCATTTGCTTTAGCAAGGTAAATTGCATCTAAGGTTTCGCTTAATGTACCAATTTGGTTGTATTTGATCAGGATAGAGTTACCTACTTTCTCATCAATACCACGTTGTAAAATCTTAGGATTCGTCACGAATAAATCGTCACCAACCAATTGGATTTTATCGCCAAGAATTGATGTTAAGTAGCTCCAACCTTCCCAATCAGACTCATCAAGACCATCTTCAATTGAGATAATAGGATACTGATTTACAAGCCCAGCTAAATAATCAGCAAATTGATGGCTTGTAAATGCACGGTTACCTTCACCCTCTAAAACGTACTGGCCATTTTTATAGAATTCTGAAGATGCGCAGTCTAAAGCAAGCATCATATCTGAACCAGCTTTATAACCAGTCAACTCAATCGCTTGAAGAATAACTTGAATGGCTTCTTCGTTAGAACGTAAGTTCGGTGCGAAACCACCTTCATCACCAACTGCAGTATTTAAACCTTGCTTTTTAAGTACAGATTTCAAAGCATGGAAAACTTCCGCACCTGAGCGTAATGCTTCAGCAAATGAAGTAAAACCTACAGGCTCAATCATGAACTCTTGAATATCAACAGTGTTATCAGCGTGTTCACCACCATTCAAGATGTTCATCATTGGAACAGGCATAGTCAAAGTTGTTTGACCACGTAAGTTTGCAATATATTGGAACAATGGAAGTTTTTGTTCAGATGCCGCAGCACGAGCAGCAGCCAAAGATACTGCTAAAGTTGCATTTGCACCTAATTTCTCTTTGTTTTCAGTACCATCCAATGCAATCATTTTGTCATCAAGCAATTTTTGCTCAAAAACATTTTGACCAACAAGTAATTCATGAATTGAACTATTTACATTTTGAACAGCAGTACGAACGCCTTTACCTAGGTAACGAGATTTATCTCCGTCACGAAGTTCTAAAGCTTCACGAGAACCAGTTGAAGCACCAGATGGTGCACATGCACGACCAACAACACCAGATTCTAAAATTACGTCTGCTTCGATGGTTGGGTTACCACGAGAATCCAAAATTTCGCGTGCACGAATGTCAACGATTTGGCTCATGAACAATTCCTCTGTTGATTGAATAACAAGATGCAAATAGCTGCATCAATGAGTGTCTAACTTTTTGAATCCTTTAACTAAAGTATCCAATTCTTTTAATTGTGCCAAGAAAGGCTCAAGCTGTGATAAGCGTAAAGCACAAGGCCCATCACATTTCGCTTTTTCAGGATCTGGATGTGCTTCTAAGAACAAACCAGCAAGTCCAGTCGCCATACCAGCACGGGCTAAAGTCGTAATTTGAGCACGACGACCACCTGCTGAATCAGCACGACCACCTGGTGTTTGTAATGCATGAGTCACATCAAAGAATACAGGAACATTCATTTCTTTCATGATATCGAAGCCGAGCATATCAACCACTAAGTTGTTATAACCAAATGCTGAGCCACGCTCACAAAGGATAAGCTTATCATTTCCAGCCTCTAAACATTTATGCAAGATATGACGCATTTCATGTGGAGCTAAAAATTGTGCTTTTTTAATATTGATGATGGCTTGAGTTTTCGCCATTGCTTCAACTAAATCAGTCTGACGACTTAGAAATGCTGGAAGCTGAATGATGTCAGCTACCTCAGCAACTGGCGCAGCTTGATGTGGTTCATGTACATCAGTAATGATTGGAACATTAAATTGTTTTTTAATATCCGCAAGCCATTCAATCCCTTTTTCTAAACCCGGTCCACGGAAAGAAGTTAAGCTTGAACGGTTCGCTTTATCAAAACTTGCCTTGAACACGTAAGGGATTTCTAAGCGTTTGCAGATATCAATATAAGTTTCAGCAATTTCAAATGCTAAATCTTTTGACTCGAGTACGTTCATTCCGCCAAATAATACAAATGGCAAATGATTTGCCATTTGTATATCGCCTAAACGTACAACTTCTTGTGGTTTTAATTGTGACATTTAAACTTTCCCAGTTTATTTAAAGAACTGCCTTATTTACCTTGTTTGTGCTGTTTTTTTGCAGCATCAATGAAACCAGCAAATAATGGATGTCCATCTCGTGGTGAACTTGTAAATTCTGGATGGAATTGTACAGCAATAAACCAAGGATGTTCAGGAATTTCGACAGTTTCAACTAAATGCTGTACTGAAGAATAACCTGAAATTTTCATACCCGCTTCTTCAAGCGTAGGAATGAAACGATCATTCATTTCATAACGATGGCGATGGCGTTCAGTAATTTCAGCTTTACCATAAACTTCACGTGTTTTTGTGCCTTCAACCAATTCAGACTTTTGAG
This sequence comes from Acinetobacter sp. NBRC 100985, assembly GCF_000241225.1. Taxonomy (NCBI): domain Bacteria; kingdom Pseudomonadati; phylum Pseudomonadota; class Gammaproteobacteria; order Moraxellales; family Moraxellaceae; genus Acinetobacter; species Acinetobacter sp. NBRC 100985. The sequence continues at coordinate 8,191 of NZ_BAEB01000038.1, read as the reverse complement.
CACCTAAACGCATCGTTCCGCCTAAGTCTGATTCAAGACTACGCTGTTGTAATTCGCCACGTTCATCTAACCATTCAGTAATTAAGCCAATTAATGGAGACTTTGTAGAACGATTAAACTCAGTAGAACTTGCTTCTGGAATACCAGCAACATTACGAGCATATTCAATTACAGCCAATTGCATGCCTAAACAAATACCTAAGAAAGGAATCTTGTTTTCACGAGCATATTGGATCGCACGCATTTTCCCTTCTGTACCGCGCTCACCAAAACCACCCGGTACAAGAATTGCATCAGCCGTACTCAAAACATTGATGTCTTGTTGTTCTAGATCTTCAGCATTGACGTAGTCAATTTGAACTTTAACGCGATTTTGAATACCTGCATGTAAAAGCGCTTCATTGACAGATTTATATGCATCTGGCAATTCAACGTATTTACCAACCATCGCGACGCGAACGGTATATTCAGGATTTAATAATGCTTCTACCACATTGTCCCAATCTTCAAGATTTGCTTCAGGAAGATCATTAAAACCAAAACGTTCACAAATTAAATCGTCAACCTTTTGTTCGGAGAAGTTACGAGGAATTTGATAAATTGTTTTTGCATCTTTACATACAACAACTGCACGCGCTTCAACATTCGTAAACAATGCAATTTTACGTTTTGTATCAGCATCTACATCATATTCTGTACGGCAGATTAAAATGTCTGGTTGAATACCAATAGAAAGAAGTTCTTTTACAGAATGTTGTGTAGGTTTAGTTTTTAACTCAGCAGCAGATTTAATATATGGCAATAAAGTTAAATGCATAAGCATCGTACGCTTATGACCAAGCTCAACCATTAACTGACGTACTGATTCCATAAATGGAAGTGATTCGATATCACCTACAGTACCACCAATCTCTACAATCGCAACGTCATAACCTTCGCCTGCACGAAGCACACGTTCTTTAATATTATCTGTGATATGTGGAATAACTTGAACAGTACCACCAAGATAGTCGCCACGACGTTCTTTATTTAAAACGTCTTGATATACACGACCACTTGTAAAGTTATTCAACTTAGTCATTTTTGCACGACGTAAGAAACGTTCGTAATATCCCAAATCTAAGTCAGTTTCAGCACCATCCTCTGTGACGAAAACTTCACCGTGCTGAAATGGGCTCATGGTACCTGGATCGACATTAATGTATGGATCCATTTTTACCATAGTGACTTTTAAGCCACGAGCTTCCAAAAGTGCAGCAACAGAAGCAGCAGAAATACCTTTACCTAGTGATGAAACAACACCACCAGTGACAAAAATAAAATGGGTCATTGAGTTTCTCGTACAATCGAGCCGAAATCGGCCTACAATGTTGGGCAATTTTACTGTACTCTGCCCCTATAAAGCAAAGTCAAACCGCATCAATTCAAAGAACTATAAACAACTGGTTATTCTATCAGCATTTTCGATAAAAATTTATGGGATTTGTGGAATTTTCATACTTAATTTAGTTTTCTCTAACCCAAAATACTGAATCTGTCAGAAAATAACCTATGAAATGAACTATTCGAAGCTTCTTTAGAAAAGAAAATTGGTTAAGCGTTTATAAAATATCAACAAACTGAATAATGATCAGTGATTCACTCTAATAATTTTACTGCTATAATTCCGCTGTCCTAATTTAATATGTTGTTTTGGCAATGGCGAATAAAAAACTTTTAATTTGTGCAGCACTTGCAGCAGGTCTTTTATTGACGGCTTGTGTGAAAAAAGAAGAACCTAAAAACGAAGAGCAGCAAGAACAGGCGACTGAGACTCAAGAAACTCAACAACCTGAACCAGAAAAAGCTCAAGAGTTTCAAACTTTAGAAAGCGCAGATACACAAGAATCTCCTGCTCCTGTAATTGAAACAACTCGTGAAGAAACTGAAAACACAACGACTGAAATTCGTCGTGAAACTCGTCCAGCACAAACTTCTAATGACACAGCTACTCAAGAAACTCCACGTACTGAACAGCCAAAACCAGCCAAAGTAGAACAACCTGTAAAAACTCAAAGCTCTACTGGTCCATCTCAAACTGAAGATGATGCTGTAGCAGCTGCTATTGCGGCAGCAACACCTGCTTTAAATAATTAATCTATTCATTAGATTGAAAAGCCAGTTGCCTCCAACTGGCTTTTTTATTCACTCATTCTCTTAAGTTGTACTTTTAAAGAAGTCTGCAATTAAACGCGAAGCCCAAGATTTAGCACTAAAGCTTTCGTAAAAACCACAATGACTACCTTTCTTCGTCGTTACAACCGCAATATTATCCATCTGCTGAATCGCATCTTTATAAGGTTCTAAGTTTTTAATTGAACACACAGGATCATCTTCAGCATTTAGAATCATCAACGGAATTTTAATATTCTCAAAAACATAGATTGGATTTATAGCTTGGCAATAACTCTGATAATCTTGATATCCCGCCATTTCAAAATAAACTTTTTCAAATTCCTCTAAATTCGTAGTTGCAAGTACTTTCTCAATCGAAGAAACCTGATTCCAAATATCTTGATAGGGTTGAATAAAATATTTGAATAATTTTTTAGTCATCATTTTGCTATAAAACGGATGAACATTTTTAAATCCAATTTCTGTGTTGTAGCCTGGACACATGGCAAAAGCAGCTTTGAATGGTGTGTCACAGCCTTGTTCTCCCAAGTACCGAACCAATAATCCAGTTCCCGCAGAAGAGCCAACCGCATATAGTTCTGTTTGAGGGAATAAACTTTGAATATACTGTAACTGTTCCCGAAGATCACTCGTCGATCCAAACAAGGAAATACGCGGGACAGGCATAGGTAAACCTGCATGACCACGGCGCAAACAGAGTGCGATGCGCCATCCTGTATATTCATGTAAATCTTTGACAAGCTCACGCATACTTTCAGGTGTTCCCGTAATTGTATGCATGATCACCACTGTTGGAGTCTCTGCTGGTAAATCATATCCATACCAAGCTATCGCAGTGATTCCTCCATCTTGCATCGTCAGTTGGTCAACGCGATCATACTCAAGTTTTATAGTTTTCTTTCTAATCACATCAAAATAAAGTAAATGAAGATGGGTATTACTCAACCACGGCGTTGGGCGATATTTTTCTCGTAACTGGGGTAGCTTTTCGAGTGTATTTTTAATTTTTCCTTTTGGGTCATAATACATTTTGGGTTGTTCAGCACCAACAACTGCATCAAATAATTCTGAACCTAAAACTTTAATTTTATTTAAAGCTGAAATACCCATATCCGCTCACTACCTTTAACGATAAGTAAATGTTTCTCGCACTAAAAATGCGACTTTTTGCCCCCAAATTGCGTAAATTTCTTTACCCGGATGAAAACCATCACTTGCCATAGGCAAATTTAATGCCTGAAACTCTTTTATATCATATTGGATAAATTTAAATTTATCCTGCGGCATTAACCATTGTTGTAATACTTGGTTCATTTGCGCTGCATATTTTCCAAACAACCATGCCAAAGGATTAGGCAAAGCAGGAAAATGTTGCATTGGTGGCACACCAGACACGATGATTAATTTAGGATTAAACCTGTTTTCAATATCTATAAATAATTGTTTTTGTTGTTTTAACCATGATCTCGCCGAAGTAAATTTCGTAACATCATTTACACCTATTGATGTAACAACAATATCATACTGCTGATCACTTATTTGTTTAGCTGCCTGAATCACTTGTTGTGTCGTGTCACCTGTTTGCGCTTGTAACTTCCACGTCAAAGTAAATTCATTGCCAAGTTCTTTAATGATCGAACCCGACAAAGCATCTTGTTGCATTTCTACCCCAACACCTGCTGCGGCAGAATCACCAAGAATTAGCAATGAAAGCGGTTTTCCACTGCCGATTACTCCATCCCTTTCACCACTTGCTTCTGGAAGATGTAGCATCTTTTTACGAACTTTGATTCCTTGTATAGCAATAATAGGAAGTAATGTAAGTGTCGTAATTTTTAACCACATCTTCAAACCTCTGCTTACTTAGGCTATTTTTCTTTTATGCATTTGCTCGATATTGAGCAAATCGAGCGCCCATTTGCTCTGCAAGTGCCGCCAATCCACTCATTGGACGAATCATCACTTCAAAATCAATAATTTTACCTTGTTTATTAAATTTGATCATATCGATCCCCTTTAATGACTTACCACTGACATTGGCACTAAACTCAAGCACCACATTTTCACCATCTTCAGTATAGAACTCACGGTGATAGGTAAAATCCTGAAACACCTGAATCACATTTGTGAGAATAAAGAAAACAACATGCTTCCCTTCATAAGGCTTATATGCGACTGGTGAACGGAACACGACATCTTCTGCTAATAAATCATTTAGGCTTGTCAAATCATGAGTTTTAATCATCTCATGCCATTGTTCTAAAGAATGTTTCGTTGTTGCGAGTGTCATTGTTATATTCCTTTTTAAATTATGCTGTGATTTATATATTTAAGGGCATTCCTCTTTGGAAGAATGCCCTTAATTGAGTTATACGACTGCTGCTAATTCTGCGCCTTGGCGAATCGCACGTTTTGCATCTAGCTCACCCGCTTCTTTCGCACCACCGATCAGATGTACATTCTTCCCATCTGCTTTGAGTTGGTCGTACATTGCTGTATATGATTCTTGTCCTGCACAAATTACGACATTATCTACTTCGAGTATGTGTGTTTGGCCGTCAACCGTAATATGCAAACCTTGATCATCAACTTTGTCATAGCTAGCACCTGCAATCATTTTCACATCACGATGTTTTAAGCCAGTGCGATGAATCCAGCCAGTTGTTTTGCCCAAACCTGCGCCAACTGCGGCCGTCTTGCGCTGTAAAAGGTAAATTTCTCGCTCAGATTTTTCAAGCTCAGCTGGTTTTAGCCCACCCACATTTTCATATGATGTATCAATACCCCATTCATCATAGAATTTTTGTGGATTCAAGCTACCACTATCGCCTTCATGCGTTAAGTATTCTGCTGTATCAAAACCAATTCCACCCGCACCAATAATTGCGACACGCTTACCTACAGGCATACGCTCTCTTAAAACTTGGATATAGCTCAATACTTTTGGATGATCAATGCCTTCAAACTGTAATTGGCGAGGTGTAACACCTGTTGCAACGACGATGTCATCATAGTTTGCTTGACTCAACTCTTCATAAGTCGCGGTGTGGTTCAGTACGAGCTCAATATTCGGTTGTAATTCAATTTGACGTTTGAAGTAGCGTAAAGTCTCATAGAATTCTTCTTTACCAGGAATCGTTTTCGCAATGTTAAATTGGCCACCAATTTGATTGCTCGAATCAAATACTTTTACTTTATGACCACGACTTGCAGCATAGGTTGCAAAGCTCAAACCAGCTGGACCTGCACCAATCACCGCAATATTTTTTGCTGTGTTTGCTTCTTTAAAAATAAGCTCAGTTTCATAACATGCGCGCGGATTCACTAAACAAGTTGCAATTTTCATAGAGAAAATATGATCTAAACATGCTTGGTTACAACCAATACATGTATTGATTTCATCACTACGACCTTCACTGGCTTTTAATACAAATTCAGCATCTGCTAACATTGGGCGTGCCATTGAAATCATATCCGCATGACCCGATGCCAATACATGTTCAGCCATTTCTGGTGTATTAATGCGGTTAGAAGTAATCAGTGGAATCGAAACCGTTCCTTTTAGCTTCTCAGTCACCCAAGTAAATGCTGCACGAGGTACTTTAGTCGCAATCGTTGGGATGCGTGCTTCATGCCAGCCAATCCCTGTGTTAATGATCGTTGCACCTGCTTTTTCAATTTCTTTAGCAAGTTGAATAACTTCTTCTAAACTTGAACCACCCTCAACCAAGTCAAGCATCGATAGACGATAGATAATAATGAAGTTCTCACCAACTAATGAACGGGTACGCTTTACAATTTCAAGCGGAAAACGAATACGGTTTTCATAGCTACCACCCCACTCATCATCACGGTGATTGGTACGTGCAGCAATAAATTCATTAATTAGATAGCCTTCTGAACCCATGATTTCGACACCATCATAGCCAGCGTATTGAGCAAGCTTGGCACAGTTAGCAAAATCATCAATTGTTTGTTGTACTTCCGCTGAACTTAACGCTTTAGGTTTTATTGGGTTAATTGGTGCTTGGATAGCAGATGGTGCAACGTTATTTGCTTGATAAGAATAACGACCCGTATGCAGGATTTGCATTGCGATTTTACCACCAGCGTCATGTACAGCCTGAGTAATCACTTTATGTTTTTCAGCTTCCTCGATCGAATCTAATTTTGTACCGTGCGAAAAAACAACACCATCATCATTTGGAGAAACACCACCCGTTACAATTAAACCCACATCACCTTTTGCACGTTCAGCATAAAATGCTGCCATACGATCATATCCTTGCGGTGCTTCTTCTAAACCAATATGCATAGACCCCATAAGCACGCGGTTTTTTAAAGTCGTAAAGCCTAAATCAAGTGGCTTTAATAAATGTGGGTAAGCTGACATGTTTTCTCCTTTGGCTAGCAATCTGCTTGCTAATGCAACTTGTTGCATAAAGTTATAAACAAGATTTGATTTTTATGCAACATATTGCATAATTCTAATGAGTCATTTTTATTACGGAATATTATGTCACTTGCCCATGTTTTATTGACAAGCTTATTAGAAAAGCCAAGTACTGGTTTTGAATTAGCTCGTCGCTTTGACCGTTCAATGGGCTTCTTTTGGAATGCGACTCATCAGCAAATCTATCGGGAACTCAATGGAATGCTGAAAAAAGGATGGATCTCTACACTAGAAGAACAAGCTGCGAATAGCCGAAAAAAGACCTATCAAGTCGAACAACTCGGCAGAATACAACTCGCTTCATGGATTGAACAACAAAGTGAACCTGCTCAACTGCGCGATGACCTTATGGTTAGATTAAGAGCTGAAGCTCAACTCGGCGGTAACAATATTTTACCTGAACTTGAGCGTCATCTTGAGCTTCATAAGGAAAAATTAAGCTTATACCAAGCAATTCATGATAAAGATTTTAAAAATCATGAACCGACTAATCGTATCCTTTTTATCCATAAAATGATTCTTGAACTCGGTATCATTAAAGAAAATGAATGGATAAAATGGTTAGAACAAATGATTCCTCAATTAAAGAAATTTGAGCAATCAGACAAAACTGGAGAATAATAATGCCGTTTTATACTATGCCTGACCAAGAAAAACTTTTTGTACGTCGTGTTGGCGAAGGTGAACCTGTACTCGTATTGTCAGGACTTGGTATGCATAGTTGGCAATGGCTACCTTTCCTATTTGCAAATCGTAAGCAATACGAGTTTATTATTCCCGATTGGCGTGGTTTTGGTGGCTCAAAGAACTGCGCTATTCCTGAAATGGATGCCATTTCAAGCCATTGGAATGATATAGATGCATTAATCAAGCAATTGAAACTAGATCAATTCATCTTAATGGGCTATTCCATGGGCGCAACGACGGCAATGCATGGTATGAAGCATGGTGATCTAGCAAATAAATTAAAAGCCTATTTACACATTGACCAAACACCCAAAATTGCAGTTGATGATTCTTGGCAATATGGCTTATTTGGACAAAAACAACCTCAATTTAAAAAGCTGCTCCTCGATATACAAACGCTTCTGCTCAATTATAAATACGCTCAGAAGTTAGAGGATTTGCCAGATGATATCCGCTATAAGCTAGTAAGTTTATGGGCTGGATTCATTGAGTTTCAGAGCAGCAACAGTTACAGCCCTAAGATTTTCAAACTCGCATTACATCGCCCATTCTTACAAAAGTATTTACTACCAATTCAACGCCTAGATTACTTGCTTTGGTATGTAGAGAACTATTTAAATCACGATGAAGATTATCGTGAAGCAATCAGTCATGTTGATTGCCCAACGACTTTCTTTATTGGTCGTGAATCTACGCTTTACCCTGAAACAGGACAAACATTGATTGCTAACTCGTTAAGCAATGCAACAGCCGTTTACTTTGAGCGTTCAGGGCACACACCTCTAATTACAGAACCAAGAAAATTCAGCCAAGAAATTGGACATTTCCTTAATGCTCAGTCCAAACATGCCGCCTAAATCAACATAGATATAAAAA